>CAZKTS010000089.1:0-2631 GCA_964555735.1 uncultured Bifidobacteriaceae bacterium
GAGCAGTCTCGCAGCCGACGTCCGGAGGCGGCGGACCCGGGGGCTACGCTGCCACGAAGCCGTTGACCCCCGGCGGGAGAGTCCCGGTTCGTCCGGGACGCCGAAGGAGCAACCCTCCCCGGAACCTCTCAGGCGCCAGGACCGCCAGGGCGAGGCAACGCTGGAGAGCAGGTGCGGACGCCATCCGCATCTCACCGAAGGGGAAAGCCGCACCGGCCCCGCCGGAGCGAGCGAATCTCTCAGGTTCCGCGACAGCGGGGGAGCGACGGGCCACGTGCGTGGTCCGCAACGCTGTCGCGGAAGGGCAACGAGATGACGCAGCCGGCGCGGAGCCTGGCCGACCTGGGTGCGAGTGACGACTTCGTCGCGCGCCACATCGGACCCGACGACGCCGAGATCGGGCAGATGCTCGAGACCCTCGGGTACGCGACGCTCGACGAGCTGACCGATCGCGCGGTACCGGCGGTCATCCGAGACCGGGCCGAGCTCGCGCTGCCCGACGCGGTGGGCGAGGACGCGGTGCTCGCCGAGCTGCGAGCGCTCGCCGACCAGAACTCGGTGCTGACGTCGCTCATCGGGCTCGGCTACAGCGACACCATCACGCCGCCGGTGATCCTGCGCAACGTGCTCGAGAACCCGGCCTGGTACACCGCGTACACGCCGTACCAGCCCGAGATCTCGCAGGGCCGGCTCGAGGCGTTGCTCAACTTCCAGACCATGGTGAGCGACCTCACCGGGATGGACCTCGCCAACGCGTCGCTCCTCGACGAAGGCACGGCCGCGGCCGAGGCCATGACCCTGTGCCACCGCATGAACCCGGGCGCGGGCGACACGTTCTTCGTCGACGCCGACTGCCATCCCCACACGATCGAGGTGGTGCGCACGCGCGCCGAGCCGCTTGGGCTGGGCATCGTCGTCGGCGAGGCCGAGATCGACCTGCCCGACGGCTGCTTCGGGGTGCTGCTGCAAGACCCGGGCAGCAGCGGCGCGCTGCGCGACCGGCGCGCGCTGATCGAGCGCGCGCACGCGCGGGGCGCGCTCGTCGCGGTCGTGGCAGACCTGCTCGCGCTGCTGCTCGTGACCCCGCCGGGGGAGCAGGGCGCCGACGTCGTCGTCGGCTCCTCCCAGCGCTTCGGGGTGCCGCTCGGGTTCGGCGGTCCGCACGCCGCGTTCATCGCCACCCGCGACGAGTACAAGCGCAGCCTGCCCGGACGCCTCGTCGGGGTGTCGGTCGACGCCGCAGGCCGGCCCGCGCTGCGGCTCGCGCTCCAGACGCGGGAGCAGCACATCCGGCGCGAGAAGGCCACGAGCAACATCTGCACCGCGCAGGTGCTGCTCGCGGTCATCGCGGGCCTCTACGCCACCTACCACGGGCCCGACGGCCTCACCCGGATCGCCGAGCGGGTCCACCGCCTCACCGCGATCCTCGCGGCGGGGCTGCGCGAGCGCGGCGTCGACGTCGTGACGACCGCGTTCTTCGACACCATCACGGTTCGCGTCCCGGGCCGCGCGGCGGCAGTCGTCGGTGCCGCGCTCGCCGATGGAATCAACCTGCGATCGGTCGACGGCGACACCGTGGGCGTCGCGCTCGACGAGACGACGACACCGGCGATCGTCGAGCGCGTGTGGCGAGCGTTCGGCGTCGAGGCCGCGGTCGCCGACGTCGATGCCCGCACGGAGCGCGCGATCCCGGCCGAGCTGGCGCGCACGACCGAGGTGCTCACGCACCCGGTGTTCCACCGGTACCACTCCGAGACCGAGATGCTGCGCTACCTGCGCCGCTTGGCCGATCGCGACCTCGCCCTCGACCGCAGCATGATCCCGCTCGGGTCCTGCACGATGAAGCTGAACGGGACCACCGAGATGATCCCGGTCACGTGGCCCGAGTTCGGCCGGATCCATCCGTTCGTGCCCATCGAGCAGGCGACGGGCTACCGCCGCCTGTTCGCCGACCTCGAGGCGTGGCTGTGCGCGGTCACCGGCTACGACGCGGTGTCGCTCCAGCCCAACGCCGGGTCCCAGGGCGAGCTGGCGGGGCTGCTGGCCATCCAGGCGTACCACCGCAGCCAAGGGCAGCCAGACCGCGACGTGTGCCTGATCCCGGCGTCGGCGCACGGCACGAACGCGGCGAGCGCCACCATGGCGGGCATGCGCGTCGTCGTCGTGAAGTGCGACGACCTCGGCAACGTCGACGTCGACGACCTCAAGGCGAAGGCGCACAAGCACGGTGACGCATTGGCCGCGCTCATGGTCACGTACCCGTCGACGCACGGTGTGTTCGAGGAGCAGATCCGCGACGTGTGCGCGGTCGTGCACGAGCACGGCGGGCAGGTGTACCTCGACGGCGCGAACCTCAACGCGCTCGTCGGGGTCGCGAAGCCCGGGAGGTTCGGTGCCGACGTGTCGCACCTGAACCTGCACAAGACGTTCTGCATCCCGCACGGGGGCGGTGGCCCCGGCGTCGGCCCGGTGGCGGTGCGGGCGCACCTGGAGCCGTTCCTGCCCAACCACCCGCTGCGGCCCGAGGCCGGCCCGGCCACCGGCGTCGGGCCCATCGCGGCCGCGCCGTGGGGCTCGGCGGGCATCCTGCCCATCTCGTGGACCTACGTGCGGATGATGGGCGGCGCCGGG
>CAZKTS010000090.1:0-5339 GCA_964555735.1 uncultured Bifidobacteriaceae bacterium
CTTCGGCGGCGCGGGCGTGGGCAAGACCGTGCTCATCCAGGAGATGATCCAGCGGGTCGCCACCCAGCACGGTGGCGTGTCGGTGTTCGCCGGCGTCGGCGAGCGCACCCGTGAGGGCACCGACCTCTGGCTCGAGATGACCGAGTCCGGCGTCATCGAGAAGACCGCGTTGGTCTACGGCCAGATGGACGAGCCGCCCGGCGTGCGCCTGCGCGTCGCGCTGTCGGCACTGACGGTCGCCGAGTACTTCCGCGACGTGAAGAACCAGGACGTGCTGCTCTTCGTCGACAACATCTTCCGGTTCGTGCAGGCGGGCTCGGAGGTGTCGACGCTGCTCGGCCGCATGCCGTCGGCGGTGGGCTACCAGCCGACCCTCGCCGACGAGATGGGCGAGCTCCAGGAGCGCATCACCTCGACCAAGGGTCACTCGATCACGTCGATGCAGGCCGTCTACGTGCCCGCCGACGACTACACCGACCCGGCCCCGTTCACGACGTTCACCCACCTCGACGCGACCACCGAGCTCTCCCGCCAGATCGCGTCGCTCGGCATCTACCCGGCCGTGGACCCGCTCGCGTCGACGTCGAACATCCTGGCGCCCGAGATCGTGGGGGAGCGTCACTACGCGGTCGCCCGCCGCGTGCAGGAGATCCTCCAGCGCTACAAGGAGCTCCAGGACATCATCGCCATCCTCGGGCTCGACGAGCTCTCCGAGGAGGACAAGCTCATCGTGAGCCGGGCCCGCAAGATCCAGCGGTTCCTCTCGCAGCCGTTCTTCGTGGGCGAGGTGTTCACCGGCCTGCCCGGCATCTACGTACCCGTCGAGGAGACGGTGGATTCGTTCGAGGCCATCGCCAACGGCGAGCTCGACGAGGTGCCCGAGCAGGCGTTCTTCAACGTGGGCGGCGTCGAGAGCGTGCTCGCCAAGGCGAAGACCCTCCAGGACTCGTGACCACCCATGGCTGAGAACACCACCAAGGTGATGGTCGTGTCCCCGGAGCAGGTGCTCTACGAGGGTGACGCCGAGATGGTCGTGTGCCGCACGATCGACGGCGACATCGCGTTCCTGCCCGGCCACGCGCCGTTCCTCGGCGCGCTCGGCACCGCGGCGGTCCGGGTCATCCTCCCGGACCACGAGACGACGATCGCGGTCCACGAGGGCTTCGTCGAGGTGTCGGCCGACCACGTGGTGGTGCTCTCCGATGTCGCCGAGCTGCCCGACCAGATCGACACCGCCCGCGCCCAGCGGGCCAAGGAGCGCGCCGAGACCGCGCTCGCGGCCGACGAGACCGACGGCGAGGCAGCCGCGGCGCTCGCTCGCGCCAACCTCCGGCTCGAGGTCGCAGGCGAGACCACCGCCGCGGTCTGAGCTCACCGCCCGAGCTGCACGGGGGCGCGGCGGTCGTGCTCGTCCTCGAGCACGAAGATGGCGGACGCACGGGCGCGAGAGAGCCGCCAGGGTGATCCGCCGCTGACCTCGTCGACGGTGAGCGTCTCCTGGCCGCGAGCGACCGACCGCGCGGCGTAGGTGGTCACGGCATCCTCCAGCTCGGCGTCGGGCACGACGGCGGCGATCGCTTCGACGTAGACGGCGTTCCGTCGGTCGGGCGCCACGGTCGAGTCGAAGATCACGATCGCGATGTCGCGTCGTACGGCGATGTTGCGCGAGTGGCGTGCGCCGGGCTCCGACATCCAGACGAACGTCTCGTACCGGTCGTGCGCGAACCAGACCGGCGACGCCCACGGCACACCGGCGGCATCTGCGGTCGCCAGGGTCATGTACGAGCTGGCGTCGACGATGGCGCGTGCGGCGTCGAGATCCATGCCGTTCTCGTACCCGACGCGCCCTCCCGATCACCTCGTCTTACTAGGGTGGCGGCGGTGCGCCGCCCCTTCCGTTCTGGCTGCTTCGTCGCGCTCGTGATCGGGCTGCTCGCGTGCATGCTCGTGCCTGCGACGCCTGCGGGAGCGCAGGATGCGGACACCGACGCGTTCAGCGGTCTCGGCGCCTGGGTCGACGTGTTCGACTACGTGCCCGCGTTCCTCCAGGAGCCCGGCCCGCCGCCGGTCGTCCCGGCGACCGTCGACGACCTCGACCGCCTCGGCGTGGACACGATCTACCTCCAGGCGGCGTTCGACGATGAACGGGCGAATGGGCTCATCGTGGACCGTCGTGCCGTCGGCGCCATTCTCGAGCGCGCGCACGACCGCGGCGTCGCCGTCGTTGCCTGGTACTACCCGCAGCTCGTGGATCCGGCGCGCGATCTGCGCCACCTCGAGGCTTTGATCGACTTCAGCGCGGGGGGCGAAGCCTTCGACGGCATCGGGATCGACGTCGAATCCCAGCAGGTGCCCGACGTCGCGGAGCGCAACGATCGGCTGGTGCAGCTCGCCAAGGACGTGCGCGAGGCCGCCGGCGACGATGTCCCCGTCGGTGCGATCGTCTATCCGGCCGTGCAGCTCGAGGTGCTCAACCAGACCCTCTGGCCCGACTTCCCGTACAAGAAGCTCGGACGCCAGGTCGACGTGTGGCTGCCGATGGTCTACTGGACCTTCCGCGACGCGCCCTACCGCGATGCGGCTGCATACACGCGCGAGAGCGTCCGACGTCTCCGGCGGAACCTGGACGACCCCGACGCGGTCGTGCACCCGGTCGGCGGGCTCGCCGAGAGCTCCACGATCCAGGACTATGCGGACTTCGTGCGAGCGTCGGAGAACCTCGACGCGATCGGTTGGTCGGTCTACGACGTCGACACCACGTACACGCCGGCGTGGGCGTACCTGCGCGGCGACGTCGGGCAGGACGACTGACGTGGCGCGGCTCGCCAACGCGGTGATCGTGGGGGTCGAGAAGGCCGGCACGACGTCGCTGTTCCGGTCGCTCTCGGAACATCCCGAGGTGGCGCCGTCCTCGGTGAAGGAGACGCGCTACTTCCAGCCGCTGCTCTACGGCCAGCCGCTCGAGTCGATCGACGTCTACGCCTCGTACTTCGCCGATGCGGGCGACGCGCCCATCCGGCTCGAGGCGACCCCGCGCTACTTCCACGGAGGGGCCACGGTCGCGAGTGCGATGCGTCAGACGCTGGGGCAGTTCCGAGCACTGCTCGTGCTGCGGGAGCCGATCGCTCGGTTCGCATCGGCGTTCGACTTCCAGAAGGCCCGGCTCCGCATCCCGGAGGACATCACCGCCGCGGCCTATCTCGACCGCGCGGAGGCGATGACCGACACCGACTTCCGGGATCCCGAGAACCACGCCTGGTCAGCGGTGTGGTGCGGGCGATACGCCGAATGGTTCCCAGCGTGGCACGACGTGATGGGCGACGACCTCCTCGTGCTGTCGTTCGACGAGCTCGTCGCCGAGACGCCGGCGAAGCTGCGGCAGGTCGCGACGTTCCTCGGCATCGATCCCGAGGCGTTTCCCAGCTACGAGTTCGCGTTCGAGAACCAGACGACCGCGTACAAGCGGGCCGGATTCCAGAAGGTTGCGCTCGCGGTCAACGACCGGTTCGAGGCGTTCTTCCGGCGTCACTACGGCCTGAAGGAGAAGTTGCGCGGCGCCTACTACCGGATCAACGGGGCCGCCGCCAAGCGGGCGACGCTCAACCCTGACGTCCGGGCGCGCCTCGAGGCGATCTACGCCGAGCCCAACGCGCGTCTCGCCCAGCAGCTGCGCGACGCCGACGTCCCGCTGCCGAGGTGGCTCCGCGCAACGTCCTAGCGATGATCACGGGCGTACCCTCGGGCCATGGGTCCCCGTGATGTCTGTGTCCTCGCTGGCACGATCGCGGCGGCGGGCCTCATGCTCACGGTCGCGCTGCTCATCGATGAGAACGTGCTTGCCGCCGCAGCGGCTCTGCTCGGGACGCTCGTCTTCGGTGGGTTCGCGTTCATGAGCCTCATGGCCGCTCGCCCGCAGAATGTCGTGAGCGACGAAGTCGCTGCGCAGATCGTCAACCTTCGACCCCGGCGACCCTTCCAGCACCTGGTCGACCTGGAGATGCGCGACGGTGCACTCGTCCGCCGCGTCCACGTCGGATGGGGTCGCCACGTGAACTGGTCATGTCGACTGGCTCGGATCGGATTCGATGCGCGGGACGCAGTCGCAGCGCGTCAGTCCTGGCCGTTGAGGTGACCCCAGTCGCGCGGATCAGTAGTCGAGCGAGGAGTAGCGCATCAGCTTCTGCCACTGGTGGTTGGCCTGGATGCGCCGAATGGTGCCGGTCTTGGAGCGCATGACGAGCGTCTCGGTGCTCGCGCCGTCGCCGCGATAGCGGACGCCGCGGAGGATGTCGCCCTCGGTGACGCCGCTCGCCGAGAAGAAGACGTCGTCGCTCGCCACGAGGTCGTCGGTGGTCAGCACCTTCTCGAGGTCGTAGCCGCCGTCGAGCGCGGCTTGGCGCTCGGTCTCGTTGCGCGCGAACAGGCGGCCCTGGATCTCGCCACCGAGCGCCTTCAGCGCGCACGCGGCGATCACGCCCTCGGGGGTCCCACCGACCCCGAAGAGGATGTCGGAGCCGCTGTCGGGCCACGCGGTCTCGAGTGCGCCCATCACGTCGCCGTCGGGGATGAGGCGCACCATCGCGCCTGCCTCGCGGCACTCGCGGATGATGTCGGTGTGGCGGTCGCGGTCGAGGACCACGGCGGTGACGTCCTTGACCTGCTCGCCCTTGGCCTTCGCGACGGCCTCGAGGTTGGCCTTGACCGGGGCGTCGAGGTCGACCACGTCGCGCGCCTCGGCGCCGACGGCCAGCTTCTCCATGTAGACGCACGGGCCGGGGTTGAACATCGAGCCTCGCTCGGCGACCGCGATCACCGCGATCGCGTTGTTGCGGCCGAGGCTGGTGAGCGTGGTGCCGTCCACCGGGTCGACCGCGATGTCGCAGGCCGGGCCGCCGCCGCCGACCTCCTCGCCGTTGTAGAGCATCGGCGCGTTGTCCTTCTCGCCCTCGCCGATGACCACCACGCCGTCCATCTGAACAGTGCCGATGAGCGCGCGCATCGCATCGACGGCGACGCCGTCGGCGCCCTCCTTGTCGCCCTTGCCGACCCAACGGCCGGCCGCGATCGCTCCGGCCTCCGTCACGCGTACCAGCTCGAGTGCGAGGTCGCGTCCGGGTGCGTTGTCGCCAGGTGCGTCGGCGTCCGGATCGCCGGTGGTGAAGTGATCGTTCACGAGGGCTCCTCTTGTCGGGGATGTCCGGGGTCGGGGCTGTCTGTCCACCCTATTGAAGGTTACGGGTTGCGGGGTAGATCGAGACCTCGGTGGCCTTCACGCTGAGCCAGACCGAGCTGCCCTCCCGGAGGCCGAGCATGGCCATCGCGCCGGGGGTGATGTCGGC
>CAZKTS010000091.1:0-40872 GCA_964555735.1 uncultured Bifidobacteriaceae bacterium
GGCCGCGCTCGCTCCGATCGACGCGCCGCCGGCCTGGCCCGAGGGGCCGCACCGCGGACGGGTCTCGGTGCGGCCGGCACGCCTCGCTGCGGTTGCCGCCGCGCTGGACGCCATCGCGGGCTGCCGGTGGCTCGCGGAGTGCGGCATCGGGACGGTGCACGTCGCGACCGACGACGAGGCGGCGCTCGGGCGGGCGCGGGACGCCGCGTCGGCGGCGGCCGGCTGGTTGCTGCGCGAGGCCGGGGCGCCGGGCCTGGACGGCTTCGGCACCCCCCTCCCGAGCGGCGCGCTCGCGGCCCGGGTCAAGGCCGCGTTCGACCCCGACGAGAAGCTGGCGCCGGGCCGGCTCCCGTTCGCATGACCGCGCCGCTCTCCCTCGACCCCGACGAGCTCGTCGCGTGCGTGGCGTGCGGGCTCTGCCTGCCGCACTGCCCGACGTACCGCGTCACCGGCCTCGAGATCGCGTCCCCGCGCGGCCGGATCGCGGCGATGCGAGCAGTGCAGCTCGACGGCGCGCCCATGGATGGCGCGTTCGAGGACGCGATGGAGGCGTGCGTGCAGTGTCGGGGGTGCGAGGCCGCGTGCCCGTCGTCGGTCCCCTTCGGTCACCTGATGGAGGGGGCTCGCGAGGCGCTGCACGACGCTCCGCCCACCGGCGTGGCGCTGCACCGGCGGATCGCGGCCTGGTTCGGGTACCGCGTCGCGCTGCCGCACCACGCGGTCCTCATGGCGTGCACCTGGCTCCTGCTGGTCGCGCAACGGCTGCACCTCGTCCCGCGTCGCTTCGGCATCCCGCGGCTCTCGGCGCGCTCGTTGGCGCACCGGCTCCGCGGCGAGTCGGACGCCGACGCATGGCTGTTCCCGGGTTGCGTGATGGACGCGTGGCAGCGGGACGTCCACCGTTCGAGCCTTGCGGTGATGCGCGCCACGGGTGCGCGCGTGGGCATCGCTCGGGGCGCCGACTGCTGCGGTGCGCTCCATGTGCACGCCGGTCGCGCCGACGAAGCTCGGCGCCTCGCGCAGCGGCTGATCGATGCGCACCCCGGTGACGCGCCCGTCGTGGTCGACAGCGCCGGGTGCGGCGCGGCGATGAAGGACTACGGGCGGTTGCTCGGCACCACGGAGGCCCGGGCGTTTGCCGCACGCGTCCGCGACTTCTCGGAGTGGGTCGTCGAGGTGGGGGAGCCCGCCACCACGCCGGTCGGCACCACGGTGGTGGTGCAGGACCCGTGTCACCTGCGCCACGTGCAGCGCGTGGCGGGGGATGTGCGCGTCGCGCTCGCGCCGGCCTACGAGCTCCGGGAGCCGGGCGACGACGGGCTGTGCTGCGGTGCCGGCGGGGTCTACGCGGTGCTCGAGCCCGAGCTGGCGGGCGAGATCCGGGCGCGCAAGGTGGCGGCGCTGCGGGCCGTGGCGGGTGACGAACCGCTCGTGGTGGTGTCGGCCAATCCCGGGTGCAGCATGCACCTCGCCGCGGCGGGGCTCGACGTGCGCCACCCCGCGCAGCTGCTCGAAGCCGCGTTGGCCCGCAGACCCGGCGACGACGAGGAGAGCCCGTGATGGACCAGGCCGACGAGATCGTGGCGACCCTCCGAAGTGTCGAGGAGCGGCTCCGCGACCTCGCGTACGAACGGCTTCGGGAAGCCGCGGAGGGCGATGCCGACGCAGCGGCCGACGAGAAGAAGGTGCTCCAGGCCCGCCGAGCGGTGGAGCGGGCGATCCGGGCGCTGGACGCGGCGCCCGACTTCGACGAGCCGCTCTAGGCGCGCTCGCCCGGGAGCGCGGCCTGGTTCAGCCGGTCGATGAGGATCCGCAGCCGCGCCCAGCCGTGGCGGTCGAACCAGAACGCGACCCGCTCGAGGCCCACGGCATCGTCGTCGGCGCGCTCAGCGTCGCTCACCTGCGCGCGCTCGATCCGGCCCCGCGTGATGATGTCGGCGAACTCGTCGGACAGCGTCGAGAGCGTGCCTTCGTCAGGTGCACGACGGAGGCGGAGCACGAGCCGTCCGCCGACGAAGCGCTGCGAGTGGTAGTTGGCGAAGAACCCGGTCACGTGGTCGACGGCGGCGTCGACGTCGTCGGTGACGAACACCAGGGCGAGGTCGTCGTCCGAGACGTAGCCGCGCGCGAGGAGCTCGTCGCGCACGAAGCGCAGCCAGTGCTGCCAGTACGTGCCGCCGGGAACGTCGAGCAGCACGATCGGGCCCGGTTGCGCCTTGCCCGTCTGCACGAGCGTGAGCAGCTCGAACGCCTCGTCGAGCGTGCCGTAGCCGCCGGGCAGGAGCACGAAGCCGTCGGCCTCCTTGATGAAGGCCACCTTGCGGGTGAAGAAGTAGCGGAAGTTGATGAGCTTCGGGTCGTCGGCGAGGAACTCGGTGGAGGCGGCCTCGAACGGGAGCCGGATGCTCACGCCGAAGGCGTGCTCGGCGCCCGCGCCCTCGATCCCGGCTTCCATGATCCCGGGACCGGCACCGGTGATGACCATCCAGTCGCGCTCGGCCACCACCTCGGCCAGGCGACGGGCCTGGTGGTAGAGCGGGTCGTCGGGCTGGGTGCGGGCCGACCCGAAGATCGCGATCTTCAGCGCGTCGCGGTACGGCTCGAAGACGTGGAAGGAGTAGCGCATCTCCTTCAGCGCGTTGTTGGCCATCTTCAGGTCGCCGCGGTCGGCGTGGTCGCGCTTGAGCCGCAGCGCCGATGCGATCAGCTCGAAGATCTGGTCGTCGTCGGGAGCCTCGCCGCCGGCCCGCTCGACGAGAGCGGCGATGTCACGGTCGAGGTCGGCGTCGCCGGTGCGGTAGCGCGGCAGCCTCACCGCATGACCGACGCGGCGAGGTCGGCGAGGCGCACCTCGGGTCGGGCGCCGATGTGTGCGATCACCTCGCCGGCCGCGACGGCGCCGAGGCGTCCGCAGGTGGCGAGGTCGTGCCCGTGGGTGAACCCGTAGAGGAACCCGGCCGCGTACTGGTCGCCGGCGCCGGTGGTGTCGACGACGCCCGTCGGGACCGGCACCGCGTCGACGTCGTGGAGCCGGTCCTCGGCGACGATCACCGAGCCCTTGGCGCTCCGGGTGAGCGCGGCGACCTCGCAGTGGCCGCGCACCTGCTCCAGCGCGTCGTCGAACTCGGTGACGCCGTAGAGGGCGCAGATCTCCTGCTCGTTCGCGAACAGGATGTCGACGTCGTGCTCGACGAGGGCGAGGAAGTCGTCGCGGTGGCGCTCGACGCAGAAGCCGTCCGACAGGGTGAGCGACACCCGCCGGCCCGCGTCGTGGGCGAGCGCGGCGGCGTGCCGGAACGCCTGCTTCGCGAGCGGCTGGTCGAAGAGGTAGCCCTCGAGGTACGTGACCTGGCTGCTCGCGATCAGCTCCGCGCCGACGTCGTCCGGCCCGATCTCGGCGGCCGCGCCGAGGAACGTGTTGAGGGTGCGCTCGCCGTCCGGGGTGACGAGGATCAGGCACCGACCCGTCGGCGCGCCGCTCGTGGCGGCCGGGGTGTCGAAGACGACGCCCGCGGCACGGATGTCGTGGCCGAAGACCTCGCCGAGCTGATCGTCGCGCACGCGTCCGATGAACGCGGCCGTGCCGCCGAACGAGCCGATGCCAACCGTGGTGTTGGCCGCCGAGCCCCCCGAGACCTCGGTGCCCGGGCCCATCGCGTCGTAGAGCGAGGCCGCGATCTCGGTGTCGATGAGCGTCATCGAGCCCTTCACGAGCCCGCGAGCGTCGAGGAAGTCGTCGGTCGCATGGCTCAGGACGTCGACGAGCGCGTTGCCGATGGCGACGACGTCGATCGTCGCGTCGCCGGCCGTGGACGCGGCGGCGCTCACGAGACCGGGATCCTGGTGGTCAGCTCGACCGGTGTGGCCACGGTCTCGGGTGGCGGCCGCAACCGACGGCCGACGGTCTGGGTGCGTCCGTACAGCGTCGTGCGCTGCTCGAGCGGCCGGCCGAGCGGCTCCACGATGGCGCGGAAGTCGGCATCGTCGAGCTCCTGGCCGTGGTTGGCGCCCGCGGCGCGCGAGATGTTCTCGTCCATCAGTGTGCCTCCGAGATCGTTGCACCCGGCGAGCAGCAGCTGGCGAGCGCCCTCGATGCCGGTCTTGACCCACGACGCCTGGATGTTGTCGATGGCGCCGCGATACGCGATCCGACCGACCGCGTGCATGAGCAGCACTTCGCGGAACGTCGGTCCGCGGCGGGAGCGCTGCTGGAGGTAGATCGGCGTGGCCATGTGCACGAACGGGAGCGGCACGAACTCGGTGAAGCCTCCGGTCTCGCGCTGGAGCGCGCGGGTGCGCACCATGTGGCGCGCGACGTGCTCCGGGCCTTCGACGGTGCCGAACATGATCGTCACGTTCGAGCGGAGGCCGATCTCGTGGGCCGTGCGGTGGGCATGCAGCCACTCGTCCGTCGAGATCTTGTCCGGGCAGATGACCGACCGGACGTCGTCGTCGAGCACCTCGGCCGCCGTGCCCGGCAGGGTGGCCAGCCCGGCGTCCTGCAAGCGCCGCAGATAGTCGTCGAGTGGGACGCCCAGACGACGGGCTCCCTCGGTCACCTCGAGCGCGGTGAAGCCGTGCACGTGGATGGACGGCGCGGCCGCCTTGACCGCGCGCGCGACGTCGACGTAGTAGTCGCCGTCGAAGTCGGGGTGGATGCCACCCTGGAGGCACACCTCGGTCGCGCCGCACTCGACGGCTTCGACGACCCGGCCCTGCAGCTCGTCGAGATCGAGCAGGTACGGCGCGCCGCGCAGGTTCAGCGAGAGCGGTCCCTTGGAGAACGCGCAGAACTTGCACTTAAACGTGCAGACGTTCGTGTAGTTGATGTTGCGGTTCCGGACGAAGGTGACCACATCCCCGACGGCCTCGCGTCGGAGCTGGTCGGCGACCTCGGCGACGCGGGTGACCTCCGGGCCGCGGGCACGAAGCAGCGCGACGATCTCGTCGACGCCGACCTCCTCGCCGTCGAGCACGCCGTCGAGCACCTCGCCCACCGGCCCGCCGGCACGCGCCGGCGTGGGGGAGGGCAGCAGGCGCGGCGGCGTCGTGTCGCCGCCGCTCGCCCACGTGTCGTCGCGTGCCAGGCCCTCGCTGTCGGACGCGTCGAGCATCGCGAAGCGCAGACCGGGATCGATCCACCGGTCGGGGTCGGGAGCGAACTCCGGGCGCAGGTACTCGGGGTAGACGGTGAGCCGCGGTGCCAGGACCTTGCCGGAGGCCTCGGTGGCGGCGCGCAGGAGCTCGAGCGCGGGCCACGGGCGCTCGGGGTTGACGTGGTCGGGCGTCACCGGGGACACGCCACCCCAGTCGTCGATCCCGGCGTCGAGCAGGGGCGACAGGTCGTCGGTCAGGTTGGGCGGGGCCTGCACGTGCATCGCGGGCCCGAGGATCAGGCGGGCCGCGGCGATGGTCCAGAGGTGCTCGTCGGGCGGGCACGAGGCGTCGCGGTGCATCGAGGTGCCCGGCTTCGGCAGGAAGTTCTGGACGATGACCTCCTGTACGTGCCCGTGGCGCGCGTGGCTCTCGGCGATCGCGAGGAGCGCGTCGATGCGCTCGGCACGCGTCTCGCCGATCCCGACGAGGATCCCCGTGGTGAACGGCACCCGGGCGCGTCCGGCGGCTTCGAGGGCCGCGAGCCGCCGTTCGGGGGTCTTGTCGGGGGCACCGTGGTGCGGGCCGCCGGGCGCGCCGAGCCGGGCCGCGAGCGTCTCGATCATCATGCCTTGCGAGGGGCTCACCGTTCGCAGGCGGCGGAACTCGTCCTCGGTGAGGGCGCCGGCGTTCGCGTGCGGGAGCAGCCCGGTCTCGTCGAGCACCGCGCGAGCGGCCGCGGCGAGGTAGTCGACGGTCGACGCGAACCCGTGCGCCGCGAGCCAGTCGGCCGCGGCCGGGTAGCGCTCCTCCGGTGCCTCGCCCAGTGTGAACAGCGCCTCGTGGCAGCCCATCGCCGCGCCGTGGCGCGCGATCTCGAGCACATCGTCGATGGACAGGTACGGGTGCTCGAGGCGAGCCGGAGGCTTGGCGAACGTGCAGTAGCCGCACCGGTCCCGGCACAGCATCGTGAGCGGGATGAACACCTTGGGTGAGTACGTGACGCGATCGCCGTGGCCCGCGTCGCGTGCGCGTGCCGCTTCGCTCATGAGGTCGGAGAGCGGAGCCCCGACGAGGTCGTACGCCTCGCGCCGCTGCATGCGCCGAGACTAGGCGCCGGTCGCGGCGGCTTCGTCCACGAGCCACACGACGCGTCCCGCGCGCACCCGCGCGACCGGGAGGTCCTCGCCGGTGCGGACCCGCTGCAGTGCGTCGTGCTTCTCCGCGCCGGCGACCGTGATCACCGCGAGCTCGCAGCGCGACAGCTGCGGAAAGGTGAACGTGAGGCGGGGGTGGGGGTGGAGGTCGTCGCCGGCCGGGATCACCAGGCGATCGTTGACGTCGAGGCCGGCAGACCCGGGGAACAGCGACGCGGTGTGGCCGTCGGGGCCCATGCCGAGGTGCACGAGCGAGATGGGCGGGGCGTCGCGCAGCGCATCCTCGTACGCGGCCGCCGCGGCCTCGATCGTGTCGCCCGCGCCGTACATCGAGTGGATCGAGCGCGGTTCGACCTCGTCGAGGAACGTCACGCGGGCCATGCCCTCGTTCGACTCGGGATCGTGGATCGGCACGAAGCGCTCGTCGCCGAACCACACGTCCACGCCCCGCCAGTCGACGTCGGCCGTGGCCAGGAGCTCGTAGCACTGGCGGGCCGTCGTCCCCCCGGAGAGCGCGATCGAGGTGGGCGCCTCGGCGGCGACGAGCGCCGCGAACGCCTGCGGGACGTTGTCGACGCGGCGCTCCTCGCCCGGGAGGCCCGATCCAGTCGCCATCGGGGTGGATGATAGGAGGCGTGGACCGGGTGACCGTCGCCGTGTACGAGGGCCGGGCCCGGGAGTGGCGCGACCGGCGACCGGCGCGCTTCGCGGATCGGGCGCAGGCGCTCGCCGCGTCGGTGCCGTCGGGCGCAGTGCGTCTCGATGCCGGGTGCGGTGCCGGGCTGCATCTGCCGCTGCTGGGCCTGCCCGCGCTCGCGCTCGACGCGGCGTTCCCGATGCTCGAGCTCGCCCGGGAGGCGGCGCCGGACGCCTGGCCGGTGCAGGCGGATCTGGAGTGGTTGCCGGTGCGCGACGGTGCGCTCGGTGGCTCCTGGGCCCGGGCCAGCTACCTCCACGTGCCGCGCGTGCACCTGCCCTGGGCGCTGCTCCAGCTCCATCGGGCGCTCGCCGTGGGCGCGCCGGCTGCGTTCACGATGATGCACGGCGACACCGAGGGAACGTTGCCCGACGACGACTTCGCCGGGCGGCGCTTCGTGGGGTGGCGGCAGTCCGCGCTGTCCGACGTGCTGCTCGGGGCGGGCTTCGAGGTCGACGACCTCGCGGTCGACGCCGAGCGCGAGGAATGGCTCCACGTGGCCGCGACGAGAGCACACACGCTGCCCGACTACGTCGGACCCGGCATGCGGCTCTTGATGTGCGGGCTGAACCCGAGCGTCTACGCCGCGGACCGCGGGGTGGCGTTCGCGCGTCCGGGCAACCGGTTCTGGCCGGCCGCGCTCGCGGCCGGGATCGTGACGCGCGACCGGGACCCGCAGCACGCGCTCTGGGGCCACGGCATCGGCTTCACCGACCTCGTGAAGCGGGCCACCGCCCGGGCCGACGGCCTCACCGTGACGGAGTACCGCGCCGGCATGGCCCGCGTCGCGCGGCTGGTCGAGTGGCTGCGTCCGGGCGCAGTGTGCTTCCTCGGGCTCACGGGCTGGCGCGCAGTCGTCGACAAGCACGCCACGGCCGGCGTCCAGCCCGAGGGCATCGGCGGTGCCCCGGCCTACGTGATGCCCAACCCGAGCGGGGTCAATGGCCACGCGAGCCTGGCCGACCTCGCCGAGCATCTGCGCGCCGCGAGCGCGTTGGTGGACGACGCGGCGTGACCCGGTGCGCGGCTGCTACTTCGCGACCTCCGCGCGCCGCTTCTCGAGGGTGCTGAAGGCGTCGTGGAAGCTGGCGGAGAACGACGCCACGCCCTCGCGCTCGAGCGTCGCGGTCACGTCGTCGAAGTCGACGCCCGCGGCCGCGAGGTCGGTCATCGTCTGCTGGGCACCTTCGAGATCCTGCTCGACGGTGTCGGCGGCGAGGTTGCCGTCGCCCGCGTGCAGGACGTCGATCGACGCCGGAGCGAGCGTGTTGACGGTGTGCTCGCCGATCAGCGTGTCCACGTAGAGGGTGGAGGAGTACGCCGGGTTCTTCGTCGACGTCGACGCCCACAGCGGGCGCTGGAGCCGTGCCCCCTTGGCCGCGAGCTCGTCCCAGCGCTTGCCCGCGAAGCGCTCCTTGAAGAGCTTGTACGCGAGGCGGGCGTTGGCGACGGCGGCGGTGCCGCGCAGCGGTGAGTCGTCGGGCAGCCGACGGTCGGTCTCGGTGTCGACGCGACTCACGAAGAACGAAGCCACGGAGTTGACCGTCGAGAGGTCGCCGCCCTCGACCGCGAACTTCTCGAGCCCGCTCATGTACGCGTCGATCACCGCGGCGTGACGCTGCAGCGAGAAGATCAAGGTCACGTTGACGTTGATGCCCGCACCGATCACCGCGGTGATCGCGTCGAGCCCTTCGATCGTGCCGGGGATCTTGATCATCACGTTCGGGCGCCCGAGCCGCGCGAACAGCTCCTGGGCCTGCTCGATGGTCCCCGCGGTGTCGTGCGCGAGGTCGGGCGAGACCTCGACCGACACGAAGCCATCGGCACCGCCCGCCGCGTCGTGCACCGGACGCAGGAGGTCGGCGGCGTGGCCCACGTCCTCGACGACGAGGCGCCAGTACGACTCCTCGATGGTCAGGCCGTCGGCCGCGCACGCGGCGAGGCCCTCGTCGTAGCCGTCGCCCGCGGCCATGGCCTTCTCGAAGATGGTCGGGTTCGAGGTGACGCCCTTGATGCCGTCCTCGTCGAGGAGCCGCTGGAGGCCGCCACCCTCGATGAGCGTCCGGGCGAGGTTGTCGTACCAGGGGCTCTGACCGAAGTCGTTGAGCCGGGCGATCGCGGATGCCATGGGTCGTCCTCTTCTCGTGGGTGCCGTGCTCGTGCGTGCGTGGGGTGGCGGGCTCAGGCGCCGAGCAGGGCTCGGGCCCGGTCGGCGACGTGCTCGGGGGTGAAGCCGAGCTCCGCCATGACGGTGGGTCCGGGCGCCGAGGCGCCGAAGTGATCGATCCCGATGACGTCGTCGGCGTAGCGCTCCCACCCGAACGGCGAGGCGGCCTCGACGGCGAGGGTCGGGAGGCCCGGTGGCAGCACCGTGTCGCGGTAGGCGTCGTCCTGGGCCGCGAAGAGGTCCCACGACGGCATCGACACCACGCGCACCGCGGTGCCGTCGGCGACGAGCAGCTCGCGCGCCGCGACGCAGAGCGAGACCTCCGACCCGGTGCCGATGAGCACGAGGTCGAGCCCGTCGCTGCCCTCGTCGACGAGCGTGTACGCGCCGCGCGCGACACCTTCGGGTGCGCGCTCGGCCGAGCCCTCGAGCACCGGGACCTTCTGGCGGGTGAGGATGATCGCGGTGGGACCGGTGCCGTCGATGTGGATGCGCCAGGCCTGCGCGGTCTCGTTGGCGTCGGCGGGGCGGATCAGGCGCAGCCCTGGCATCGCGCGCAGCGACGCGAGCTGCTCGATCGGCTGGTGCGTCGGTCCGTCCTCACCGAGCCCGACCGAGTCGTGCGACCACACGAACGCGGTCTTGTAGTGCGACAGAGCGGCGAGCCGCGGCGTCGCGCGCATGTAGTCGCTGAACACGAAGAACGTGCCGCCGGCGGGCAGGGTGCCGCTCACCGCCATGCCGTTCATGACCGCACCCATGCCGTGCTCGCGCACCCCGAAGTGCAGCTGGCGCCCGCCGAACTCGTGCGTCGCGATCACCGGTGCGCCCTTGAGCTCGGTGCCCGTGTTCCCGGTGAGGTCGGCTCCGCCGCTGATGATGCCGGGGACGACGTCGAGGATCGAGTCGAGCACGGTCGCGCACGCCGAGCGAGTCGCGACGGCGTCGCCCGCGTCCCAGCTCGGCAGCTTGGCCTCCCAACCGGGCAGACCGCGCTGCTCGATGCACGCGTCGTACTCGTCGGCGAGCGCGGGCTCACCGGTGCGGAAGGCCGCGCGACGCGCCTCCCACTCGGTGCGCGCGGCGGCGCCGCGCGCACCGGCCTCGCGGTAGTACGCGAGCACGTCGTCGGGCACCCAGAAGTGCTCGTCGGGCGGCATCCCGAGGAGCTCCTTGACCGCCCGGATCTCGTCCTCGCCGAGCGGGTTGCCGTGCGCCGCCGCGGTGTCGGTGTACTTGGGCGACGGCCAGCCGATGTGGCTGCGCAGGATGACGATGCTCGGACGCTCGGCCTCTGCCATGCCCTCGCGGATGCCGGCCTCGATCGCGTCGAGGTCGTTGGCGACCTCGCCCAGCTGCACGACGTGCCACCCGTAGCCCTCGAAGCGCTTCGGGACGTCGTCGGTGTACGCGAGCTCGGTCGGACCGTCGATCGTGATGTGGTTGTCGTCGTAGACGTAGACCATGCGGCCGAGACCGAGATGGCCGGCGAGCGACGCGGCCTCGTGGCTCACGCCTTCCTCGAGGCAGCCGTCGCCGGCGATGACGAACGTGTGGTGGTCGGTGAGGTCAGGTCCGAAGCGCGCGCGCAGGTTCGCCTCCGCGAGTGCGATGCCCACGCCGTTGGCGAAGCCCTGCCCGAGCGGACCGGTGGTCACCTCGACGCCGGGCGTGTGCGAGTACTCGGGGTGGCCCGGCGTCTTCGAGCCCCACTGCCGGAACGCGCGGATGTCGTCGAGCGAGAGTCCGAACCCGGTGAGGTAGAGCATCGAGTAGAGCAGCATCGACGCGTGGCCGTTCGAGAGGACGAAGCGGTCGCGGTCGGGCCACTCGGGCGCGCTCGCGTCGTAGCGCATGATGCGCGTGAACAGGACGTGGGCCAGTGGTGCGAGCGCCATCGGCGTGCCCGGGTGTCCGGAGTTCGCCGCCTGGACCGCGTCCATGCTGAGGCCGCGGACGACGTCGATGCCGCGCTGTTGGAGGTCAGGTGCTGGCACGCGCATCTCCTGGTGTGGGGGCCGTCTGCCCCCCACTCTCGCGCGGGACCTCAGTCGAAGAGCGCGACGGACGCGGTGAACCCGTGGAGGAAGTTCCGCCCGCCGACGGGTCCGATCTCGCCGGCGCAGAAGGCCCCCGCGGCGGGGATCGGGCCGAGGATCGAGGCCACCACCCCGGCGTCGTGGTCGGGCGTGCCGAAGAGCCGCTCGCCGCGGCCGTTGCAGGTGAAGACGAGCGCCCCGGCGGCGGCCTGCCCGGTGAGGAGGGCCCGGAGGTCCTCGTCGGCGGCCGCGGCGTCTCGAACGTGGAACTGGACCGTCTGGCCCACCTCCACCTGCTCGCCGACCGCGAGCGCGCCCGAGGCTTGGTCGGCACCCAGCACGTTGCGCACGAGGAAGTCGCCCCGGCCGAAGTCGTGACGGTGCTCGTCGACCACGACCCCCACGTGGAGGCCGGTGCGGAGGAGCGCCTGCTCCTCGTCGGTCGCCGCGGCCGCGAGCTCCTGGAGGCGCTCGAGGGCGGGCGCGCCCGCGAGCTCCTCCACGAAGTTGCGGTTCGCGCGCGTCACGACGAGCGGTCGACCGATCGGGCGGCAGCCCTGGGACACGACGCTGCGGATCTCGGGGCCGTCCACGAACACGCCGACCGCGCCGTGGTCCATGACCGTGTCATCGAGCAGGAGTCGGTTGCCGCCGGGTGCGTCGGCCGCGGACGCGACGCCACCGATGACCGAGAGGCTGGGTCGGTCCTCGTTGAGCCGGCGCAGGAAGCCGTCGACCGGGAAGGAGAACGGGTCCGCCACCGCGAGCAACGTCCCCGGGTCGCCCTCGAGCTCGGGCCAGCCCACGACCGCGTTGCCGTCCGGTGTCGACGCGACCTCGAGCGCGACCGGCGTCAGGGTCGCGTCGGGCAGGCACGCAGCGAACAGCGACATCGCCGGCGCGTGCTCGATCTCGCGTCCGTCGCCGATGACCGACACGACGGTCGCGCCGAGCACCACCTGGGGCTCGAGCAGGTTGCGCAGCGCGAACGCGAGATCCTCGAAGGCGCCGACGAAGTGCGGCGACACGAAGCAGACGAGCAGGTCCGGGTCGTCGCCGTCGAGGCGCTCGAGGATCGTCCCCGCGGTCTCACCGACCGCGTGGGCGGCGACCGGGTGCTGCGAGAGCGCCGACGCGAAGCGGTGCACCGCTCCACCGTAGCGAGCGGCTCAGCCTTCGCCGACCGCCACCTCGCGTCCGCCGATCCACACCCGCTGCACGGCGAGCGTGTCGGGATCGAGGGCGACGAGGTCGGCGCGCATGCGCGGCCGGAACCCGCCGCGGTTCCAGTCGGCGTCGACGAGAGAAGCCGGTCGGGACGACACCGCGTCGAGCGCCTCTTCGAGGGGCCAGCGAGCGACGCGCACCAGGTTCACCAGTGCGCCGTCGAGGAGGGTCGTCGCCCCGGCCAACGTCCCGTCGGGCATCCATGCCGCTCCGTCGCGCGAGACGAGCGGCGAGCGTGTGGACACTGCGTCGCTGACTATCGCCACGTCGCTTCCCAGGAGCAGCTCGAGCACCAGGGGGTGGACGTGGACGAGGTCGGCGATCACGGTCGCAGTGAGGTCGTGGTCGGCAAGCGCGGCGCCGACGAGGCCGGGCTCGCGGTGGTGCAGCGGAGCCATGGCGTTGAAGAGGTGCGTGACGACCGACGCCCCGGCGTCGCGCGCGGCCAACGCCTCGTCGAGCGTCGCGGACGAGTGACCGAGCGCAACGGTGACCAGCGACTCGTGCAGCAGACGGACCGCGAGACCGTCGGGATCGGCCTCGGGCGCCAGGGTCACCATGCGGATGATCCGGGGCACTTCCGCGAGCAGGTTCCTGAGCCATTCGACATCGACCGGCCGCACGAGGTGGGACGGATGGGCGCCGGTCCGGTCGCCGAGGAACGGTCCCTCGAGGTGCACGCCCAGGATCCGCGCCTGGTCGTCCGCGTCGCTCGCGGCACGCTGGGCATCCGCGGCGCGCCGCAGCGCTGGTGCGTACGCGTCGAAGGGCGCCGTGACGAAGGTCGGGCAGTACGCCGTGGTCCCATGGCGAAGGAGGGTGCGACCGACCTCCGCCCACCCTTCGGGCGAGGCGTCGATCAGGTCGACGGCACCGATGCCGTTCACCTGCAGATCCACGAAACCCGGAGCGAGCACGACATCGCCGAGGTCGAGCGCGTCCCGGGGCGGCGGGCCGGTCCCGCTCTGGCTGAACGCCCCGTCGTCGATCTCGACCCAGCCGTCCTGGAGTGGCGGCCCGTCGCGGTCGAGTGCGACCCGCCGGGCCGCGAGCCGGAGCGTCACGCAGGCTTCCCCTCGCGCCACAGCACGACGCGCAGCTTGGCGAGGCCCGCGATGGAGCGCAGGACCCGTCGGGCGATGGACGTGCGCGACGGGCGACGCTCGGCGACCTCGACCGGGATCTCGGCCACGTGCAGGCCCGACCGCTCGGCGCGGATCACGAGCTCGGTGTCGAAGAGGTCGGCATCGAACCGACAGCGCGCGACCAGGGGCTCCACGCGCGAGCGCACCATCGCCTTCATCCCGTGGGTGTCGGAGACCTTGAGGCGGAAGCCGACGCGCAGCAGGGTGGTGAACCCCCAGGTGACCGCGCGTCGAGGGAACGAGCGGGTGTCGTTGGCGCCCGGCGCTCGCTTCGAGCCGACGACCATCGCCGGCGCATCGGCCTCGGTCCCGAGCGCCGCGACCGCGCGGTCGATGAAGTCGATGTCGTAGTAGTCGACGTCGAAGTTCACGACGACATCGCCCGTCGCGGCGAGGAGCCCGGCGCGGAGCGCGGCGCCGTAGTCGGGCCGATCGAGTGACGAGACCCGGAGCTCGGGGTTCGCGGCGACGAGCGAGTGCGCGAGGGCCAGGGTGTCGTCGACCGAGCCGTTCTCGACCACCAGCACCTCGAACGAGCCGCCCCGGGCGCGTAGGCCGGCCACCACCTCGCCCACGGAGGTCGCGAGGAGGTCGGCTTCGTTGTGCGCGGGCATCACAACGCTGAGGGCGGTCACGCGAGGCGCCCGTCGGGGTACGGCGGTGCACCCAGTGGGGGGACCCGCGTCGCGAGCGCGCCGGTGCGCAGCAGGACCATCGACGCGGCCGGCACCCGGAAGGTGCCGTCGGCGCCGACCTCGACGTCGGTCCCGTCGGCCATGACCCGGAGATCGGCGCACGGATCGGCGACCCATCGCTCGTAGTGGTCGAGCGCGAGTCGACAGAGGCGGTCGATGACCGAGGCGTCCTCCCGCACCGCGAGCCGGACGTCGACCGCGGGGCGGCCGTCGGCCAGCTGCACGACCGCAGGGTGCATGGCGAAGCGGGGGCCGAGCACGACGGCGTCGGTCCCGTCCCGCGCCGCGCTCCAGGCGAACATGAGCGCGAAGCAGTGCACCATCGCGGCCTCGGCATCGGGAGCGGCAGCACGCCCGTTCCCGTCGGCATCCCGCCGCGCCACCGGCCGGATCTGCTGGAGCAGACGAAGTGCCGCGGCGCCCGCATCGGCTTCGCATCGGGCCTGACGAAGCCAGGGGCCGAGCTCGGCGCCGAACGCGTCATCGTCGGACCACGCGTCGCGCGCCGCGCGCAGCGCCGCGAGCTCGTCGCGCAGCGCGTCGATCGCCGACGTCCATCCCGGACCGTCGAGCTCGTCACCCAGGGCGGTGACGAGCGCCGCCGCGGGCAACGTCGTCGCGTCCGCCAGCGGGCCATCGCTGCACGCTCGCCCGAGCGCCCGCAGTGCGTCCTGCTGGGCGCCTCCCACCTCGACGACGGCCGCCTCCCATGTGGCGGCCGCGTCGTAGCCGGCCGGCGCGGCCAGGAACTCCGCCGCGGTGATGAGGGGCACGAGCGACGCCTCGGCCTGGAGCATGGGGTTGCACAGCACGCCGTCGAGGATCGTGCCGAGCTCCGGATCGCGTCCGCGGTAGGCGCCGAGGTGGAGCTCGCGCTCCATCACCGCGTCGTTCACGGGGACGTTGTCCCAGAGCAGCGTCGGGCGTCCGCCGACCGCGCGCCGCCATGCGTCGGCGTCCTCGCGCGTGATCGTGGGGGAGCAGACCGTCGGTCCGGTCCACATCAGGCTCACGCCGGCGGGCATGCCGGCGTCGAGATCGCGCAGGTACGGACTGGGGCGCGTGCCGACGTACTCGGTGGGCACGACGGTCAGCTCCGGCGCGCCCCGGTCCGCGAGCTCGGCCACCAGCCAGGTGACCAGCTCGGCCTGGTCGCGCGCGAGTCCATCGGCGAGTGGGATGTCGTCGAGTGCGAGCACGATCCAGGTCACGCCCGCGTCGACCAGCGGGACGAGCTTCGCGAGCAGCGTGGCGCGGTCACCGGCCCCGGCGTAGTCGATGTCGAGACCGGGGGAGAGCGCGAAGCCGAGGCTGGTCGCGTGGGCCGCGCAGTGCGTCGCGAGCGCCTCGAGCTGCCGGCGCTCGGCGTGGTCGTACGGCTCGCGCCACCGGTCCCGGTGCTTCGGGTCGCTCTTCGGTGCGTAGACGTACGCGTTCATGCCGTGCGCGGCGAGGGTCTCCACGGCCCGGCAACGAGCCGCGAGCGACCACGGCGGGCCGTAGAAGCCCTCGATCACCCCGCGCACGCGCACGGGTGACACGACAGAAGCGCCGGGAGACACGGCGGTAGGCTACCGGCGCTCCTGCGCCGTCCCCCGGGAACCTGCATGCCCGCGAGCCTCGACATCCTGGCGGTCCACGCCGACGCGCAGCCCGATGCGCCCGCGGTGCTCGTCGACGCGGCCGGCGGCGCGCACCCGTCCGCGACGACCTTCGCCGAGCTCAACGCGATGGTGAACCGCCTCGCGCGCGCGTTCACGACGCTCGGGGCGACGGCCGGCGAGCGCCTCGTCTGGTGCGGGCCGAACTCCCTCGAGGTCCTCGTCACGATCCACGCCGCGCGGAAGGCCGCGCTCACCGCGGTCCCGCTGTCCTACCGCTTCAACGCCGAGGAGATGGCGTACGTCATCGACAACTCGGACGCGACCATCGTCGTGATCGACGCCGAGCAAGCGGGCGAGCTCGCGACCGTACGCGACCAGCTCCCGAAGGTGCGCGAGATCATCGTGTTCGGCGGCGAGGTGCCGTCGGGCTGTCGCGCTTGGGAGGGCGTGCTCGCGGCCGAGTCGGCCGACGAGCCGGTGCTCGAGGAGGCCGATCGCTCGACGGCCGGTGCGTCGATGATCTACACCTCGGGCACGACCGGGAAGCCCAAGGGTGCGCTGCGCACCACCACCCACCCGGAGACCGTGTTCGCGCTCCTCGGTCAGCTGCGGCTCCAGCCGGGCCAGGAGGTGCACCTCACCACCGGTCCGCTGTACCACTCCGGCCCGCTCGCGTGGGCGTCGCTCAGCCACACGCTCGGGTGCCCGATCGTGGTGCTGCGCCGCTTCGACCCGTCGGCCTGGCTGCGCCTCGTGCACGAGCACCGGGTCACCAACACGTTCTCGGCGCCCACGCAGCTCAAGCGCATCGTCAACCTGCCCCCGGGAGAGCTGGCGCGCGCGGATGTCTCGTCGATGCGCTCACTCGTCGCGAACGCGGCACCGGTGCCGTACGCGCTGAAGCAGGAGATCATCGAGAAGCTCGGTGACGGCTTCCTCTTCGAGGTGTACGGCTCGACCGAGCTCGGGGTCGTCACCGTGCTCGAGCCCGAGGACCAGCTGCGCAAGCCCGGGTCGTGCGGCAGGCCCTACGGCGACATCGCGGTCAAGATCGTCGCGGACGACGGCACGGAGGCGCCCACGGGCGAGGCCGGCGAGCTCTTCATCCGCACCGGCCTGGCGATGGACGGCTACCACCGCACCGACGAGCGCCTGAGCGAGACCGAAGGCGGGGAGTGGAAGTCCGTCGGCGACGTCGCCTACGTCGACGACGAGGGCTACGTCTTCATCTGCGACCGCAAGAAGGACATGATCATCTCCGGCGGCGTCAACATCTACCCGGCGGAGATCGAAGCGGTGATCCACGCCCACGACGGGGTGCTCGACGTCGCGGTGTTCGGGATCCCCGACGACGAGTGGGGCGAGAGCGTCTACGCGGTCGTGCAGCCCAAGCCGGACGTCTCGCTCGACCTCACCGAGCTCGAGGCGTTCGTCGCGGAGCGACTGGCGGGCTACAAGCGGCCGCGTGCGTACGAGATGCGCGACGAGCTCCCTCGCACCGACGCGGGGAAGCTGCTGAAGCGGCTGCTCCGCGATGAGTTCTGGGAGGACCGCGAACGTGCGGTCTGACGTCACGCGCCCGTGACGACGCTCTCGGAGCACGAGTCGAAGCGGTTGCTCGCCGAGTTCGACGTTCCCTTCGCCCCGGAGCGCGTCGCGGCCGACGCCGACGCGGCAGTGGACGCGGCGCGTGCGCTCGGGTTCCCGGTCGTCGTCAAGCTCGCCGGCGACACGATCGCGCACAAGACCGAGCGCGGTCTCGTGCGGCTCCGCCTCGGCGACGAGTCGGCCGTTCGAGATGCCGCGTCCGAGCTGCTCGCGGTCGCGACTGCCGACGACGGCGATGTCGTGCTCCTCGTCGCGCCGATGCTCTCGGGCGCGCGCGAGCTCATCGCCGGTGTGCACGACGACGAGCAGTTCGGTCGGTGCGTGATGGTCGGTGTCGGCGGCGTGCTCACCGAGGCGCTCGGCGACGTGACCTTCCGCCTCGTGCCGATCGACGACCTCGACGCCCGGGAGATGATCGATGATCTCGGGGCCCAGGCGCTGCTCGGTCCGGTACGAGGTGAGCCGGCGCTCGATCGCGAGGCGATGGCGCGTGTCCTCGTCGGCCTCTCGCGGCTGGCGGTGGCGCGACCCGACGTCGTGGCGGTCGACGTGAACCCACTGATCGTCGTCGAGGGCCAGCCCGTCGCGGTCGACGCGCTCGTCGAGGTGGCCTCGCGGTGAGCCGCATCGATCCCGAGCGCTTCCGCCGCCTGTTCGAGCCGCGCGGCGTCGTCGTCGCGGGCGCGTCGAGCCACCCGGGGAAGTTCGGGTTCGTCGCGCTCCACAACATCCTCGCCAACGGCTACGAGGGCGAGGTGCACGCCACCAACCTCGAGGGTGGCGAGGTGCTCGGCGTCCCGACGGTGCGCTCGATCGACGACCTGGCCGCGGGTGCGGTCGTCGACCTCGCGTTCGTGTGCACGCCGGCATCGGCAAACCTGGAGCTGCTCCGGGCGTGCGCGCGTCGGGGGATCGGCGCGGCGTTCCTCACCTCGGCGGGCTACGGCGAAGCGGGCGACGACGGCCGACGCGCCGAAGCCGAGCTCGTCGCCCTGGCCGACGAGCTCGACATCCTGCTGGTGGGTCCGAACGGCCAGGGGTTGGTCTCGACCCCGGCGCACCTGTGCGCGCAGATCGTGGCGCCGTACCCACCCGCCGGCGGCATCGGGATCGCGAGCCAGTCCGGCAACTTCGTGTCGTCGTTCCAGAACTACGCGGTCGCCAGCGGCGTGGGTGTCAGCCGCGCGGTCTCGGCCGGGAACGCGGCCGCGGTCGGCGTCCCCGACTTCCTCGAGTTCTACGCCGACGACCCCGCGACGCGCGTCGGCCTCGCCTACGTCGAGGGGACCAACGACGGTCGCCGGCTCTTCGAGCGCGTGCGCGACGTTGCCGCCCGCCAACCCCTCGTGCTGCTGAAGGGTGGTGCGACGTCGGGCGGCCAGCGCGCCGCGGCGTCGCACACCGGCGCGCTCGCGACCGACGACCGCGTCTTCGACGGCATGTGCCGCCAGGCCGGCGTCACCCGCGCGTCGAACGTCGAAGAGGCGTTCGAGGCCGCGGCGACGTTCGCCACGCAACCGCTCCCGCGCGGCCCTCGCGTCGCGGTGCTCACGACGGCGGGGGGCTGGGGTGTAGTCACGGCCGACGCGATCACCCGCTCGTCGCTCGAGCTGGTCGCATTGCCCGACGACCTCCGGGACGCAGTCGACGAGCTGCTCCCACCCCGGTGGAGCCGTAACAACCCGATCGACCTCGCGGGCGGCGAGACGCGCGACACGATCCCGGACGTGCTCGGTCTCGTCGCGGGCCATCCCGACGTCGACGCGGTGATCTACCTCGGCCTCGGCATCCAGTCGAACCAGGCCCGCCTCATGCGGTCGGGGCCCTTCTTCCCCGACCACGGCCTCGAGCGGATCGTCGCCTACCACGAGCGCCAGGACACCCGGTTCGCGGAGGCGGCCGCGGCCGTCTCCGACGCGACCGGGAAGCCGGTGCTCACCGCCACCGAGCTCGCGGTCGCGGACCGCGACAACGCGGGCCCGGCCGCGGTGCGCGCGAGCGGACGGCTCTGCTACCCGTCGTCTCACCGCGCGGTCGTGGCGCTGGAGCACCTGTGGCGCTACGCGAGCCACCAGGAACGGCGAGGACGCGCGTGAGCCCGACCCGCACCTTCGCGGTCATCCTCGCGGTCGTGGGGATCGGGTGCGGTGTCGCCGCGTTCCTGAGTCCCGACGACACCCGTCCCGCGGCCGCGACGAGCGACCTCGACACGCCCTTGTGGTCACCGCGGCGGGTACCCCAGCCGCTGGTCGACGCGGTGGGCGCGCAGCGGCTGCAAGCCGCGCTCACCGAGGCGACCGCGGGGACGCCGTCGTGCTTCGTCGTCGACGAGGGCGGCGCACCGATCGCTTCGCAGTCCGCCGACGTCGCGTTCATCCCGGCATCCACGCAGAAGCTCGTGACGGCTGCGGTCGCTCTCGCCGACCTCGGGCCCGACTTCCGGTTCGAGACGCGTGCGCTGGCGCCGGCGGCTCCTGCGGACGGCACGATCGAGAAGCTGTTCCTGGTCGGCGGTGGCGACCCGTTGCTCGTGACGCCGGAGGCCCAGGCCGCGCGCGACGAGATCCCGGAGCTACGGGGCACGCCGACCACCCCGATGGCTGCGCTCGTCGACGCCATCGTCGCGACGGGTGTGAAGCGGATCCCGGGCGGCATCGTCGCCGACGACAGCCGCTACGAAGAGCTCCGCTACCTGCCCACGTGGAAGGACAGCTACCGCACCGACGGTCAGGTCGGGCCGCTCGGCGCGCTCACCGTCAACGGTGGCTTCGACCCGCTCCGACCTCCGGAGCCGGTCGCGGACCCCGCGCTCTTCGCCGCGCGCGAGCTCGAGGTGCTCCTCGAGTCGCGCGGCGTGTCGGTCGGTGGGTCACCGACGCGCGGCACGGCGCCGCAGGGCGCCGTCGAGGTGGGCAAGGTCCAGTCGCCCCCGCTCACCGAGGTGGTCACCGAGGACCTGACCACGAGCAACAACCTCGCGTCCGAGCTGCTGCTCCGCGAGATCGCGCTGAAGGTGACCGGCCAGCAGGGCACGACCGCGGGTGGCGCGCAGGCCGTGCTCGCCAAGGTCGCGGAGCTCGGCCTGCCGGCGGCGAACGTCACCTACGTCGACGGTTCCGGGCTGTCGCGCACCAACCTCAGCACCTGCAACCTCCTCGCCGCGACGCTCGACCTCGGCGAGCGGCCTGAGCTAGCGACGCTCTGGAGCGGGCTGTCGGTCGCAGGGGAACGGGGCACCCTCGTCGACCAGATCGAAGGACCGCTCACCGGGAAGGTGCGCGGCAAGACCGGTTCGCTCGATGGCGTCACCGGCCTCGTCGGCATCGTCGACGTCGGCCGCCCGATCCGCTTCGCGTTCCTCGCCAACGGCGAGTTCTCCGAGCTCGCGGGCATCGGCCTCCGGGGTCGGATCGCGGAGATCATCTCGACGTTCCCCGACGCGCCGCCGGCCGACCAGCTCGTCCCTGCGCCCACGGGCTCCTGAGCGGCACCGCCGCTAACCTCTCGCGCGATGGCCGATCCGCCCACCGCCGCATCGGGTGACGCGACCTCGCGTCCTCCCACCGCGCCGCTCCCGCAGCTCGTGCTGGAGCTGCGCGACCTGGTCATCGACTACGTCAAGCAGGAGACGCTCGTCCCGATCCGCCAGCTCGGGCGCTACATCGGGTTCGGCATCGTCGGTTCGCTGCTGCTCGGTCTCGGCGTCGTGCTCCTCGGGGTCGGAGGGCTGCGGGCGCTCCAGACCGAGACCGGCTCGACCTTCACCGGCGACTGGTCGTGGGCGCCGTACTTCATCATGTTCGCCGTGCTCATCCTCGGCGGCGCGCTCACCTGGTGGGTGCGCGCGAGCCGACAGGAGCGCAAGCAGCGACGCGCCCTCGCCGGCGCGTAGAGGAGAGGACGCCATGGCGCGCACCGAGACCCGGCCGATCACACGGGACGACATCGAGGCGAAGCTGCGTGAGCTCCAGGGCACGACCGAGGCCGGCGCCGACGCGGCGCGCGGTGCGGGCATCGCCGCAGTCATCGGCGTGGCGCTGCTCGGCATCCTGCTCGCGTACCTGCTCGGGCGACGCAAGGGCCGCCGCCGCCGGACCATCGTCGAGATCCGACGGGTCTGAGCGTGGCCCGGTACTCAGCCCTGCCCGCGAGCCGCACCGCCGCACTCGCCGCGCGGCTCGCGAAGACGGGCATGCGCCGGGGTGTGATGGAGGGTTCGCGCGGCTGGCTCTACGTGGGTGTGGCCGCGACGGCGTTCCGCGTCGCGCGTCGGGTGCTCGCCGAGCCCCAAGAGGTCGAGGTCTTCGAGCTGAAGCCCGGCGAGGCCGTGGAGATCCGAACCGTCACTCGCGGGAAGCGGGACCGCCGCCGGTAGCCTTGGTTCCGCATGAAGGTCATCCTGCGGAACCCGAAGCGTGAGGTCGAGGTCGACGGCGCCGCAACGGTCACCGCGCTGCTGCGCCGCCTCGAGGTGAACCCCGAGACCGTCCTCGTGATCGCGGGCGGCGAGCTGGTCCCGAAGGACGCCCGGCTCGACGGCGTCGACGTCGTGGAGATCCGGCCGGTGATGTCGGGCGGTGCGTGGTGAAGTGCCGGGTGTGCCGCGGTCCCGCGGTCATCGATGTCCGTCGGCACAACGCAGCATTCTGCGGCGACCACTTCGTGACGCACTGCCGCGAGCAGGTGCGCACGGCCATCAAGGACCAGGCGATGATCGGTCCCGGGGAGCGGGTCGTGGTCGCGGTCTCGGGCGGCAAGGACTCGCTCGCCCTCTGGGACCTCCTCCTCGACCTCGACTACGACGCCGAGGGCCTCTACCTGGGTCTGGGCATCGGCGAGTACTCCGACGAGTCGGGGCACTACGCGCGTGCATACGCCGAGAGCCGCGGCGCCAAGCTGCACGAGGTGGATCTCGAGACGGATGCCGGCTTCACGATCCCGGTCGCGGCCGACGTCACCCATCGGTCACCGTGCGGTGCGTGCGGTCTCTCGAAGCGACACCTCTTCAACTCGTTCGCGCTGGAGCGCGGCTTCGACGTCGTGGCTACGGGGCACAACCTCGACGACGAGGCCGCGGTGCTCCTCGGCAACGTCTTGCGCTGGGACGCCGGCTACCTCGGCCGACAGCACCCGGTGCTGCCGGCGACCCCTGGCTTCGCGCGGAAGGTGAAGCCGCTCTATCGGGTCGGCGAGCGCGAGATGGCCGCCTACTGCGTGATCCGAGGCATCGAGTACCAGGTCGAGGAGTGCCCGATGGCTGCGGGCAACCGCCACCTCGGCTACAAGGAGGTCCTGAACGCGCTCGAGGACCGCTCGCCGGGGGCGAAGGCGTCGTTCCTCTTCGGGTTCCTCGCCCGTGGCCACGAGCGCTTCGCCGACGCGTCGGCCGAGGACCGCACCGAGCTCCGGCCGTGTCGCTCGTGTGGGTCGCCGACCACCGTCGAGACCTGTGCGTTCTGCAGCCTCCAGGTCCGCGTCGCCGAGCGCGCCTGAGCCGATCGTGGGTGCACCCTTCCGCGCGGGCGACCGCGTCCTGCTCACCGACAACAAGCGGCGACGTCATCTCGTGACGCTCGCCGACGGCGGCGAGCTCCACCTCCACACCGGCGTGCTGCGTCACGACGACCTCATCGGGCGCGACGAGGGCAGCACGGTCCAGACCACGATGGGTGCGCGCCTGGTCGCGGTGCGACCGACCCTCGGCGAGTACGTCCTCGAGATGCCGCGGGGCGCGCAGGTCATCTACCCCAAGGACCTCGGTCCGATCCTGATGCTCGCCGACATCGCGCCGGGGTGCCGAGTGCTGGAGAGCGGGGTCGGCTCGGGCGCGCTCACCATGGCGCTCTTGCGCGCCGTCGGCCCGTCAGGCTCGGTCCTCGGCTACGAGCTGCGCGACGACTTCGCCGCGCGCGCGCAGCGCAACGTCGAGGGCTTCCTGGGTGCGGACGTGCCGCTCACCATCGAGGTGCGCGACGTCTACGACGGCATCGACGTCGACGACCTCGACCGTGTCGTGCTCGACCTGCCCGAGCCGTGGCGCGTCGTCAAGCATGCGGAGCGCGCGCTGCGACCCGGCGGGATCTTCCTCGCCTACCTGCCGACGATCGGCCAGGTCGCGCGTCTGCGCGAGGAGCTCGACTCCTCGCCGTTCGGGATGGCGCAGTCGCTCGAGGTGCTCCACCGCGGGTGGCACGTCGAAGGGCAGTCGGTGCGCCCCGACCACCGCATGGTGGCGCACACCGGATTCCTGACCGTCGCGCGTCTCCTGGCACCCGTACCTTGACGGCGTGAACCTGTTCGACGTCGCCGTGATCCTGATCGCGGGCGGCGCCGGCTACTTGGGCTACCGCTACGGCTTCACGGCCCGCGCGCTCGGATGGCTCGGGCTCGTCGCGGGCATCACGATCGGCGCGTTGTTCGTCGACGACGTCGCGCGGGCACTCCAGGGGTCGACCCCCCGCACGCGCCTGCTCGGTGCGCTGGCGTTCCTCTTCCTCGTCACGATCATCGGCCAGAGCCTCGGCGTCGCCCTCGGTTCGCTGCTGCGGCGGTACCTGCCGGCTCGGGGCTTGCTGTCGACCGCCGACCGCGTGGTCGGCGCACTGGTCGGCGTGTTCGCGGTGCTCTTCGTGGTGTGGCTGCTGGTCCCGGCGTTCGCCAGCGCGTCGGGATGGCCCGCGCGGGCGGTGCGCGGCTCGGCGATCGCGCGTGCTGTCGACCGCTTCGCGCCGTCGCCACCGGGCTCGTTGTCTGCGCTCGGTCGGCTGGTGGGGGATGCGCCGTTCCCCGAGGTCTTCGACCGCCTCACGTCACCCGACGTCGGCGACCCGCCGAACACCGCTCTCGCGCCCGAGGTCGCGGCGCGGGTGCTGCCGTCGGTGGTGCGGGTCGAGGGCCAGGCGTGCGACCTCATCCAGCAGGGGAGCGGGTTCGTCGCGGCTCCGGACATCGTGGTCACGAACGCGCACGTGGTCGGTGGCGAACCGGCGACCGAGGTGTTCACCCCGGATGGCCGCCGACTCGACGCCCGCGTCGTCGCGTTCGACGCCGACCGTGATCTCGCGGTGCTGCGCGTGCCCGGACTCGACCTCGCGCCGCTGGATCGTGGCGATGCCGAGGTGGACGCGACCGGTGCGGTGATCGGCTACCCGGGGGGCGGTCCCGAGACCGTCTCACCGGCGCGCATCGCGCAGCGGATCACCGCGAAGGGAACGAACATCTACCGCACCGCATCGTCGAGCCGCGAGGTGTTCGTGCTCGCGGCGGAGCTCGACCCCGGTGACTCGGGCGGCGCGTTGGTCGACCAGGCCGGACGAGTGGTGGGCAGCGCGTTCGCGGTGGACCCGTCGAGCGAGACGACGGCCTACGCGTTGACGAACGACGAGGTGCGACGCGTCCTGGATCCGGTGCTCAGCAGCGGCGCGAGCAGTCCGGTCGATACGGGTCCGTGCCTCGTGGGCTAGCCCGGGGGAGAGACCGAGGTCAGTCGACCTCGATGAAGATGCACTCGCCGGGGCACTCCTCGGCGGACTCGATGACCGCCTCTTCCATGCCGGCCGGCACGGCCGCGAGGCCCTCGGCGCCGCCCGGGTCGCTGAAGACCTTGGCGCCTTCCTTGACGTAGGCGAGGCCGTCGTCGAGCAGGGTGAACACGTCGGGCGCGATCTCCTCGCAGAGCCCGTCACCGGTGCAGAGGTCCTGGTCGATCCAGACCTTCATCTCGCGTCTCCTGCTCGAGTGGTTCGCCATCCGCGGGCCCCGGGAAGGACCCGACGACGAAGCGTAGACCCCGCCATCTGATTTCTCAAGCCCAGCCGGGAAATATGAACAGCGCGTTGCGGTTGGTCCTGAGGTCGAAAGGTGGCGGGGTCTCCGAAGGGGCCCGGTGTAGGGTGCGCGCGAGTCGGGATCCGGCCTCGGGAACCCCCACCCCGTCGCACCCGACGACAGGAGGTGGCGCGTGGCCACGGAGCACGAGCGACGACTCGCCGAGTACGAGCGTCAGGTCGGTGAGCTCCAGTCACAGGTCAAGGGGCTGGAGGAAGAGGTCGTCGTCCTGCGGCGCCGGCTCCAGGACGCCCCGAAGCGGGTCCGCACGCTCGAGGAGCGGCTGCTCGAGGCCAAGGGCCAGCTCGCCCAGGCGGTCTCGCAGAACGAGCGCCTGTCGGCGACGCTCCGGGAGGCGCGCGAGCACATCGCTGCGCTCCGCGAGGAGGTCGAGAAGCTCACCATGCCGCCGTCGGCCTACGGCACCTTCCTGGGCGGCAACGACGACGGCACCGTCGACATCTTCACCGCCGGCCGCAAGATGCGGGTGTCGGTGCACCCCGAGGTCGAAGTCGAGTCGCTGGCTCGCGGCCAGGAGGTCGCGCTCAACGAGTCGCTCAACGTGGTGCTCGCACGTGGCGTCGAGGTCTCGGGTGAGGTCGTGATCCTGAAGGAGCTGCTCGAGGACGCGAGCCGCGTGCTCGTCGTGGGGCGCGCCGACGAGGAGCGGGTCTGCGAGCTCGCGGGCACGCTCTTCGACACGAAGCTCCGCGCGGGCGACCACCTGCTGGTCGACCAGCGATCCGGTCTCGCGGTCGAGCGCCTGCCGCGCCCGGAGGTCGAGGAGCTGGTCCTCGAAGAGGTCCCCGACGTCACCTACAGCGACGTCGGCGGCCTGGACGACCAGATCGAGCAGATCCAGGATGCCGTCGAGCTGCCGTACCTGCACGCCGACCTGTTCCTCGAGCACCAGCTCCAGCCGCCGAAGGGCATCCTGCTCTACGGCCCGCCGGGCTGCGGCAAGACGCTGATCGCGAAGGCGGTGGCGAACTCCCTCGCCAAGCGCGTGTCGGAGAAGACGGGGAGCGACTCGACGCGGTCGTACTTCCTCAACATCAAGGGCCCCGAGCTGCTCAACAAGTACGTCGGCGAGACCGAGCGCCAGATCCGGCTCATCTTCCAGCGCGCGCGGGAGAAGTCCGAAGAGGGCGTGCCGGTGATCGTGTTCTTCGACGAGATGGACTCGCTGTTCCGCACGCGCGGCACCGGCATCTCGTCCGACATCGAGAGCACGATCGTGCCGCAGCTCCTCGCCGAGATCGACGGCGTGGAGGCGCTGAAGAACGTCATCGTGATCGGGGCTTCGAACCGCGAGGACCTCATCGACCCCGCCATCCTTCGGCCCGGGCGTCTCGACGTGAAGATCAAGATCGAGCGTCCCGACGAGGTCAGCGCGACCGCGATCTTCAAGCGCTACCTCACCGACGATCTCCCCATCGCCGACGATGCGGTCACCGAGGCGGGCGACCTCGCCGGTGCGGTGTCGGCCATGATCGACGCCGCGGTCGAGCGCATGTACGCCACCGACGAGGAGAACCGCTTCCTCGAGGTCACCTACCAGAACGGCGACAAGGAAGTGCTGTTCTTCCGCGACTTCTCCTCGGGTGCGATGATCGAGAACATCGTGCGCCGCGCGAAGAAGCTGTCGATCAAGCGGCAGATCGAGGGCGGGGCGAAGGGCATCTGCGCCGACGACCTGCTCGCATCGATCAAGCAGGAGTTCCGCGAGCACGAGGACCTGCCCAACACCACCAACCCCGACGACTGGGCGAAGATCTCCGGCAAGAAGGGCGAGCGGATCGTCTTCGTGCGCACGCTCATGTCGGAGGGCGAGGACGCCAAGGGCGGCCGCCAGATCGAGCGCGTCACCACCGGGCAGTACCTCTAGTCTCGGTCGCTCGCTGCGGCGCAGTCGCTCCGGAGCCGCGAAGGCGCACCGGTAGGCTTGGACGGTGGCCGTCCCCAAGGTGTGTGGCATCGAGACCGAGTACGGGGTCGTCCTGCGCGGCGCGGGCGACGCCAACCCGGTGCTGGCGTCGTCGATGCTCATCAACGGCTACGTCGAGCACCACAAGGTCGGCTGGGACTTCGAGGACGAGTCGCCGGGACGCGACGCCCGTGGGCTCACCGGCATGGGTGCGCAGCCGCCCGAGATCGAGACCCACCTCGTCAACACCGTCCTCACCAACGGCGCCCGCTACTACGTCGACCACGCGCACCCCGAGTACTCCACGCCGGAGTGCGCCGACGCGCTCGAGCTCGTCGTCGCCGACAAGGCGGGGGAGCGGGTGCTGGCCCGCTCCATGCAGGCCGCCAAGCGGCTGCTCGAGCCCGGCCAGGAGATCGTCGTCTACAAGAACAACTCCGACGGCAAGGGCAACAGCTACGGGACGCACGAGAACTTCCTCGTCGACCGGTCGGTGCCCTTCGCCGGCCTGGTCCGCACGTTGCTGCCGTGGTTCGTGACCCGGCAGGTCTTCACCGGCAGCGGGAAGGTCGGCTCCGAGAACGGCGCCGCGGCGGTCGACTTCCAGATCGGGCAGCGGGCCGACTTCTTCGAGGAGGAGGTGGGGCTCGAGACCACGCTCAAGCGCCCGATCGTCAACACGCGCGACGAGCCCCACGCCGATCCGCAGCTCTACCGGCGCCTCCACGTGATCTCGGGTGACGCGAACCTCTGCGAGGTCGCGACGTTCCTCAAGGTGGGCACGACCGCCATCGTCCTGGCGATGATCGAGGACGACTTCATCGAGGGCGGGGGCGGCGCGCGCAAGGACCTCGCGATGATCGGCCCGGTGCCCGCGATGCGCGCGGTGTCGCACGATCCGTCGCTGCGCGCCACGGTCGAGCTCGCGGACGGCTCGCACATGACCGCGGTCGAGGTGCAGTGGGAGTTCCTGCGCCTCGCGCAGAAGTATGCCGACGAGACCGGCCTCGAGCAGTGCGGCGGCTCGCTCGTCGGTGGTCTCGTGCTGGAGCGGTGGGAGTCGGTGCTCGGCGCGTTGGAGCGAGACCCGATGGCGCTCGAGGGGCAGCTCGACTGGGTCACCAAGCTCGCGCTCCTCGACGCGTACTCGGAGCGCGACGGCATCTCGTGGGGCAACCCGAAGCTCGCGCTGCTCGACCTCCAGTACCACGACGTCCGCCCCGACCGCTCGCTCTACGAGCGTCTCGTGCGCGCGGGCAAGGTCGAGCGCATCACCACCGAGGACGAGGTGCTGCGCGCCACCACCGAGCCGCCGGGCTCCACCCGCGCGTTCTTCCGTGGTCGCTGCCTCGAGCGCTGGCCCGACGCGGTCGTCGCGGCCAACTGGGACAGCATCATCCTGGACGTCGGTGGCGACCCGCTGAAGCGCATCCCGATGATGGAGCCGCTGCGGGGCACCGAGGCCCACGTCGGCCGCCTCTTCGACGAGGTGGCCACCCCCGCGGAGCTCGTCGCCCGCCTCACCGGCCCCTAGGTTCCGCTGCCCGGCGGATTGCGCGCCAGGACCCCGCTCGCGCTCGGGTACCTTGGACGCATGCCCGAACAGCAGCGACGCCAGCGCCCCGCCCCCAAGGACCGCGTCGAAGAGACCGCCGAGGTCGCCGCACCGACCGAGCGCGGCGAGAAGCTCAAGGGCGAGCTCGACGACCTCCTGGACGAAATTGATGAGGTCTTGGAGGAAAATGCCGAGGACTTTGTTAAGTCATATGTACAGAAAGGGGGTCAATGACCCTTATGTCCGTTTCATCGGACTGAGTGTCACACCCCGGGTTCACACTTGAGCCCATGAAGCGTTGCAAGCGGTGTGGGGAGATCAAGCCGCTCACGGACTTCTACCGTGAGAAGGCCTGTCGGGATGGACATCGGCCCGAATGCAAGGCGTGCAACCTCGCCGCGCGGAAGGCGAAGTACCAAGAGGACCCAGCGCGCGAGATTGCGAGGGTCAAGGCTTGGCAACAGCGCAACCGTGACCGCGTCGTCGAATACCAACGGCGGTACCGCGCTGAGCACCGTGACCAATTCCGGGCTGGGCACCTGCAGCGGAAGTTCGGCATGACGCCCGAGGACTATGGCGCGATGCTCGCGGCCCAGGGCGGCGGTTGCGCGATCTGCGGCGAGGTCCCTCGTCCCGGCGAGTCGTTCCACGTCGACCACCTCGGCGAACGCGTCCGCGGAATCCTGTGCGTCCGGTGCAACAACGCGCTCGGTCAGCTGCGCGAGAACGCCAAGCTGGCCGAGCGGGCGGTCGACTACCTCGACGCCGGCGGGTTCGTACGCAGCGGTGTGTACGACCTCCGCGACGCCGCGCGCACCCGGGCACGCGAGCTCGTTCGTGCCCCCGGCTAGGGTTTGCGGGCTGTGAACGAGTCGCTGCCGTTCTTCGCCGCGGGTTCCGACCCCGGATCGTCGTTCGTCGACCTGCTGCGTCGGGTCGCGCCCCACGACGTGCCGGGCGCGGGGGAGTGGTCCGACGCCCAGCTCGAGGTCACGCACGGCACCACCGTCGTCGCGATCCGGTACGCGGACGGCGTGGTGATGGCGGGCGACCGGCGCGCCACCGCGGGCATGGCGATCGCCAGCCGGCGCATCGAGAAGGTGTTCGCGGCCGACGACTTCTCCGGCGTCGCGATCGCGGGTGCGGCGGGGCCGGCGGTCGACATGGTGCGCCTCTTCCAGGTCCAGCTCGAGCACTACGAGAAGATCGAGGGCGAGCAGCTGTCGCTCGAGGGCAAGGCCAACCAGCTCGCACAGCTCGTGCGCGCCAACCTGCCGGCCGCGATGCAGGGCCTCGTGGTCGTGCCGCTGTTCGCGGGCTACGACGACCGTCGCCAGCGCGGTCGCGTGTTCAGCTTCGACGTCACCGGCGGCAAGTACGAGGAGATCGACTTCCAGACCAACGGCTCCGGCGGCGTCCACGCCCGCAACTGGATCAAGGCCACCTGGCGCGAGGACCTGCCGCGGGACGAGGCGCTCGACCTCGCGCTGCGGGCCCTGTTCGCGGCCGCCGACGAGGATGCCGCCACCGGCGGTCCCGACCTCGTGCGGCGGATCTTCCCCACCATGGCCACGATCGACGCGGCCGGGTTCACCGCCGTGCCCGACGACGACATCGCCGCCCGCGCCGAGCGCGCGGTGGGCGGACGTGAGGAGGGGGCCGGACTATGACGATGCCCTTCTACGTCTCGCCCGAGCAGGTGATGAAGGACCGCGCCGACTACGCGCGCAAGGGCATCGCCCGCGGCCGCAGCCTGGTCGCGATGACCGCGGTCGAGGGCATCGTCATCGTCGCCGAGAACCCCTCGCGCACGCTCTACAAGATCTCCGAGATCTACGACCGCATCGCGTTCGCCGGCGTCGGCAAGTACAACGAGTTCGAGATGCTGCGCATCGCCGGGGTGCGCCAGGCCGACGTGAAGGGCTACTCGTTCGCGCGTGAAGACGTGAACGCCCGCTCACTCGCCAACGCCTACGCGCAGACGCTCGGGCAGGTCTTCACCCACGAGATGAAGCCGTACGAGGTCGAGATCCTGGTCGCCCAGGTCGCCGACGACGCCTCGGAGGACGAGCTCTTCCACATCCTCTACGACGGCACGGTGATGGACGAAGAGGGGTACACGGTGCTCGGCGGGCAGGCCGAGACGATCCAGGACGCCCTCCGCGCCGACTACACCGCCACGATCGGCCTCGCCGGTGTCGTGCAGCTCGGCGCCAAGGTGCTGAGCGGCGCCGACGGCGCGACGCTGCCGGCCGACCAGCTCGAGGTCGCGATGCTCGACCGCACGCGCGAGCGACGGGCCTTCCGTCGCATCACCGGTCCCGACCTCGAAGGGCTGCTCACCGGCTGAGCGCTCCGGGTGGGCGTCAGCCGTCCACCAGGAACCGCACGACCGGGGCCAGCGCCGCGATGGCGATGCACACCGCGGCGACCCAGAGGGGCCAGCGTCGGTGCGAGCGCTCCTCGGCCGCGCCCCACTCCCGCGGCGCCGCCATCGCGCCGTCCACCTCGCTGGCGAGCATCACCAGCTGCGCGTCGTCGAGCTGGTCCTCCGGCACCCAGAGGTCGACGCGCGCCATGTCGCCCACGGTGAGCCCGTACGTGCCGTCGAGCGCGCCGCGCAGCTGGACGTCGATGCCCTCGGACTGGAGCCGGGCGGCCATGACGTGGGCGGAGAAGGAGCCGGCGACCCAGGTGAGCTGTCGCATCGGAACCACAGCACGCGATCGTAGATCCGGACATCGAGAACGGGGGCAGGGATGAGCCAGGGGACGAAGGTGCGGAGACGCGACGTGGCCACCCGACTGGGCGGCGGTGCGGTCGTGGCGGCGATCGCGCTCGCAGCGATGGCGGGCCCTGCGAGCGCGAAGACGATCTCCGACTCGGCCTACGCCGCCAAGGTGTGCGGGGAGGTGGCCGACGTCCTGGAGCCGCTGACTGCGCTGCAGGCGGTTCCCGTGACCGACCTCACCGCGTTCCAGTCGCAGGCCGTCACGCTGCTGGACGATGCGGCCGAGGCTGCGGAGGACGCGCGCACCGCGCTCGACGGCATCCAGCCCAGGAGCGGGGGGAAGAAGGCGGCCAAGACGTTCGACACGTTCCTCCGCCTCCGCGCCGACGCGTTCGCCGACGCCGGCGACCAGATCGCCCTGGAGGACCCGGCCGACGAGGACTTCGCCGACACGGTGGACGCGTTCGTCGACGTGCTCGCAGGTGCACCCCTCGGGCTCGCGTCGCCGTTCCGGGCGGGCACCGTCACCAAGGCCAAGCCGCTCGCCAAGGCGTTCGCGGCCGAGACGACCTGCGAGCCCGCGCTCGCGGCGTTCTGAGCCGTAAGCGCTCGGCGGGAGCGCTCGTCCAGTACCCAGTGACCGACGAACCAGGAGAGTGGACAGTGCGCAGGATGACCCGGACGGCCACCGCCGTCACCACAGCCATGGCGGTCGTCGCCCTGCTGGCAGGTGCCGCGAGCGCCTCCGTGGGCACGGCCAAGTCGAAGGAGGTCTCGGCGGAGAAGTACGCCAAGGCCGTCTGCGGCGCGTACAACAGCACGAACAGCGGCTACGAGGACCTGTCGTCGGGCTACCAGGCGCTGCCGGTCGATGACCCGGCGACGTTCCAGTCCGACGCCGCCGCCCTGGCCGACGAGTTCGTCGCGACCATCGAGCAGCAGATCGCCAAGCTGAAGAAGATCTACCCCGACGCCGAGGACGGCAAGAAGGTCGGCAAGCTCTTCGTGGCCGACCTCCAGACCTACATCGACAAGGTCGAAGAGGCCACCACGAAGTTCCGGGCTGCGGATGCCTCGGGCGTGGCGTTCCAGGGCGACGTGATCCAGTTCGAGACCGCGCTGCAGATCCTCGACGTCGGCGCGAGCGATCCCTTCCGGGAGGTCGACGACCAGGACCTGATCGGCGCCTTCGACGACGAGAAGTCGTGCGCGGAGGTCGTGCAGGTGTTCGGCGGCTGAGTCGCTCGCACCCACGCGATCTCACGGGCCCCGGGCAGCTGCTCGGGGCCCGTCCGCGTCCCGGGACCGCGGCCGGTGTGCGTCGAGGCCGGGTCCGGCGGCCGGTACGCTCTGTCCGTGGAACGGCGGATCTTCGGGCTCGAGAACGAGTACGGGGTCACGTGCACCCTGCGCGGCCAGCGCCGGCTCAGCCCCGACGAGGTCGCCCGCTACCTGTTCCGTCGGGTGGTCTCCTGGGGGCGGTCCAGCAACGTCTTCCTCGAGAACGGCGCCCGCCTCTACCTCGATGTCGGGAGCCACCCCGAGTACGCCACCCCCGAGTGCGACTCCATCGGCGACCTCGTGGTGCACGACAAGGCGGGGGAGCGCATCCTCGAAGGCCTGGTGCGCAGCGCCGAGCAGCGCCTGCGAGAAGAGGGCATCCGCGGCGAGGTGTTCCTCTTCAAGAACAACACCGACTCGGCGGGCAACTCCTACGGCTGCCACGAGAACTACCTCGTGGAGCGCGAGGGCGACTTCACCAAGTTCACCGACGTCCTGATCCCGTTCCTCGTCACCCGTCAGGTCTACGCGGGCGCGGGCAAGGTGCTCCAGACCGCTCGCGGCGCGATGTACTGCATCTCCCAACGCGCCGAGCACATCTGGGAGGGCGTGTCGAGCGCGACGACGCGCTCGCGCCCGATCATCAACACGCGTGACGAGCCCCACGCCGACGCCGAGCGGTTCCGCCGCCTGCACGTGATCGTGGGCGACTCCAACATGAGCGAGTACTCGACCTTCCTGAAGGTCGGCACCACGTCCATCCTCCTGCGGATGCTCGAGGAAGACCCGAGCCCGTGGCGCGACCTGTCGCTGGAGAACCCGATCCGGGCCATCCGGGAGATCAGCCACGACATGACGTGTCGGCGGCGGGTGCGGCTCGCGAACGGGCGGGAGCTCTCCGCAGTCGAGGTGCAGTCCGAGTACCTGAACCGCGCGCTCAAGTTCGCGAAGAAGCGCGGCCTCTCTGACCTCGAGCAGCAGGCGCTCGACATGTGGGAGCACGTGATGACCCACCTCGAGAACGACCCGCTGAAGCTCAAGACCGAGGTCGACTGGGTCATCAAGTACCACCTGCTCGAGGCGTACCGGGAGCGTCACGAGCTCCCGCTCACGCACCCGAGGGTGGCGTTGATCGACCTCTCGTACCACGACGTCACGCGCTCACGATCGCTCTACTACCTCCTCGAGCGGCGCGGCCAGGTCGATCGCACCGCGACCGACGAGGACATCGAGGTCGCGGTCAACACGCCACCGCAGACGACCCGGGCACGCCTGCGCGGTGCGTTCATCAAGCGGGCGAAGGAGCGCAAGCGCGACTACACGGTCGACTGGGTGCACCTGAAGCTCAACGACCAGGCGCAGCGGACGGTCCTGTGCAAGGACCCGTTCAAGTCGCGCGACGAGCGCGTCGAGCGGCTCATCTCCTCGCTGTAGCGCGCGTGCCTTCGTTCCGTACCGGTACCGTCACCCGCCTCCTCGAAGAACGCGCGGGGCTGCAACGGGTCGAGGTCGATCTGGGCGACGGACCCGAGCGCGCCTACGTGCTGAGCCAGCTCACGGGCACGGTGGCCGAAGGTGACGCCGTCGTGGTCAACACCACCGCGGTCGAGCTGGGCCTCGGTACGGGTGGCTGGCACGTGGTGCACTGGAACCTCGCCCGCGACTCGTGGAGCGAGCGCGGGCCGGGCCACATCATCAAGGGTCGCTACACGAGCCTCCAGGCCGACGTCGGCAGCACCGAAGAGCATCTCGAGGCGCTCGCCGAGGTCGAGTCGATCGACGGCATGCCGGTCGTCGCCGCGGCGTTGCACAGCCAGCTGCCCGCAGTCGCGGCGGCCGCCAAGGCGAACGCCCCCGACGCCCGCATCGCGTACGTCATGACCGACGGTGCCGGGCTTCCGCTCGCGCTCTCCGACCTGGTGGCGACGCTGCGCGACCGCGCCCTCGTGGACGCCACGATCACGTGCGGGCACGCCTTCGGCGGCGACTACGAGGCGGTCTCGATCTACTCGGCGCTCGCGGTGGCGAAGCACGTCGCCGGTGCCGACCTGGCCATCGTCGCCATGGGGCCGGGGATCGTGGGCACGAACACGCGGCTCGGGTTCTCCGGCATGGAGGTCGGGCCGATCCTGGATGCGGTGGTCGGGCTCGGCGGCATCCCCATCGCCGCGCTCCGCGCCTCGTTCGCCGATCCCAGGCCGCGCCACGTCGGGCTCTCGCACCACAGTGCGACCGCGTTGCGCGTGGCGTGCCGCGGGCGGGTCGTCGTGCCGGTGCCGTCCGAGCCGGCCGCGGAGCACGAGCGCCTGCGGCGCGACCTGCGCGAGGCCGGCATCGACGAGCGCCACGACGTCGTCGACGTCGATACCCCGGATGTGCTCGCGCTGTTCGCCGAGCATGACCTCCACATCACATCGATGGGTCGTCCGGCGGCCGACGACCCGGTCCTCTTCCAGGCCGCCGCAGCGGCCGGCGTGGTCGCGGCCCGTCGCCTGCTCGGGGGAGACGACGCCGCGTGAGCGATCGGCTCGAGCGGCTCCTCAACCTGACCGCGACACTGCTCGACACGCGCCGACCGCTGTCGCTCGAGGAGCTCGCCGACCGGCTCGAGCCGTCGTATCCCGACGATCTCGCGGCCCGTCGGCGCGCGTTCGAGCGCGACAAGGAGACCCTGCGCGAGCTCGGTGTCCCGATCGTCGTCGAGTCGATCGACGGCCTCGGCGGTGAGCTCGGCTACCGCATCCGGCCCGACGAGTACTACCTGCCCGAGCTCTCGCTCAGCGCCGAAGAGCGTGCAGCCCTGCACGTCGCCGTCAGCGCAGTCCGTCTCGACGATCGTGCCGCCGCCACCGGGCTCCAGAAGCTCGGCGGCCTCGAGGGGACTGCGGTCGGGCCCATGGCCGACCTCGGTGCCGCGACCCCTGGCCTCGCCGATCTCTTCGATGCGGTGGCGAAGCACCGCGAGGTGACGTTCGGCTACCGGGGCGAGGAGCGGCGGCTCCAACCGTTCGGTGTCGTGCACCGCTTCGGCCACTGGTACGTGGTCGGGCGCGACGTCGCTCGCGACGGCAATCGTGCGTTCCGGGTCGACCGCATGGACGGTGCGCCCGCGCTCGGCGAACCCGGCGCGTTCGAGCCGCCCCCCGACATCGATCCGGGCGACCTGGTACGGGCCGACCCGATGTCCTACGGCGACGACCAGCCGGTCGACGCACTCGTCCTCGTCGCCGGGCCACGAGCGGCGTGGGTCGTGGACGAGCTCGGCGAGGCGTCGGTCGTGGAGCGGCGCGACGACGGCGCGGTGGTCGTCCGCCTCGCGGTGGTGAACCGGGACGCGTTCCGCACCTGGGTGCTCGGGCTCCTCGAGCACGCGGAGGTCCTCGAGCCGGCCGACCTGCGCGACGACCTGGTCGGCTGGCTGCGCGACGTGCGTGAGCGGGTCGCGTGAGCGGCGCCGCCGGGACCCGGCTCCAGCGGGTGCTCGCGCTCGTGCCGTGGATCCTCGCGAACCCCGGCGTCACCATCCCCGAGCTCGCCGAACGGTTCGCCATCCCGGAGGCGGACCTCGAGGCCGATCTCGAGCTGCTGCCGATGTGCGGCCTCCCGCCGTACACCGCGGACCGGCTCATCGACCTCTGGGTGGGCGACGACGGCAGCGTCACCATCCGTCTCGCCGAGTACTTCGAGCGCCCGCTCCAGCTCACGCCGGCCGAAGGGGTCGCTCTCCTCGCGGCCGGCCGCGCGTTGCTCGCCGTGCCCGGCGCCGATCCGCACGGACCGCTCGCGACCGCGCTCGACACGCTCGAGGAGTCGCTCGGCGCGCGCGGCGGCGTCGCCGTCGACGTCGGCAGCGCGGACCATCTCGCCCAGCTGCAGGAGGCGGTGGCAGCGGGGGAGCAGCTCGAGCTCGAGTACTACTCGTTTGCCCGCGACGAGATGACGACGCGCATCGTGGATCCGCGCCGGGTCTTCAACGCGCTCGGGGCGTGGTATCTCGACGCGTACTGCCGGACGGCCGAGGCCGAGCGGTTGTTCCGTGTCGACCGCGTGCGCTCGGTCGCGCCGACCGGCCGGCCCGCCGCGCCGCCGGCCGAGCCCGCCGACGACGCCATCGCCGATCTCGTGTACCGCCCGGGGCCGGACGACCTGCGCGTGACGCTGCGGCTCGAGCCCGACGCCCGGTGGGTCGTCGAGAGCTACCCGACGGAGAAGGTCACGGAGCGGGCGCGCGGGCGGGTCGACGCGGTGCTCGCGATCAGCGGCCCCGCGTTCCTCGAGCGCCTGGTGCTCGGCCTCGGTCCGTCGGTCACCGTGCTCGGGCCGCCGGAGGCCCAGGCGCTGGTCCGCGCCGCCGCCGACCGCATCCTCGAGCGCTACTCGTGAAGGCGGGACTGCGGGAGCACCCATGGATCGCGGCCGCGATCGCGCTCGGGATCGTCGTCACCGTGATTGCCATCGCGCTGAAGGTCTCGACCACGCCCTACTCCATCCCCACGGGCTCGATGGAGCCCACGCTGCAGATCGGCGACCGGGTGGCCACCGACAAGACGTCGGACCCCGCCCGGGGCGACATCGCCGTGCTCGACGATCGGCGCGCGACGCAGGGCTTCGAGCAGGTGATCCGTCGCGTCATCGCGTTCGGTGGCGAGACCGTGACGATCCGCAACGGCTCGGTGTACATCGACGGCCGGCGGCTGGAGGAGCCCTACCTCGCCGCGCAGACGGAGACGGCGTGGAGCACACCCCCGCCGAGATGCGACAACCCCACGGATGCGGGCGACGATGTCGACATCTCCTGCCTGGTGCCAGAGGGCTCGTTGTTCGTGCTTGCCGACAATCGCTCGCAGGGGCAGGACTCGCGCCAGTACGGCCCGGTGGCCGCGGACTCGGTCAAGGGGACGGTGTTCTGGGTGTACTGGCCGCTCGACCGGCTGGGTCGACCGTGAGCGGGGCTGAGGCACCGACCCTGGGGCGCGAGGAGCGGCGTGCGAGGATGGGGCCCGTGGAGCTCCCCTCGTGACCAGCGCCGGACCGACCGGGCCCGAAGCGACGACGGCCGACGGGGATGCCACCGCGGTGCTGCCGCCCGACGCGGTCCGCCCGTCCTCGACCGAGACGCCCGGGCCGGATGACGCGGGGACGTCGCCGCCGGACTCGCCACCGCCGACCGACGACGACACGGGCGGACGCGGGAAGCGGGCGCGCCGCGTCGCCATCGAGTGGATCGTCCTCATCGGCGCGGCGCTGCTGATCGCGTTCCTGATCAAGTCGTTCCTGTTCCAGGCCTTCTACATCCCGTCCGGGTCCATGGAACCGACCCTCGAGATCGGCGACCGCGTCCTGGTCAACAAGCTCAGCTACGACTTCGGCGACCCGAGCCGCGGCGACATCGTCGTGTTCGAGGCCCCGCCGAGTGCACAGAGCGGCGACATCGAGGATCTCGTGAAGCGGGTGATCGGTCTCCCCGGCGACACGATCACCTACCGCGACGGCCACGTCGTCGTGAACGGCAAGCGTCTCCGCGAGCCGTACCTCCCGGCGGGAACTCCGACCGCAGAGCTGAACCAGCCGGTGCCGCCCGGCTGTGGAGCGCCGCCGGACGACGAGCCCGGGTGCGTGGTGCCGGAGGGCAAGGTCTTCGTGCTCGGCGACAACCGGACCGCGTCGAAGGACGGGCGCGTCTTCGGGCCGATCGACGAGGACACCATCGTCGGCCGGGTGTTCGTGCGCATCTGGCCGCTCGACTCGATCGGCACGCTCTAGGCGCGGAACTCCGCGACGGTCGCGACCATGCGATCGACGTGGTCCGAGTACACCGCGTCGATGCCGTACGAGAGCATCGTGCGGAGATGGCGCACCTCCTGCACATCCCACGCGAACGCGCGCACGTCGAAGCGGTGGAACAACGACACGAGGCCCGCGGTCCACTCGCTGTGGTGCAGGTTCATCGCGTCGATCCGAGCACTCGCCAGGTCGGCCGCGTGCCGCTCGAGCGAGTCGGGGAGCCGGCCTCGCCATTGTGAGTGGACCAGTCGGACGTCGCTCGACTGCTCGCGCAGCGCCCGCAGGTACCGCCGGCTCGGCGAGCAGAGCCACAGTCGCTGTCGTGACACGGGGTCCGGGGTGCGTTCGATGATCGCCTCGCCGCTGCCCGTGATCTTGCAGTCGATCGACAGGTCGTAGTCGTCACCGAGCTCGCGGCGGAGCTCGTCGAGGGTCGGGACGTCGTGGCGCGCGAGGTCGGCCGCCGTGGTGCGGGCGACCGCGAGCCGACGGGGGAGTCCGCCGCGTCGCACCTTGATGGTTGCGTCGTGGACCAGCACGACGTCGCCGTCCGCCGAGAGCCACGCGTCGGTCTCGAGGCCGCGCGCGCCGCGCTCGAGTGCGTGGCGGAACGCGACGATCGTGTTCTCGGGGTGGTCGGCCCGAGCGCCGCGGTGGGCGAAGGTGATCGGGCTCTGCGGCCGGCCCGGGAGCGAGGTCACCGCCGGATCTTGGCCCACAGCAGGCACCGGGGTGCTCGACGGCCCGGGGGAGTTGGGCCGAGGTTGGGGTCAAGGCCCCCCATGCGGCTGCCGATGCCTCCCTCGTGGCAACGATCAAGGCGGAGTGCCCCGGGTGCGGAGCGGTGCGGCTGCGGGTCGCGGACCTGACGGTCCGGGTCTGCGCCGACGACGACGAGCTGGGTGCGTATCGGTTCCAGTGCCCCCGGTGTGACCACGCGGTCCTCCACGAGGCGTCCCCGGCCATCTGCGCCCTGCTCGTCTCGGTGGGCGTCGACGAGGAGGTCTGGCGGCTCCCCGCCGAGCTGACCGAGCGTCCGAGCGGCCCCCCGTTCACCCACGACGATCTGCTCGACTTCCACCTCATGCTCGCCGACGACGACTGGCAGGAGCGCCTCGTCGCCAGCTGACCCGCCGCGGCCCATCCGGGCGGCTGCAGGGTTCCGAACTGCCTTGGGTACGATTCGCGTGCCGAGAACGTGAGGAGCCTTCGTGTCGCTCGGTCCTGCCGAGATCCTGGTCGTCCTGGTCATCGCCCTCTTGGTGTTCGGGCCCACGCGGCTCCCCGAGATCGGGCGGCAGGTCGGTCGGGCCATGCACGAGTTCCGCAAGTTCCAGAGCTCGCTGAAGGCCGACATCGACACGGTGTTCGCCGAGGACTCCTCGGCCCACGCCGAGCCGGCGCCCACGCTGCCACCGAAGGCGATCGAGGCGGCCGAGGCCACGGGAACGCCCGAGGCCGCGGTGCTCGACGTGGATGCGACGGAGGCGGCGAGCGAGCCGGGCGGATCGACGCCCTCTCCGCCGAGCACGTAGCGGGAGGTGGCCACCAAGGACGCCGACGGCCGCATGTCGGTCGTCGAGCACCTGTCCGAGCTGCGCCGGCGGCTGATGATCTCGATCGTGGCCCTCGCGGCCGCCGGGGTCGTCTGCTACATCTTCGCGCCCGACATCATCCGGTTCTTCCTCCGGTACTACGAGGACGCGGCGCCCAAGGGCACACCGAACGCCTTCGTCTTCACCGGCCCGCTCGATGGCTTCATCACCCGCCTGAAGATCGCGACCTACGGCGCGATCGTGCTCGCGCTGCCGGTCTGGCTCTGGCAGCTCTGGCGCTTCATCACCCCGGGGCTGAACCCCAACGAGAAGCGCTACGCGGTGCCGTTCGTCCTCTCGTCGATCGCACTGTTCTGCCTGGGCGGGTTCGTGGCCCTGCTCACCCTCCCCGAGGCCCTGCACTTCCTGCTCAACGCGGCGGGCAGCGACGTCAAGCCGTTGCTGACCGCCGACAAGTTCATCTCGCTCGTGTCGCTGATGATCGTGGCCTTCGGGCTCGCGTTCGAGTTCCCGGTGCTGCTCGTGTTCCTGCTGATCGCCCACGTGCTCACCACCGAGCAGCTCCGCAAGTGGCGACGCTGGGCCATCGTGATCATCTTCGTGTTCGCGGCCGTCATCACGCCCAGCCAGGACCCATACTCTCTGTTCTTCATGGCGATCCCCATGTACCTCTTCTACGAGCTCAGCATCCTCATCGGGAGGGCCCTCAAGCGATGAGCCCGCGTCAGGTCAGCACGTACAAGCCGCCGCGGAACCGGCGTGAGATCCTGCTCGCGAC
>CAZKTS010000092.1:0-2323 GCA_964555735.1 uncultured Bifidobacteriaceae bacterium
GAAGAGCTCGCCGTCGACGTCGAGGACGATCTTGCCGAACATCTGGACGAACCGGCGGTAGGAGTCGAACGCGAAGCGCTCGTTCGCCGTCTGCTTCGCCAGCCCGCCGACGGACTCGTCGTTGAGGCCGAGGTTGAGGACCGTGTCCATCATCCCGGGCATCGAGAACGGCGCACCCGAGCGCACCGAGACCAGGAGCGGGTCGGCGGCGTCGCCGAGTCGCTTGCCCATCTTCGCCTCGAGTGCTTCGAGCGCCGCCCCGGCCTCGTCCATCAGGCCGTCGGGCATGGCGTCGCCGGCAGCCATGTACGCGTTGCACGCTTCGGTGGTGATCGTGAAGCCGGGAGGTACCGGAAGGCCGAGGCGGGTCATCTCGGCGAGGTTGGCTCCCTTGCCGCCGAGGAGGTACTTCTGCTCCTTCGAGCCCTCTTCGAACGCGTAGACGTACTTCAACTGGTTCTCCACTCCTGTACACCCGAGGGTTCGGGTGACTCTCGATGCTACCGATCCCGGGAGCGAACCCCGTCGGGGTTGCGTCTCGGGGTGCGACCGGGTGTGCGAGCGGTTGCGCAGCGCGACGGCGTCAGCCGTCGACGACGATGGTCTTGGCCAGCCGGTCGTGCAGGCCCTGCAGGTTCGGGTTGCGCGGCCAGGTGAGCACGCCCAAGAGCGCCACGCCGTACGACAGCGGTCCGAGCAGGAACGCCGTGAACTGCGCGAACAAGAGGGGCGCGCCGTAGTGCAGGAGCGCGGGACGCGCCGTCACCGGCCGACCGTCGGCCTGGACGAGCCGGATCTGGAACAGCTTCTTGCCGAGTGTGCGCCCGGACCGGACCGTCGACGGCAGCAGGTACAGCAGCATCACGAGGATGATCCCGAAGCTGACCGCGAACTGGCCGCCGGCCATGGCGCTGCGCAGGTCCGAGATGACGTCGTCGATGTTGTCGTTGCGGTTGTCGATCCGGTTCTGGAGCTGCTTCTTGGACTCGTCGGCGCTCAGCGGCGCCCCGTACGCCTTGTCCAGCTTCGCGAACTTGCCGATGCAGGCCTCGTTCGCGCGGTCGACGCTGGCACTCTCCTTGGGGGTGCCGAGGTCGTCGCTCAAGGTGTCGAGGCGGTCCTGGCAGTCGTTGGTCGCGTCGAGCTGCTTGGTCTCCTTGGGGTACATGGAGTCGAGCGCGGCGGGCAGCACGAGCGCGCTGCCGATGAGGAAGATGACGGCGAGCACCGCGACGTCGACGAGCATCGCCAGCGTGCGGGCGCGCTGGGGCGGCGGGTGGAAGCCCGCCGGCCAGCTCGCGGGCGTCGGCGGGCGCTCGATCGAGAACATCCCGGGCGGGCGGTTCGCGCGCGCCTCGGCGGCGGCCTCGGCGCGTGCCTTGCGGCGCGCCTGGGCGGGGGTCAGGCCCGCGTCGCCCTCGTCACCACCGTCGTCGTCGTCGAGGACCTCGACGCCACCAGCGGCGGCACCACCACCACCACCACCACCGGAGCCCTCGATCGTGGCGTCGTAGCGACCGCGTTGGTACGGGTCGCTCAGCACCTGCCACGCCGAGCGGATCTCGGCCTCGGCCTCCCGCGCGTCGGCGATCGCGGCCTCGCTCGGGCGCTTGGCGTTCTGGGCGCGGGCCTGCTGCTCCTGGGCCGCCGACAACCGCTCCTGGTACGCCTCGCGGATCTCGTCCTTGGTTGCGCTCGGCTCCACGCCGAGCACGTCGTAATGGGTCGTCCCGTCCGTCACAGTCCCAGCCGTTCCTGCAGGACGGCCACGAGGTCGTCGATCTGCACGCGTTCCTGCTGCATCGTGTCCCGGTCACGCACCGTGACCGCTCGGTCGTCGAGGGTGTCGAAGTCGACGGTCACACACAGGGGCGTGCCCACCTCGTCCTGACGACGGTAGCGCCGACCGATCGAACCCGCCGAGTCGACGTCGATCTGGAAGCGCTCCCGCAGGCTGCCGGCCACCTCGTCGGCGACGGGCACCAGGCGCTCGTTGCGGGACAGGGGCAGGACGGCCACCTTGATCGGCGCCAGCCGGGGGTCGAGGTGCAGGACGGTCCGCTTCTCGGTGGCCGTCCCGCCGTCCTTGGTGGTGACGGGCACCTCCTCCTCGTCGTACGCGGCGAGGAGGAAGGCCAGCGTCGCCCGGTCGGCGCCGAGGGCGGGCTCGATGACGTGGGGCACGTAGCGGCGGTCGTGCTCCTGGTCGAAGAACGAGAGGTCCTGCCCCGACTTCTCGGCGTGGGCCTTCAGGTCGAAGTCGGTGCGGTTGGCGACGCCCTCGAGCTCGCCCCAGCCCCACGGGTACTCGAACTCCACGTCG
>CAZKTS010000093.1:0-7331 GCA_964555735.1 uncultured Bifidobacteriaceae bacterium
CGCGCCCACGCGAGCGTGTCGTCGTAGAGGCGGTGCGTGAGCCCGGCGAGCGCGGCCAGCCCGACCCGCTCGTGGTTGAGCTGGTTGGTGATGAGGCGCCAGCCGGCGTTGATGTCGCCGACGACGTTCTCCTTGGGCACGCGCACATCGTCGTAGAAGGTCGCCTGGGTGACGACGCTGCCGACGGTCACGATCGGCGTGGTCTTGAAGCCGGGCGACGAGGTGGGGACGATGATCATCGAGATGCCCTTGTGCTTCGGGGCATCCGGATCGGTGCGGCACGCGAGCCAGATGTAGTCGGCCTGGTTCGCGCCGCTCGTGAACACCTTGCTGCCGTTGATGATCCACTCGTCGCCGTCGAGCACCGCGCGCGTGCGCAGCGACGCGAGGTCGGTGCCGGCCTCGGGCTCCGTGTAGCCGATCGCGAAGTTGATGTCGCCGTTGAGGATGCCGGGCAGGTACTGCTGCTTCTGCTGCTCGGACCCGTAGGTCATGAGCGTCGGCCCGACCGTGTTGATCGTCACGAACGGGAACGGCGCGCCGGCCCGCTGCACCTCGTCGAAGAAGATGAACTGGTCGATGACGCCGCGCCCTTGGCCGCCGTACTCCTTGGGCCAGCCCAACCCGAGGAGGCCGTCGCGGCCCATCTGGCGCACGAGGGTTCGGAAGTTGGCGCTCCCCTCACCTGCGGCACCCAGCTCGCGCCGGACCTCGGGTGTGAGCATCGCGTCGAAGTACGCGCGGAGCTCCTGGCGGAGGGCGAGCTGGTCGTCGGTGGAATCGAGAAACATAGAACCGGTTTCAATCTATCCAGGGCCTCCGGAACCGGCCAACCGCCGCCCCTCCGAGGGTCGCGGGGCGTCCGGAGGTCGTATCGTCCCGCTCCATGACCGCTTCGGGAACGGTTGATGAGACCTTCGGGCACGGGATCGCCAGCGGCGACCCGCTCGCTGACCGGGTCGTGCTGTGGACCCGGATCAACACCGACGGCGCGGATCCGGTGCCGGTCGACTGGGTGGTCGCCACCGACGAGAAGCTGGCCGACGTCGTGACGTCGGGCACGGCGACCGCGACGGCGGATGCCGACTGGACCGTGCACGTCGACGTCGACGGGCTGACCCCGGACACCACCTACCACTACGGGTTCCGAGCCCTCGGCACCGCTTCGGTCGTCGGTCGCACCCGCACGCTCCCCACCGACACCGACCACCTCCGCATCGCGATGGTCTCGTGCGCGAAGTTCAACGCCGGGTTCTTCAACGCGTACTCGCGCATCGCGGAGCGCGACGACCTGTCGTTCCTCCTGCACCTCGGGGACTACATCTACGAGGCGTCGAACACGCCGCCGGCGTCCCAGACCCCCGGCGCCGACATCGGCCGACCGTTCGAGCCGCTGCACGAGTGCGTCACGCTCGAGGACTACCGGGCGCGCTACAACCAGTACCACCGCGATCCCGACGTGCAACGACTCCACGCCGCGCACCCGATCGTGCCGACGCTCGACGACCACGAGTTCGCCGACGGCGCCTGGCGCGACGGCGCGGCCGAGCACAAACCCGAGTACGGGCCGTGGTCGGAGCGCCGGGCCAACGCGTTCCAAGTGCGGGAGGAGTGGCTGCCGGTGCGTCGCCCGGACCCGGCCGACCCCGAACGCGTCTGGCGGTGCGTGTCGATCGGCGGTCTCGCCGACATCGTGCTCATCGACACGCGCACCCGCCGCGACGAGCCCGTCGGCCCGCCCGCGATGAGCGACCCCGACCGCACCGCGCTCGGGCCGGAGCAGAAGACGTGGCTGCTCCGGACGCTCGACGAGTCACGCGCGCGCTGGCGGCTGCTCGCCAACCCCTCGGTGATGGGCCGGACGTGGGCGCCGCACCTGCCCGACGACATCCGGCCCGGCCTCACCAAGGTGAAGCTGCTGGCCGACGACCAGGGGGGGCCCGACTTCGACCAATGGGACGGCTACCCCGCCGAGCGCGAGGAGCTGCTCGACCACTTCGCCGAGGCCGGGTACGACAACCTGGTCGTGCTCAGTGGCGACGTGCACGTCTCGCTCGTGCTCCAGCTGCACCACACGCTCGAGGACGGCACCACCGAGGAGCCGGTCGCCCCGGAGTTCGTCACGCCGAGCCTCACGTCGCAGAACCTCGACGACAAGATGAAGTGGCCTCGCCACTCACCCGACACCCGCCGGGTCGAGGACGAAGCGACGCGGGTGCTCCCCGACTGGTGCTGGGCCGACCTCGACAGCCACGGTTACGTGGTGATCGACGTCACCCCCGAGCGCGTCAACGCCGAGTTCTGGCACCTCGACACCGTCCTCGAGCGCACCCCCACCGAAGAGCTCGCCGCCACCTGGACCGTCCCCCACGGCTCCAAGCGCGCCGAACGGGCGTAGGGGTTTTGGCGTCACAGATGCTCGCTCGGCGCGCAAGGTTCGACGCAAGAATCGCGGGCCTCGCCCTCGCGGCGCTCGCGCTCGTCGGCGCGACGGCGCCCTCCGCGGCGGCGAAGCCCGCGCCGGACGACTGGGCCACCGGCGTCATGACCGCCACGCGGTCGATGCAGACGGCGCGCGCCTTCGTACGGCTCGAGTTCGACGGCGCCTCGAGCAACGGTGTCGTGACCGACGCCGACCTCGACCTCGCCGCGCGCGTCGGCCACGGCACCTCCGGGCCGACCTCGAATCCGAAGTCGCTCGAGTTCTTCGTGATCGGCGACCAGTCGTGGATCACGTCGAACGACGTGCCGTTCACCCGAGAGCTGCCGCCGGGGGCGGCCTTCGTGGCGGTGCCGACCGTCGACCTCGTGCGCAGCGGCGCGTTCTCACTCGACCCCGAGACGATCTACGGACCGCTGGCCGCGATGCTCGGCGCGAAGAGCACGCGCGTCACCGAGACCGAGACGGGCAAGCGGTACGCGTTCGACCTCGACCTCCGGAAGGCCGCGCGCGAGATGCCCGACGAGTGGCGGGCCGGGTTCGACTTCGCGTACTCCAACTTCGACCCCCGGGCGATCGCCAAAGCGCGAGGACGCGTGGTGGTCGACGACCAGGACCGCGTCCGCAGCGCGACGTTCCACTTCAAGGATGCGAACACGGATCGCCCGGCGAGCTTCACCGTCGACGTGCGGATCGACCGCTACGACGAGCCCGTGACCGTGAACGCGCCGCCACCCGACCAGGTGGTCGACATCGATGCCGTCCCGGCGATCAAGGCCGGGCTGGGGCTGAGCTAGGCGTTCTTCGGGACGTCGCGGAACGCGGCGGACTTGTCGGGGCGTGCCTCGGGCGGCAGGCCGAGGCCACGCTCGCCGAGGATGTTGCGCTGCACCTGCTCGGTGCCACCGCCGATCCGGATCCCCCACTGGCCGAGGAACTGCTGCTGCCAGAAGCCGTCCTCGAACGCGTCGCCGTCGTAGAGCATGGCCGCGGGCCCCTCGATCGCGAGCCCGAGGTCGCCGTTGAGCGCCACGTGGTCCGAGATCGCGAGCTTCGCGATCGAGCCCTCCATCCCCGTCATCCGCCCACTCTTCGCCGCGGCCTGCGCGCGCATACCGAGCCAGCGAAGGATCTCGCTGCGCGTGTACGACTGCGCGAGCCGTTGCCGGATGTCGGGATCGTCGGTGCGGCCGAAGTGCTGGGCCAGCGCCACGTAGTCGCGGAAGCCGAGGCCGGTGCCGCCACCGATGAGCGCGCGCTCGGCCATGAGCGTCGTCTGCGTGACGCCCCAGCCGCCGTTCACCTCGCCGCACACGTTCTCGAGGGGGATGTGCAGGTCGGAGAGGAAGGTCTCGTTGAAGTGCGCGACGCCGGTGATCTGGCGCAGCGGTCGCACCTCGATGCCCGGCGACGTCATGTCGACGAGGAAGTAGGTGATGCCGCGGTGCTTGGGCACGTCCCAGTCGGTGCGCGCGAGGAGGATGCCCCAGTCGGCGACGTGGGCGAAGGAGTTCCAGACCTTCTGGCCGTTCACCACCCACGAGTCGCCGTCGCGCTCGGCGCGCGTGGTCATGCCCGCGAGGTCGGAGCCGGCGCCGGGCTCGCTGAAGAGCTGGCACCAGACCTCTTCACCGCGCAGGAGCGCGGGGATGAACCGCTGCTTCTGCTCCTCGGTGCCGTGCACCAGCAGGGTCGGCAACACCATGCCGATGCCGACGGAGAAGACGCCGGTGTCGATCTCGTAGCGCGCCGCCTCTTGGGAGAACACGCGCTGCTCCGCAGGCGTGCGGCCCTGGCCGCCGTACTCGGTCGGCACGGCGATGCCCGCGTAGCCGGCGTCGAAGATCTTGCGCTGCCACGCCTTGCACGACGCGACGTGCTCGAGCTCCTGCTCGCGCGTCTGCTGCGTCGAGACCGCCATGCGCCGCTTGAAGTCGTTGCTGTCGGCGCTCCGGCGCTTCGCGTTGGCGTCGAGCCAGGTGCGCACCTCGGCGCGGAAGACCTCGAGCGCGGCGTCCTCGGCCGTGGGCGCGTCCGCCGTCGCGGTCACTTCTTCGACATCACTTCTTCTGGGCCACCGCGTCCAGCGTCGAGCCGACCACCCACATCGCGTAGTACTGCGCCGCCCCGCCGTAGGCCTGCGCCAGCGCCACGTGCGCACCCTCGATCTGGTGCTCGCCGGCCGCGCCGCGCACCTGGTTGGCCGCCTCCGCGAAGCGGAGCATGCCCGACGCGCCGATCGGGTTCGACGACAGCACGCCGCCCGACGGGTTCACCGGGAACGAGCCGGTCATCTCGGTGGTGCCGTCGTCGACCATGCGCCAGCCCTCGCCCGGCCCTGCGATGTCGTGCCCCTCGAGCCACATGGGCTCGTACCACGAGAACGGCACGTAGAGCTCGGCGACGTCGATCTGCTCGCGCGGGTTCGTGATGCCGGCGGCCTCGTAGACCATCTGCGCGCACTCGACACCTGCCTGCGGACGCACGGTGTCGCGCCCGGGGAACGTGCCGAGCTCGCTGCGCATCGCAGTGCCGAGCACCCACGCCGGCGGCTTCGGCGCCTTCTTGGCGCCGTCCTCGTTGGTGAGCACCATGGCGCACGCGCCGTCGGACGACGGGCACGACTCAAGGAAGTGGATGGGGTCCCACAGCATCGGGGACTCCTTCACCTTCTCGATCGAGATGTCCTTGAGCTGCAGGTGCGCGTACGGGTTCTTCAGCGCGTTGAGGCGGTCCTTGACCGCGACCTTCCACCCGATGTCTTCCGGGGCGCCCGAGCGCTGGATGTAGGAGCGCATCCACGGGGCGAAGATGCCGCCCGCACCCATGCCGCCGCTCTTGCCGCCGGCAAGGCCCCACTGCGCGTTGCCCTCGGCCTGCTTCTCGTACGCGACGGTGAGGACACGCTCGTGGACGCCCGTCTCGATCAAGCCCGTGGCGACGAGTGCGGTCGAGCCGCCGACGCTGCCCGCGGTGTGCACGCGCATGAGCGGCTTGCCGACCGCGCCGAGCGCGTCGGCCATGCTCAACTCCGGCATCATCACGCCCTCGAACGGGTCGGGGGCCTTGCCGAGCACGACGGCATCGATGTCGGTCCAGGTGAGCGCAGCGTCGTCGAGCGCGCGCTGCGCGGCCTCGCGCACGAGGCCAGGAAGCGACACGTCGTCGCGGCGCTTCTTGTGCTTGGTCTGACCGACGCCGATGACGGCAGCGGGCTGATGGGCCACGACTACTCCCCCTCCAGGACGGCGACCATGTTCTGCTGCAACGCCTGCCCCGAGGTGGCGTGCGCCACCGCCCGGTTCGCTCCCCGCTCGGCGATGGCACGCGCCGCCTCGGCGAAGCGGGCGATGCCCGTGGCCATCACCGGGTTGGCCGCGAGGGCGCCACCCGACGGGTTGATGTCGACGTCGTCACCCAGGCCCAGGGCCTCGGTGAGTAGCTTCTCTTGGTGCGTGAACGTCGCCGAGAGCTCGGCGACGTCGACCTTCGCGTCGCCCACGCCGGCGCGCTCGCCGGCCAGGCGCGTCGACTCCGACACGGTGAGGTCGCGCATGCCGGGCTGGTGTGCTTCGACCCGGTGGTCGATGCCGCGGATCCAGACCGGTCGGTCGCTCAGCGCCTTCGCCTTCTCGGCCGTCGCGAGCACGATCGCGCACGCGCCGTCGGAGATCGGCGGGAGGTCGTGCTTGCGCAACGGCGCGGTCACGTAGGGCGCCGCGAGCAGGTCGTCGACCTTGGCGTCGCCGGTGACCTGCGCGTAGGGGTTGCCGACGGCCGACTTGCGGCTGCGCGCCGCGACCTCGGCCATCTCGCGCTCGGTGATCTTCCCGGCGTCGAGCATCGCCCGCGCCTGGAGCGCGGCGATCGACACGGGGTCGGCGCCGAGCGGTGTGAGCGTGTACGGGTCCATCTGGAGCGGATAGATCTCCGAGGGCACGCCCGGGGACGACTTGCCCGAGCCGAACACGAGCGCGGTGTCGATGTCGCCGTGCTGGAGGCGCACCCAGGCTTCGTAGAGCGCCCACGCGCCGTCCATCTCGACGTGCGACTCCGAGATCGGCGGCCACGCGCCAACGGCCTCGAGGTTCATCACGAAGGCGAACGTCTGGCCCGAGAGGTAGTCGCAGCTCCCGGCGCAGGTGAAGCCGATCTCGCGACGCCCGACGCCGGCTTTCTCGATCGCCTCGCTGATGACCGGGAAGAGGAACTGCGGCTCGGTGAGGTCCGACGCTCTCCATGACGGGGACTGCGCGTACCCGACGATCGCGATGTCGTTCATGGCGTTGCCCATCAGAAGGCGCTCCCGGGGATCTGGTCGGCCGGGACGTCGGGCTCGCCGGTGAGCTTCCAACCCTTGATCGCGCCGTCCGCACTCCCCCAGCTGCGGTTGCCGATCTCGCTGATGTCGCGCTCACCTTCCGGCATCCACACGGCCTCGACCCGCATGCCGATGTGCACGTCGTCGACCGGGATGTCCACGACGTCCTGCAGGCTCATGGTGCCGCCCGGGTCGTCGAGGATCACCGAGATGCGCACGAACGGCTCGGTCTCCTCCTGGCCGTAGTACTGCACCGGCGTGACGATCGTGTAGTTGGCGACCACGCCGCGGTTCGAGAGCTCGACCTCGTCGGCGTCGGTCGTCTCGATGGTGTCGATCGGGCAGTAGCCGCGAGGCGGGACGTACACGAGCTTGCACTTCGGGCACCGGTGACCGATCAGCCGGCCCTCGAGCAGCGCCTGGCGGTACCGACGCACCGACGGGCAGACGAGCTCGTGGTAGTCGAGGTGCATGAAGTAGTCCATGCCCTCGACGGGCGCGTTCGGGTCGACGGTGGGCTCGGTCGTGCTCATCAGGACCCCTTCCCGGACTCGGGGACGAACGCGACGT
>CAZKTS010000094.1:0-40197 GCA_964555735.1 uncultured Bifidobacteriaceae bacterium
GCGCCGGTGATGATCGCGACCTTGCCGTCGAGTCGGCCCACGATCAGGCTCCGTCCTTCGCGCGGAAGTGCGGGATGACGTGCTCACCCCACTGGCGGATGGTCTCGAGACAGGCTTCCTGGGGAACCGTGCCCATCTGGATGAGGCACATGATCTCGTCGGCTCCGGCTTCCTCCAGCCGCTCCGCGTAGGCGATGGCGTCTTTCCAGTTGCCGTACGCGTGCTCGACGATCGTGAAGCTCGCGGTCTGGAGCGGCGAAGCCGGGATGTCCATCTCGTGGAGCTTGGCGACCATGCGGTCCTTCGACTTGCTGATCGCGACCGACTGATCGGAGTCGTCGCCTGCGCTCGGGGGTGGGCCGGCGCCGTACCAGTGCGCGATCGCCTCGGCGAAGAAGCGCTGCCCCCGAGCCCCGATCTGGAGCGCGGCATCGGCATCGTCGAGGACGATCGTCGGACAGAGCGCGGAGAAGTGGTTGTTCACCTCGGAGGACACGAAGCGCTTGCCGGTGCGGTTGGCGATCGTGTCGTCGTACATGCGCCGCATCTCGGCCACGCCGTCGGGGCCCGTGAATCCGAGGACCAGCGCGCCGATGCCGTACTCGGCGGCGAGCTTGACCGTGTCGTTCTTGGTGCACGCGAGGTAGAGCGGCGGGTGCGGCATCTGCACCGGGCGCGGGAGGATCGGGTGCTCGTCGACCTGCAGCAGCTCACCGTGCCACTCGAAGCCCTCGCCGTCCTTGCCCCGCCACATCGAGCCGATCATGCGGAGGGCTTCCTCCACCTCCGCGTACGTGCGGTCCACGTCCACCCCGAACGCCGACATCTCCTGGGCGGTCGCGCCCCGCCCGGCACCGAGGTCGACCCGTCCGCCGGAGAGCACGTCGAGCATGGCGGCGCGCTCGGCGGCGCGGATGGGGTGGTTGTAGTTGAACGGCATGCAGACGACGCCGTGCCCGATCCGGATCCGTGACGTCCGGGCGGCGACCCACGTCAGGAAGATCTCCGGGGCGCTCATGTGCGCGTACCACTTCAGCGAGTGGTGCTCGACGGCCCAGACCCGATCGAAGCCCACCTCCTCGGCGAGGACGGCCTGCTCGACGCAGTCGCGGATGACCTGCTGCTCGCTCGCCTGGCTCGCGTCAGCGAGCTGGGCCTCGAAAATCATGGAGAACTTCACGTCCCGCTGCCCCTCGCCTCGGTGTCGGTGTCCGCAGACTCAGGACGAGCGCGGGCCCGGCGTGAACGTCGCCGGCATCTTGATGTAGCCCCGCACGATGCCGTGCGACGGGTACTGCTCCACGCCCGAGCGGTCGAGCTCGTAGTCGGGCATGCGCGCCAGGATCTGCTGGAGCATCACGATGTACTCGGTCCGGGCGAAGGTGGACCCGATGCATCGGTGCTTGCCGAGCCCGAACGACATGTGCCGGTTCGGCGAACGGTCGGGGATGAACTCCTCCGGCCGCTCGAACTCGTGCTCGTCGCGGTTCGCGGCGCCGAAGTGCACGAGGACGCGGTCGCCCCGCTGGAGCTGCTGCCCCTTGAACTCACAGTCCTGGGCGACCGTGCGCGCGAACGCCTGCACCGGCGTGAAGTAGCGCAGGAACTCCTCGGCCGCGAGCTCGACCTTCGAGGGATCGGCCACGAGCTCGTCGCGGAGGTCCCGGTTGCGGTCCAGGTACTCGACCGAGTTCGCGAGCAGCGCCGTCGTCGTGTCGACACCGCCGTTGATGATCGTCCCGCAGAGCGACACGACCTCGTCGTCGCTGAGCACCCGGCCACCGACGTCGGCCTGCATGATCCGCGTGAGGTTGTCGTCGCGTGGTTCCTTGCGGCGGGCTGCGACCTCGTCGCGCACGGCGTCGAAGATCCAGAGCTGCCCCTCGACCGCCTTCATGAACTCCGGGGTGCCGGGCCGCGTGTACACGACCTCGTGGCACGGCTCCGCGTAGCTCTCCCACTGCTCGAGCGGCAGGCCGAGGAACTCGAGCGTCGCCATCGCCGGCACCGGGTTGGCGAGATCGAGGACGAAGTCGATCTTCCCCGACTCGATCACCTTGTCGATGCAGTCGCGGGTGAAGCGCTCGAACTCGGGGCGGAGCGCCTCGACCTTCGGCGGCGCGAACAGCGGGTTGAGGATGCGCCGGATGGGGTTCCACTCCGGCGGGTCCTGCTCGATGAGCACGTTCGGCTGGGCCGCCTCCGGGATGTTCACGCCGGCGTAGTGGAAGCCGTCGGCCTCGGGCGGCTCGTGCCGCGACGAGAACACCGCCTCGTCGCGCATCGCACTCGCCGCGGCGTCGTAGCTCGTGAGGACCCAGTAGCCACCGTGGCTCTCGGTGAACGCGACCGGGCACTTCCCCCGAAGCTCGGCGACGATCTCGTCACCCTCGCGTGCGAACTCCTCGGAGTTGTGGTCGAAGTCGACGGTCGGCCGCTCGCGTGTCTCCTGCGCCATGGCGCGTCCCCCCTGTGCGCACCGAGCCGCGCTCGGTGACGATCGTCAGGCCGACGGAGCCTCGCCGGTGAGCTGCTGGGTGAGCTTGAGCATGTCGGCCCACACCTGCTCGCCGAGGATGATGTCGCCGTCGGGCTCGAAGAAGAAGATGCCGATGGAGTCGACGTCGATCGTGTTGCCGTTGGCCGGGATGCCGGCGATCTCGCCGGTGTGCTTGCCGTCGACGTGCACCTCCACGATCACCGCTTCGTCGTCGTGGTAGAAGCGCGTGGCCTTCGAGACGATGCCGGGCAGGCTCGCGAAGTGACCCTTGAGGAACTCGGCGCAGTTGTCGTGACCCTTGACGACGGTGTCGTAGGCGCGGACGTCATAGGTCGGCTCGGGCTGCATCGTGGCGAGCGTCGCGTCGACATCGAAGTTGTTCTCGGCCTCGATGTGCTGAGCGATGCGGGCCTCGCGGCGGGCGCGGAGATCGGCGCTGGGTGACATGGCAACCCTTCCCTCGATGTCGTGTCGCCCGAACGGGCGATCGCTGGTTCCGACGGCGGCAACGCCGACGGCCTCCCCCCGGGAGGGCCTGGTTGGCGGCGTCACCGTACATCAACGTCTTGACGTGGATCAAGGGGTTGATACGGTGCCCCGCGGGCCGATCCCGGCCCACGATTCGCTGAACACCACACGGTTCGATCAGGGGGACTCGGATGGCAGGTCGACTCGCGGGGAAGGTGGCGCTCATCTCGGGCACCGGCAGCGGTCAGGGGCGCTGCGCGGCCCTGACGTTCGCCCGGGAGGGCGCCAAGGTCGTCGGCTGCGACGTGAACGCCGAGGGCGCGCAGGAGACGCTCGAGATGGTGACGGCCGCCGGCGGCGAGATGACCTCGCTCCATCCTGTCGACCTGACCCAGGAGGACGGCGCCAAGGCGTTCATCGACTTCGGCGTCGAGAGCTTCGGCGACTTCGACATCCTCTACAACAACGCCGCGACCGCGAGGGCCGGCCTCGTCGAGGAGCTCTCCCGCGACGACTGGGACTGGAACATGGAGCACGAGGTGACCCTCGTCTTCCTCCCGGTGAAGCACGCAGTGCCGGTGTTCCGGCGGCGCGGGGGCGGGGCGATCATCAACGTCGGCTCGATCGCCGGCATGGTCGGCTCGGGCATGCCGGGCAACGCGCCCGGCAACCTCGTGCACTGCGTGGCCAAGGCCGCGATCATCCGACTCACCGAGACGCTCGCGATCGAGCTCTCGCCCCTGGACGTGCGCGTCAACTGTGTGTCGCCCGGGGTGATCGACACGCCCCAGCTACGGCCCTTCCTCGGTGACGACCCCAACTCGACCATGCGCCAGCTGTTCTGGAGCAACTTCCTGATCACCCGCATCGGTGAGGTCGAGGACATCGTCAACGCCGCGCTGTTCCTGTCGTCGGACGAGGCGTCGTACATCACCGGGGTCAACCTTCCCGTGGACGGTGGCTTCAGCGCCTCCGGCGGGGTCGGACGCCCGACGAGCGCGCTGGCCGAGGCGGTCGAGGCGTCGATGATCCGCTTCGACCAGCCGAGCGACGGGTGACGCCCCCCGCCGAGGACGGGCCCCGCGAGATCTGGCCGCCCGACGAGCGTCAGAGCGCGTTCATGCGGAGCGTCGGCCTCCAGCTGGAGGAGATGAGCCCGACGCGCGTGCGGGGGTACGTCGACGTGTCGGCGGATCACCACCAGCCGTTCGGGATCGTCCACGGCGGTGTGTACAGCGCGGTGGTGGAGGCGGCCGCGAGCATGGGCGCCGCGACCACCGCCGGCGAGCGCGGGCTCGCCACGACCGGCGTCAACAACAACACCCACTTCATCCGCGCGATCGAGGCCGGCCACCTCGAGGTGGAGGCGCTGCCGATCCAGCAGGGCGGGACGCAGCAGCTCTGGGAGGTGCGCATCACCGACGAGGAGGGCCGCCTCGTCGCGATGGGTCAGGTGCGCTTCCAGAACATCCCGATGCCCGCGTGAGCGCAGCGCTCGCGGGATCGCTCAGATGACCTGCTCGATCCCGAACGAGTCGAAGGACTGCTTGAGGTCGAAGTAGTCGCGCCACGCGGCGACCTTGCCGTCGCGGAACTCGAACACCGCAACCACGGGCAGGCCGTCGCCGGCCTTGTCGGACTTCACGGTGTCGATCCGCTCCACGAACACGACGTCGCCGTTCTCCGCGGTGTTCAGGATCTCGATGCCGACCTCGCCCAGGCCCTCGAGCTTGCGCCACTCGTCGGCGATCGCGGGGATGCCGGTGACCACCGGGAGCGGGATCATGTGGAAGACGGCGTCCTCGGTGAGGAACTCGCCCAGGCGGTCGTAGTCGCCCCGGTGGCACACTTCGTGCAGCTCGTTGATGAGCTCAATGCGGTCGGCCATCGTCGGTTCCCCTCCTGCTTCGGGGCGGCTTCGCCCCGTCGCCCGGAAGTCTCGGGGCTCAACAAGTGGTTGTCAATGCGTTGATCTCAACGAGGGCAGGGTCTACGTTGCCAGCGAAGCCAGCTCGGGGGAGCCCATGAAGATCAGCATCGACCCGGACGTCTGCACGGGTCACGGCCGCTGCTACGTGTTCGCACCCGAGGTCGTCGAGCCCGACGACGCCGGGCACGGGACCGTGGTCATGCCCGAGGTGCCGCCCGAGCACCAGGACGCGGCGCGTCGCGCCGCCGAGAACTGCCCCGAGGGCGCGGTCACCATCGTCGAGTGAGCACCATCGGGTTCGCCACCGTCGATGCCCGGAGCGGTGGTCGCCTCGTCGCGTGGCGCGACGACCAGCTCCTGCCGCTCGACGTCGTCGACGCCGACGCCCCGCGCTCGATGGGAGCGCTGCTCGACGCATGGCACCGCGCACCGGCACTGCTCGACGCAGCAGCCGCGACCGACGCCGGCTGGCAGCCCGTGCGCGACGGGGTGCTGCTGGCCCCGGTGCCGAGCCCGCCGACTGTGTTCTGTGCCGGGGCGAACTACGCCGACCACATCACCGAGATGACCGGCACCCCGTACGAACGCCCCGACGACGCGATGCCGTACCACTTCGTCGCCGCACCCGGCGCGCTGGCGGGCCACCGCGGCGTGGTCCCCCGCCCGGCAGCCTCCGTCGCGCTCGATTGGGAGGTCGAGCTCGCGGTCGTCATCGGCCGCGAGGGACGCGAGGTGACCGAGGCCGACGCGCTCTCCCACGTCGCGGGCTACACGATCGCCAACGACCTCTCGCTGCGCGACCTCGCCCAACGACCGGACACGCCCTTCGGCATCGATTGGCTGCGATCCAAGTGCTTCACCGGTTGTCTGCCCCTCGGCCCCGCGCTCGTCCCGCGCGACGCGGTTCCCGACCCGCAGGCGCTGCGCCTCGGGCTGACGGTCAACGGCGAGACGATGCAGGACTCCACGACCGCCGAGATGATCTTCAGCGTCGAGGAGCAGATCGCCCACCTCTCGACCATCGTGACGCTCGTGCCGGGCGACGTCATCTGCACCGGGACCCCCGCCGGCGTCGGCGTGTCACGCGGTCGCTTCCTCGAGCCGGGCGACGTCGTCGTCGCGGAGATCGAGCACCTGGGTCGCCTCGAGACCCGGGTGGTCTGAGATGCGGGGGATCTGAGATGCGGGGGATCTGAGTGCGCGCCGTCCGCTACACCGACGCGGGCCTGGACGTCCTCGAGGTCGAGGACCCCACCGGACCCGACGTCGTCACCGTCCGCTCGTCCGGCGTGTGCAGCTCCGACCTCGAGATGCGCTCGTGGGGGCCGCGGCCCGTGACCCTCGGGCACGAGTTCGCCGGCCACGACGCGAACGGGCGGGCGGTCGCGGTCCTGCCGAACCGTCCGTGCGGCACCTGCGACCAGTGCACGGCCGGGCGTGTCGAGCTGTGCCGCACCCTGAAGCCGACGATCCTCGGCTTCTTCGCCGACGGCGGGATGGCCGATGCCGTCGTCGCCGAGTCCGACCGTCTCGCCCCGCTCCCCGACACGCTCGACGTGCGCGACGCATGCCTCGTCGAGCCCATCGCGGTCGCGCTCCACGCCCTCAACTCGGTCAGCGCGCCGGTTGACGCACCGGTGCTCGTGGTCGGGGGTGGCGCGATCGGGCTGGCGTGCGCGGTCATCGGGCGCCGGCTCGGCTGGGACGTGAGCGTCGTCGCGCGCCACGAGTTCCAGCAGGCTGCGGCGGAGCGACTCGGCGTCGGCACCGGGTGCAGCGGCGAGTACGAGCTGGTGATCGAGGCCGCCGGGTCGCAGAGCGCGCTCGACCTCGCGATCGAGCACGTGCGCCCCGGCGGCACGGTGTCGATCCCCGCGATGTACGCCGACGGCGCGACCCTCGGCGTCGACTTCTCGATGAAGGAGGTCAGCCTCGTGCCTTCCTTCACCTACGGGCACCACGCGGGCCGCCGCGAGTTCGACGACGCAGTCGCGGTCGTCGCCGACGAGCCCGAGCTCGCGCCGACCCTCATCACGCACCGCTTCCCGCTCGACGACGCGCGCGAGGCGTTCCGCGTCGCGGGCGACCGGGCCGCCGCCGCGATCAAGGTCGTGCTGGAACCCTGATCACCTGCGCCCGATCTCAGGCGTCCGGCGCGACCATCCCGACGGTGATGCCGACGCGCGACGCGCGGCGCGCGATGCGCCACCCGTCGTCGGTCCGCACGAAGCGGTCGAGGGTGACGCCGTACACGATGCGAGGCGCAGAGGCATCCGCGGGGACGACGACGCCATGCCACGTGCTCTCCACCTCGGCGGCGCCGTCACCGGCGTCGGCCACGAGGACGTCGCCGACGATCATCACGACGAGCGCGTAGGGAGCGAGGGTCGCCGCCAGCCATTCCCCCACGCCGTCGCGCTCCAGGACCGCGCCGCCGAGCGCCGTCCCGTCGACCACGGCATCGTCGGTGAGCAGCGGGGCGAGCCGGTCCATCTCGCCGGTGTTGGCGGCGCGAGCGAATGCGCCCAGCACCGCCGCGATCTCGACGCGGTCGGCGACGTTCGCCGCTGCGACCGTCACGACGATGCCCCGCCCACCGGCGCCCCGCCCATGCGGGCGAGCGGTCGGTCCACGCGCTCGACCAGCCGCCAGCCCGCGTCGGTGCGCACGGCCCGGTCCTCGTAGACCCCGAACGCGACGACCGGCGGCGCGCCCTCGACCGCGACGAACGACACGTGGTTGGTCGTGGTCAGCGTCGCGGTACTGCCGTCGTCGGAGAGGTTGATCTCGGAATCGCCGACGTGCAGCCGGAACGACTGCACCGCGCCGAACGTCGCCTTCAACCACTCGCGCGCCTCCGGCCACGCGTGCCGGACTCCGCCGACCGCGGTCGAGTCGAGCACCGCATCGGGCGTGAAGACCTCGTCGAGCGCGTCGAAGTCGCGCGACAGGAACGCATGGGCGTGGCGGCTCAGCAGATCGGCAAGCGCCACGCGGTCGGCGACGTCGGGTTCCACGGCCCCTCCGGTTCGAGCGGAGCCCGAAACCTAGGTGACCTGCGGCTCCCGGGCCGCGCCCGCCGCGCCTCTCTTCCGGCGGGCGAGCACGAAGGGCGTCGCCACGCAGCCGGCGACCACCAGTCCCACGGCGGTGAACGCGAGCAGCGCATCACCCCTTCCGCCGGAGTCCGCCACCTCCTCCGCGCGCTCCGTCGCGGTCGCCGGGCGGTTGGTCCCGTCGCCCTTCCGGACGACGCCCACGACGACCGCGACCGCGATCGGCACGACGCACAGCACCAGGATCGCGATCGTGATACGGACCCGGCGCGGCGACGTGCTGGTGGAGGCACTTGGGGACGACATGCCCAGATAGTCGTTCCCGAGGACCGATCGGTTCCCGGCGCCGGTGGTGGTCCCCGCTTCCGCCGGAGGTGCGCCATGGCTGCCACGTAGAGTTGGGCCGTCATCCCGCCCTCGTAGCTCAGCGGATAGAGCATCGGCCTCCGGAGCCGTGTGCGCAGGTTCGAGTCCTGCCGAGGGCGCCGCACAACAGGAACGGCTCCGGAGCCCGAACCCGGTCTCCTCCCAAACGCACCAGGAGCCGTGTGCGCAGGTTCGAGTCCTGCCGAGGGCGCCCACTGCCGAAGGCGCTCAGAGAGCGCCGGCCTCGTCCATCGCCAGCCGACCGCCGCCGGCGCGCTTGGCCGCGTAGAGCGCCACGTCGGCTCGGCGCACCAGCTCCGCCCCGCCGCGCACCTCGCCACCGCTCACCGCGAGGCCGATCGATGCGCCGACGCGAGCAGACGCACCGTCGCCGAGCACCACGGGCGCGGCCAGCTGCTCGAGGATCCGAGCCGCCAGCTCCGACGCCTGGTCCGTCGAGCTGTGCTCGCACACGATCAGGAACTCGTCGCCGCCGATGCGGGCGACGAGGTCGCCGGCACGGACCGCGCCGACCAGACGCTCGGCCGTCGCGATGAGCACCGCGTCACCGGCGTGGTGACCGTGTCGGTCGTTGACGGCTTTGAAGTCGTCGAGGTCGACGAACAGCACCGCAACCTGCGTCCCGTCGCGGTCGGCGCGGGCGAGCGCCTGGTCGAGCAACGTCCCGACGAGTGCCCGGTTCGCGAGCCCGGTGAGCGGATCGTGCGTCGACCGATGCTCGAGCTCTGCCTGGAGGGAGCGCAGCTCCGTGAGGTCGATGACCTGGGTCGCGACGTACATGGGCTCGCCAAAGCGGTCGCGCACCAGCGAGCCGGTGAGGTTGGCGTGGATGGTGCGGCCTCCAACGTCGAAGCGGCAGTCGTCACGCGAGCTCTCGAGCCGACCCGTTGCGATCGCCCCGAGCGCATCGCCGACTCGAGCGGCGTCCGCGTCGTCGACGAGCTCGACGAAGGGCCGGCCCACCAGCGCCTCGGCGTCCTCCTCGACCATCTCGGCGAACTGCCGGTTCGCCCGGAGGATCCGCCCGTCGAGGCCGGTCTGGGTCATGCCGATGGCTGCGTGCTCGAACATGTGCGCCAGCCGCAGCCCGGCCTCGTCGAGGATGTCAGCCTGCGGGCGCCGTGCGCCGGCGGGACGCGCGGAGACCACGAGCACGAGCTCGCCCGAGTCGAGCGCGACGTTGCTCGTGATGACCTCCATCGGCATCCAGCCGCCGTCGGCCGTCGCGATGCGATGCACGACCGGCTCCTTGACGCCGGGGCCGGTCGCCTGCGACGACACCAACAGCTCGTAGGCGACCGCTAGGTCGTCGGGATGCACGATCTCGAGTGCCGACCGACCGATCCAGTCGCCGGCCGCATGCCCGAGCATGCGCTCGGCACCGCGGTTGACGAACACGACCGTGCCGGCCTCGTCGAGCACGACGACGGTCTCCGCGACGTGGTCGACGAGGCTCCCGAGCACCTGGGCCAGCCCGCTTCCGTCGCTTCCGCCGGTCGTGTCCTGTGCGGTCAAGGCTCTCCTCGGTCGACGTCCAGGATGCCACCCGCGCGTCCGCAACGACCGCTCGCATGCCCGGTTAGCGTCCCCGGCCATGGAGACCGGGCCGCGGAACCCGTACCTCGCCGACTCCGGCTACCCCATCGCACACGGGCGCTGCGACCAGCAGGACAACACGCCCGGCACCGGGCCGACGGGTCCGACCGAGACGCTGACGCCCGACGCGATCCAGTACTCGTGGCTCGGACCCGGGCACTTCGGCGGACTGATCTCGTCGCCCTACGCCGACGGTCGCCGCGTGATCTGGAGCAACGGCCGCCAGACCATCGCCAAGCTCGACTACGACACACTCGAGGTCCTGACCACGCTCCCGACAGGCGACCAGGACATCACCCCCCAGGCCGAGCTCGAGGAGCACGTGCGCGGGCTCGACGAGCTGCGAGGCCAGGAGGCGGTGGACCACGCCATCTCCCTCGCGATGCAGTTCCTCGTCGGGCTCGACGGCGTCTACGCACTCGTCGACTGCGACAACACCCTCTTCCTCGGGCGCAAGGCCGCAGTGGTCGCGTACGTCGAGACCGATCGCCGCGACCCGGCGTCACCGATCGTCGAACGCGACCGGTGGGAGAAGCCCGAGCACATCGACGGACAGTTCGTCGGCGTGAACCTCACCTTCGACGGCCGCCTCGTCCTCTCCACCGATCACGGCTGGATCGTGTGTCTCGCGCGCGACTTCAGCGAGTACGAGGCGATCCGGCTCCCCCGCGCCGAGGAGGACGCCGCCGCGCACTGGACGCGCATGGAGGCGGAGGGCCGATCCGGCTACGGATGGGTGCGCACCAGCCTCTGCGTCGACGACGCCAACGGCATCTATGTGAGCTCGGTCGACCACACCCACAAGGTCGTCTGGACCGGGGAGCGACTGTCGCTCGACGAGGCCGACGGCGCCTGGTCGGCCGAGTACCGCAACGGTCGTACGTGGGGCTCGGGCACGACGCCGTCGCTCATGGGGTTCGGACCCGATGAGGATCGCTTCGTCGTGATCGGCGACGGCGACGACGTCGTCAACATCACGCTGTTCTGGCGCGACGACATCCCCGACGACTGGGAGCAGCTTCCGAACGCGCCGTCGCGCCGCATCGCGGGCATCGGACCCGCGAACATGGGCAACCCCGACCTCGCGACCATCCAGACCGAGCAGTCGATCACGGTCAGCGGCTACGGCGGGATGACGGTCAACAACGAGTCGGCGTACGTGCCGCCGGGCATGGGCGGCTCGCTCTTCTCGTTCTTCCTCGGACACGATCCCACGTACACGCCGTTCGGACTCCACAAGTACGAGTGGGATCCCGAGACGCGAACCTTCGACGAAGCGTGGGTGTGCACCACCGTGTCGTCGCCCAACTCCGTGCCGTTCGTGTCGCAGGCCTCGAACCTCGTCTACACCTGCGGCGCGCGCGGCCGGCGGTGGACGATCGAGGCGATCGACTGGACCACCGGCGAGCCCGCGTTCCACTACGTCGTCGGCGGGTCGCAGTTCAACACCCTCGGGGGTGGCATCACCATCGACGACGACGGCCGCCTGCTCTACGGCACGATCTTCGGCAAGACCCGGATCCTCCGCACCGCCGACTGACTGCCCGCGCCACGCGACCGCTCCGCCCGTAGGATCCCCGGATGCGGGGACGGCGAATGCGGGGATGCCGGATGCGGGGATGGCGGAGCAGGGTCGGCATCGGATGTGCGGCCGTGGTGGTCGCGGTCGGCGGCTCGGCGCCGTTGGCCGGTGCCGGCGATGGCCGCGAGGGCGTCCAGCCGCCGCCGGGTGCGACGTACACGGGCTCAGCCCCGCTCGCGAAGCTGACGTTCGCGATCACCGCCCCGGCGCCGCGGGGCGGGTTGCAGATGCGGGTGACCGTCGATCTCGCGTGCAGCAAGAAGTCCGGGGCGGCGGCGATCATCGACACGGTGCAGGCCGTCGTCGCGCCCGACGGCTCCTTCGACATCGACGAGCAGGTCTCCTCGCCGCCTGAAGGTGGGAGCAGCATCGGACGGGTCGAGGTGCGCGGTGAGTTCACGGACGAGTCGAACGCGACGGCCGACGTCACCTTCGGGATGTTCGCCGAGGACGACGACGGCAACGTCTACGACGACTGCAAGGACGTCGAACGCAGGATCGAGCTCACCGGCGGCGAGGTCGATCCCGGGCTCGCGCTCGTGCGCGCCGCGATCCCGGTCTCGCCCGACACGAGCTTCTACCTCGGCACCACCGCCGTCTCGACCGACGCGGTGTACGCCGCGGTGCGTCGGGACGAGTTCGACCGGCGACGCGGCGGGCGCACCTCGGTGGTGACGCGCATCGATCCCACGACCGATGCGGTGGAGCGCCGCAGCAAGGTGAGCGGCGACCTGGAGGGGCTCGTCACGGTCGGGAGCGAGCTCGTCGGCATCGACCCGCGCCAGGGCACCGTCGTCGCGATCGATCCCGAGACCCTCCGCGCCGGCACACCGGTCCAGGTCGCACCGCCCACCGACTACGTCGGGCGACGGTTCGAGGACCTCCCGCTCTGGCCTCAGGCCGCGGTCGCCGACGGCGCGATCTGGCTGTCGGCGTCCCGCGACCGAGAGCTCGTGCGGCTCGACCCGTCGTCCCTCGAGATCACCGCGCGCTACCCGCTGGACGCGCACCCCACCTACCTCGCGGCCGGCCCGGCCGGGCTCTACGTCGCCACCGAGGGAGGTGCGGACCCCGCGGCGCAGGTCGTCCTCCGGGTCGACCCGACGACGGGCACGGTCGTCGCCACCTCTGCCCCGGTCCGCAACGTCGGCCCGGTCGTGGCGAGCGCTTCCGAGGTGGTGATGACCGACCGCAGCGCCGAACAGCCGATCCTCCGGCTCGACCCGACGTCGCTCACGGTCGTCGCGACCTCGCCGATCGAGCTCGCCGTGCCGCTCGTGGCCGCCGCTCCCGGCCTCTGGACTGCCCGCGACCAGGACATCGTCGTGCTCGGCCCGGACCTCGGAGCCGTCGCCGAGGTCCGGGGCCTGGTCGAGCTCGAGGGCGAGGCCCTCGCGAGCACCGGCTTCGATGCGGTGTGGCTGTTCGACCGCGACCAGCAGCTCGTCTACCGGCTCGCCACGTTCTGATCGTCTCCTTCAGGCGACCTCGGCGAGGACGTCCTCGTCGAGCTCGTCCTCCGCGACCTGCTGTTCGCGGGACGCGCCCCGCACCCACACGAAGACCGCGCCGAGGAGGAGCAGGCCGACCCCCAGGAACAGGGCGTACTGCATGCCCGACGTGAAGGCGTCACGTGCTGCGGAACCGAGGGCCTCGCCGCCCTGGGGCAGCCCTTCGGCGATGCGCACCGCGATCGCCGGCGCCTCCTTGGCCTGGTCGGCCACCGCCGCGGGCAGGCCCCCGAGCTGATCGCCGATGGAGTCCCGGTACCCGATGTTGAACGCGCTGCCGAGGATGGCGACACCGAATGCCGCGCCGAGCTCTCGCGCCGTGTCGTTCACCGCCGAGGCGACACCCTGCTTCGAGCGAGGCAGCGACGCCACGATCGCGTTCGTCGCCGGCGTCATCGCGAGCGCGGCACCGGTGCCGAGCACGAGGGTCGTGCCGAGGAAGGCCCAGAAGCTGCTCGACGCGTCGAGCAGCGCGAACAGGCCGAACCCCACGGCGGACACGAGCAGCCCGATGCCACCGATCAGGCGATGTCCGTACCGCTCGGACATCGTGCCGGACACCGCAGAGATCGGCAGCATGATCACCGCCATCGGAGTGAGCGCGAGCGCGGCTTCGAGCGTGCCGTACTCGAACACCAGCTGGAGGAATTGGAGGGAGACGAGGAAGAAGCCGAACATCGCGAAGAACTGCAGGAACAGCGAGGCCGAGCCGGTCGCGAACCCACGGTGGCGGAACAGTCGCGGGTCGAGGAGCGGGGCGTCGCTGCGCAGCTCGGCCACCACGAACGCGACGAGGAACGCCGCTCCACCGAGCAGCCCGACGAGGGTGAGCGGGTCGGTCCAGCCGCGCTCGGGGCCCTCGATGATCCCGAGCACCAAGAGACCGATGCCCAGCGCCGAGAGCACGGCACCGACCGGGTCGAGGTTCACGCGCTCGGACGCGCGCGTCGACGGCACGACCGCGACGATCGCCACGAGTGCGATGCCTGCGAGCACTGCGGTCACGACGAAGACCGATCGCCACGAGAGCCCCTCGAGCAGCGCACCGGAGACGAGGATCCCGAGCGTGCCGCCCGCTCCCGCGAACCCGGCCCAGATGCCCACCGCCTTCGCGCGCTCTTCAGGCGGGTACACGCTGGTGATGGTCGAGAGCGTCCCCGGCATCAGGAACGCGGCACCGATGCCCATCGCCGCCCGGCACGCGATGAGCGCGGTCGTCGAGTCCACCAGCGCAGCCGCAGCCGCGGCCGCACCGAAGATCGACACGCCGACGATCAACGCTCCTCGGCGACCGTAGCGATCGCCGAGCGCGCCCGCCGGGAGCAGCAGCGCCGCGAGCATCAGCGCGTACGCGTCGACGATCCACTGCTGCGAGGCCTGGCTCGCGCCGAGGTCGGCGGCCAGGTCGGGCAGGGCGTTCGCCAGCATCGAGACACCGGCGACCACCATCACCAGCGCGAGGCACATGGCGGCGAGGATCACACCGCGGCGGCGGTACACGACGGGGACGTCGGCGATCACGGGCGCGACGGGAGCAGCCATGGGACCTCTCTCCGAGAAGGCCACCGAGCCGGGGGGAGCTCGGTGGCAGACGTATGCTGGCACCGAAGTGGACGGCGCCTCCGGTTAATATACGGAGGCACCCTCCGCTTGGCAAGTCGAAATCCCGTGGGGACGGAGTCCTGCTGTGACGACCACCGACGCGACGCCCCGCCGCCAGCGCGCCGACGCTCGGCGCAACGCCGAGCGCATCCTCACGTCGGCGCATCGTGTGTTCGAGCGCCACGGTCCCGACGCGTCGCTCGAAGAGATCGCGCGCGAAGCCGGCGTCGGCATCGGCACGCTCTACCGCCACTTCCCGACGCGCGACGCGCTCGTCGAAGCGGTCTTCCAGGAGAAGATCGAGACGCAGCGCCGCCGGGCCGCCGAGCTGCTCGAGGCCGACGAGCCGCGGGACGCGTTCGCCACGTGGCTCGGTGAGCTGCTGGTCCAGGCGCGCGACTGTCAGGGGCTGGGCGCCGAGGCGATGATCAAGATGCTCGACGACGGTGCACCGAAGCCGTGCGAGGCGATGCGCGCGACGGGCGCGCAGCTGCTGGCGCGGGCGCAGGACGCGGGCGAGATCGTGCCGAACGCGGACATCGACGACCTGTTGCGGCTCGTCAACGCAGTCGCGCTGTCGGTCGGGAGTGGCCCCGACGCCACCGCGCAGGGCGCGCGCATGCTCGGCGTGATCGTCGACGGCATCAGCACTCGCGCCTGATCACGCACGCGGCCTGAGCCCCCAGGCGTCCGCGACGAGGCGGTACGACGCGATCCGGTCGTCGTGACCGTGGACCATCGTCGAGATCATCAGCTCGTCGGCGTCGGTGCGCTGCACCAGCTCCTCGAGGCCGGTGCGCACCGACGCGGCGTCACCGACGACGTGCGACGCCGTCCACGCGCTCACGATGTTCTTCTCGGCCGGGGTGTAGTGGTACTCCGCCGCCTCCTCGGGCGTCGGGTAGACGTCCGGTTGCCCCGAGCGGAGGCGGACGATCGCCAGCGCCCCGGGGCTCGCGAGCCAGCGCGCCTGCTCCACCGACGGCGCGCACACCACCGAGACGCCCAACATCACGTAGGGCTCCGCCAGCTGCTCCGACGGACGGAACGCCGACCGGTAGGCGTCGAGCGCCTCCATGAGCGCGGCCGGCGCGAAGTGGTACGCGAACGAGAAGGGCAGGCCGAGGATCCCGGCCGCCTGCGCGCTGTACGTGCTCGACCCGAGCAGCCAGATCTCCGGCAGGTAGCCCTGGGCCGGCACGGCGGTGACGCGTTCGAACGGGTGGCCTTCGGGCAGCGAGCCCCCGAAGTAGCCGAGCAGCTCGCTGAGCTGCGCTGGGAAGTCGTCGGCGCCCAGCATTCCGGGTCCGCGGCGCAGCGCCCGGGCCGTCACCGGGTCGGTGCCCGGCGCGCGCCCGATGCCGAGGTCGATCCGCCCGGGGTGCAGCGCCTCGAGCATGCCGAACTGCTCGGCGACCGCGAGCGACGCGTGGTTCGGCAGCATCAGGCCGCCGGAGCCGAGCCGGATGGTGGACGTGACGGAGGCGAGGTGCGCGAGCAGCACCGGCGGCGACGAGCTGGCGATGCCGGGCATGTTGTGGTGCTCGGCCACCCAGTGTCGGTGGTACCCGAGCGCCTCGACGATCGGCGCGAGATCGAGGGAGTTGCGCAGGGCGTCGCGCGGCGTCGAGCCCCGCCCCACCGGTGCGAGGTCGAGCACGGAGAGCGGGACACGGCCGTCGGGCATGTTCACGCCAACTCCTCCGACGCCCCGAGTGTTCCGTCTCGGCCGGACGGTCGCCCCGCCAGTAGCGTCGGCCCCATGCGAACGCAGGCGCGCGGGATCCTCATGGCGGTGTGCGGCCTCATCGTGATGGGGGCCGAAGTGGTGGAGGTGGCCAACCACGACGCCGAGTGGTGGAACTTCGTGGCCATCGCCACCGGAGCCTTCCTCCTCTTCTACGGCTTCGCGACGGTCGCCCGCGCCGGTCGGGAGTAGACCGCGCGAGGCTGTCCTCCATGGCCGACGTCCGCGCCCTGCCCATCGGAGCCGACCGGGTCACCACCGGCGATGAGCTGGTGGTCGCCTCGCCGTTCGACGGTCACGAGATCGCCCGGGTCCCGAAGTGCGGTGAGGCCGAGGTCGACCGCGCCGTCGCCGCGGCGACGGCCGTGCGGGCGGCCGGGCCGCTCCCCGCCTGGAAGCGGGCGGAGATCCTGGACGCTGCGGCGCGCCTGCTCCGCGAGCGCGTCGAGTCGTTCGCCCGGATCATCGCGGAGGAGGCCGCCAAGCCGATCAAGACCGCACGGGTCGAGGCGACGCGCGCGGTCTCGACGTTCACCTTCGCGGCGGCCGTGGCGCGTGACCTCACCGGTGAGATGGTCCCGATGGACGCAGCCGACGTCGGCGAGGGGAAGCTCGCGTTCACGCTCCGCCTCCCGATCGGTGTCGTGGGCGCGATCAGCCCGTTCAACTTCCCGCTCAACCTCGTCGCGCACAAGGTCGCGCCGGCCATTGCGGCGGGTTGCCCCGTCGTGCTGAAGCCCGCGTCACAGACGCCCCTGTCGGCGATCGCGCTTGCGGAGCTCCTCCTCGACGAGTGCGGCCTGCCCGAAGGCCACCTCAACCTCGTCACCGGGAGCGGCGGGACGGTCGGCAACGCGATCGTCGAGCACGACGACATCGCGATGATCACGTTCACCGGCTCACCCGAGGTCGGGTGGGGCATCAAGGCCCAGGCGCCCCGCAAGAAGGTCGGGCTCGAGCTCGGCAACAACGCGCCGGTGATCATCCAGCCCGATGCCGACGTCTCGACGGCCGCGGCCAAGATCTCCGTCGCCGGCTTCAGCCACGCAGGGCAGTCGTGCATCTCGACCCAGCGGGTCTTCGTGCACGACGACGTGGCCAACGCCTTCCTCGCCGAGCTGCTCCCGAAGGTGGCCGCGCTGAAGGTCGGCGACCCGCTCGACGAGGCCACCGACGTGTCGGCCGTCATCTCGGGCAGCGAGCAGGAGCGCGTACAGCAGTGGGTCGCCGAGGCGACCGCCGCCGGCGCCCGGGTGGCCGTGGGCGGCGAGCTCGAGGGCGGCGTCCTGGCCCCGACCGTGCTCACCGACGTCACGCCCGACATGAAGGTGTGCGCGCTCGAGGTGTTCGGACCGGTGGTGGGCGTGCAGCGCTACACCGATCTCGACGACGCGCTGGCGCTCGCGAACGACACCCGGTACGGGCTCCAGGCTGCCATCTTCACCGCCGACCTCGCTGCCGCGCTGCGCGCGGTCCACACGCTCGACTTCGGGGGCGTGCTCGTGAACGAGGTGCCCACCTACCGTGCCGACCAGATGCCCTACGGCGGACTGCGCGACAGCGGCAACACGCGGGAGGGCCCGCGCTACGCCGCGCACGAGATGACCGAGCCCCGCCTCGTGGTGATCCAGACGTGAGCGCCGAGGGACTCGAGGGGAAGGTCGCGCTCGTCACCGGCGGCGCGTCCGGCATCGGGCGCGCAACCGTCGAGCGCTTCGCGGCGGAGGGCATGCGCGTCTGCGTCGTGGACCGCACGGAGGACGCCGGGCGCGAGGTCGCCGCGGCCGCCCGCGGAGAGTTCATCGTCGCCGACGCCGGCGATTCGGCCGCGGTCGACGCAGCGTTCGCGCAGTGCATCGACTCGTTCGGCGGCCTCGACGTCGCGTTCTTGAACGCTGGGATCGCGATCGGTCATGCCGACCTCGGCACCCTGACCGACGAGCAGTACCGCACGATCATGCGCGTCAACGTCGATGGCGTCGTGTTCGGCGCCCGCGCCGCGATCCGTCACATGGTGCCGCAGCGGCACGGAGCGATCGTCGCGACCGCGTCGCTTGCGGGCATCATGCCGTTCCCGCCCGACCCCGTGTACGACCTCACCAAGCACGCGGTCGTCGGGCTCATCCGCTCGATCGCTCCCACGCTCGCCGAGCACGGCGTCACCGCGAACTGCGTGAACCCGGGGATGACCGACACCAACATCATCTCCGACGAGGTCCGTACCGTGTTCGCCGAGATGAGCTTCCCGCTGATGGAGCCGACGCAGATCGCCGACGCGGTCGTGCACGCCGTGACCTCCGGCGAGACCGGCCAGTGCTTCGTGTGTCAGCCCGGTCGGGAGCCCACGCCGTACGGGTTCCGAGGCGTCCCGGGGCCCCGGGTGAGCGAGGCGATGGGCAAGATCCCGCCCGGGATGGCGGCCGGATCCAGCGTCTGGGAGGCCACCGACCGCAACCGGTGAGGATCGGGGTGCGTGCGGTCCCTATCCTTGCGGGGTGGACGAGAACCCCGAAGCAGCCGGGCGCGAGCCAGTGACGCCCGAGATCATGGAGCCCGGCTCCCCCGACGGAGCCGCCGCCGAGACCGACGACGAGGTCGAGCAGGTCACCCGGCCCACCAAGCTCATCCGCATCGCGTCGATGGTGCGCCAGATGCTCGACGAGGTCCGGCGCGCGCCGCTCGACGACGCCGGGCGCCGACGCCTCCGCGAGATCCACGAGAAGTCGGTCGAGGAGCTCGAGAGCGTCCTGTCCCCCGAGCTCCAGAAGGAGCTCGAGGAGGTCGTGCTCCCCTTCAGCTCGGAGGCACCGAGCGAGGGCGAGCTGCGGCTGGCCCAGGCCCAGCTCGTCGGCTGGCTCGAAGGCCTGTTCCACGGCATCCAGGCGACGCTCTTCACCCAGCAGTCGATGGCGCAGGGGCAGCTCGAGGAGATGCGCCGGCGGCGCATGCTCGAGGCCGCGCAGTCGGGTGGCGGAGCACCGGGAGGGATCCCGGGCAGCGCGGCCGGCGGTCCGAACGGGCCCGAGAGCGGCTACCTCTAGGACCAGGCAGGACTGACGATGTCGACGGCAGAGCTCTTCGCGCACGGGTGGACGCCCGACGGCTGGCGCGCGCGCCCGGCCGCGCAGCAGCCCGACTGGCCCGACACCGACGCGCTCGACGCCGTGCTCGCCGACCTGCGCGCGCTCCCGCCACTCGTGTTCGCGGGCGAAGCCCGCACGCTCACCGACTCGCTGGCTGCCGCCGCGGAGGGCAAGGCGTTCCTCCTCGTCGCGGGTGACTGCGCCGAGTCGTTCTCGGCGTTCTCGGCCGACTCCATCCGCGACAAGCTCCGAGTGATCCTCCAGATGTCGGTGGTCCTCACCTACGGCACCGGCGTGCCGACGCTCAAGGTCGCGCGGATGGCGGGCCAGTTCTCGAAGCCGCGCTCGTCCCCCACCGAGACTCGCGACGGCGTGACCCTGCCGTCCTTCCGCGGCGACACGGTCAACGACTTCGCCTTCGACGCCGTCGCCCGCCGGCCGGACCCCGAGCGCCTGCGCCGCGCCTACCACCAGGCGTCGTCGACCCTGAACCTGGTGCGCGCGTTCGCCAAGGGCGGCTTCGCGGACCTGTCGCGGGTGCACGCCTGGAACCAGGAGTTCGTCGCCTCCAGCCCGGAAGGCCGGCGCTACGAGGCACTCGCCAGCGAGATCGAGCGCGCGCTGCGGTTCATGCGCGCCTGCGGCATCGACCTCGAGGCCGAGCTGCAGCTCCACCAGGTCGACGTGTACACCGCGCACGAGGCGCTCCTGCTCGGCTACGAGGAGGCCCTGACCCGCCAGGACCACATCACCGGCGACTGGTACGACTGCTCCGCGCACATGCTGTGGATCGGCGAGCGGACGCGTCAGCTCGACGGCGCGCACGTGGAGTTCCTCTCCGGCGTGCACAACCCCATCGGCGTGAAGCTCGGTCCCGATGCCACGCCCGAGGAGACCGTCGGCCTGTGCGAGCGGCTGAACCCGCGGCGCGAGCCCGGGCGCCTCGTGTTGTTCAGCCGGATGGGCGCCGACCGCGTCACCGAGAAGCTGCCCGCGCTGCTGCGGGCGGTCAGCCTGTCGGGCCACCCGGTGGTCTGGGCGTGCGACCCGATGCACGGCAACACGTTCTCGCACGAGAGCGGCTACAAGACGCGGCGCTTCGACGACATCATGCGTGAGCTCCGCGGCTTCTTCGGTGCCTGCGAGGAGGCCGACGTGTGGCCCGGCGGCGTGCACGTCGAGCTCACCGGCGAGGACGTCACCGAGTGCCTCGGCGGCGGCGACGACATCGTCGGCACCCAGCTCGAGCACCGCTACGAGACCATGTGCGATCCCCGCCTCAACGCCCGCCAGTCCCTCGACCTCGCCTTCGAGATCGCCGAGCTCCTCAGGCGTTGACCCGGCACGAGTCGGGACCCCGGTCAAGACCTTGTTTGGTCACTTCGTAGCGCCAGAGGCGCACGAAGTGACCAAACGGGACCTTGACCGGGTGACCAGCGTCTGAATGGTTGGCGTCCGCTGGCGACCACGGTGCGTGAGCGCGCGAGCATGGTGGCGTGACCTTCGAGGATCTCGGACCGAACTCGGGGCTCGTGGAAGACCTCTACGAGCGCTTCCAGGAGAACCCGGAGTCCATCCCGCCGCGGTGGCGGGCCTACTTCGAGGGGCGCGCGCCCGACGCCGACGGCGCGACCCCGAGCAGCAACGGGCAGGCGGCGACCGCGACCCCGCCCCCGCCGCCGCCGGCCGTCGACCTCGCACCGCCGCCGGCCCCGGCAGCTGCACCCCCGACTCCTGCGTCGCCGGCCCCGGCCGCCACGTCCGCCGCCCCACCGGCCGGCGACGCCGCCGAGCCCCTGCGGGGCGTCGCGGCCCGGATCGCCGAGAACATGGAGGCGAGCCTGGGTGTCCCCACCGCGACGTCCGTGCGCACCATCCCGGCGAAGCTGCTCGAGGTCAACCGTCAGATCCTGAACAACCACCTCGCCCGCAGCGGCGGCGGCAAGGTCAGCTTCACGCACCTCATCGCGTACGCCGTCGTCCGCGCACTCCGCGAGTTCCCCACGATCAACTCCAGCTTCGAGGAGTCCGACGGCAAGCCCACGATCGTCCACCACGAGCACGTCAACCTCGGGCTCGCGGTCGACCTCGAACGGCCCGACGGCGGCCGCTCGCTGGTCGTGCCGAGCGTGAAGCAGGCCGAGTCGATGGACTTCCGCACCTTCTGGGAGGCGTACGAGGAGCTCATCCGCAAGGTGCGCGCCAGCAAGATGTCGCCCGACGACTTCGCGGGCACGACCGGCACGATCACCAACCCCGGGATGATCGGCACGGTGCACTCGGTACCCCGGCTCATGCCCGGCCAGGGGTTCATCCTCGGTGTCGGCACCATCGGCTACCCCGCCGAGTTCGAAGGCTCCGATCCACACGCGCTCGCCCAGCTCGGCGTGAGCAAGGTCACCACGCTCACCAACACCTACGACCACCGGATCATCGGTGGCGCGGAGAGCGGCGAGTTCCTCCGTCGCATCCATCAGCTCCTGCTCGGCGAGGACGGCTACTACGACGACGTCTTCCACAGCCTCGGCGTGCCGTACGAACCCGCGCGATGGAACCCCGACCGCTCATCGCTCGGCGACGGCTCGAGTCAGTCCGACGACGTCGCGCAGGAGAAGGTGGTCTCGGTCCACCAGCTCATCAACATGTACCGCGTGCGCGGCCACCTGATCGCGAACCTGGACCCGCTCGGTCGCCGCGAACCGCACACCCACCCCGAGCTCGACATCAGCTCCTACGACCTCAGCATCTGGGACCTCGACCGTGAGTTCCCGGTCGGCAGCCTCGGCTCTGGTGCCGTCGACCGCCCGACGCTCCCGCTGCGCGACATCCTCGGCATCCTGCGCGACGCCTACGCCCGCAGCGTCGGCGTCGAGTACATGCACATCCAGGAGCCGGACCAGAAGGAGTGGATCCAGCAGCAGGTCGAGGGCGTGCACGCCGACGCCACCGAGGCCGAGAAGCGGCGCATCCTCGAGAAGCTCAACGCGGCGGAGGCCTTCGAGCGGTTCCTCCACACCAAGTACCTGGGCCAGAAGCGCTTCAGCCTGGAGGGCGCCGAGACCCTGATCCCGATGCTCGACGCGCTCTGCAGCGCAGCCGCCGACGCCGGCATGGCGGCGGTCGTCATGGGCATGGCGCATCGCGGTCGCCTCAACGTCCTCGCCAACGTGATCGGCAAGTCCTACGCCCAGATCTTCCGGGAGTTCGAGGGCGAGCTCGATCCCAGCAGCACGCAAGGGTCGGGCGACGTGAAGTACCACGTCGGCGCGAGCGGCAAGCACCTGTCGCCCGGTGGGCACGAGGTGTCGCTCACGCTGGCGGCAAACCCGAGCCACCTCGAAGCCGTCGACCCCGTCGTCGAGGGCATGGCGCGCGCCAAGGGCGACTTCATCGGCGACACCGCGCACACCGCCGTGCTGTCGGTGCTCATCCACGGTGACGCCGCGTTCGCCGGCCAGGGTGTCGTCGCCGAGACGCTCAACCTCTCGGAGGTCGAGGGCTACGACGTCGGCGGCACCGTGCACGTCGTCGTCAACAACCAGCTCGGCTTCACCACCTCGCCCGAGGCCGGTCGCTCGAGCGTCTACGCGACCGACGTCGCCAAGATGGTGCAGGCGCCGATCTTCCACGTGAACGGCGACGACCCCGAGGCGGCGGTGCGGGTCATCGAGCTCGCGTTCGCGTTCCGCCAGGCCTTCCAGAAGGACGTCGTCGTCGACCTCTTCTGCTACCGCCGCTACGGCCACAACGAGGGCGACGAGCCCGCGTTCACCCAGCCCCGGATGTACAAGCTCATCGAGGCGCGGCCGTCGGTGCGCACGCTCTACACCGAGACGCTCGTCAACCGCGGGGACCTCACCACCGAGGACTGCGAGGCCGCGACCGCCGACTTCAAGGCCCGGCTCGATCGAGCGTTCGAGGAGACCCACGCGCCGCACGAGACCGGGCTCGAGGCGCATGGCTCTGCGCTCGACGATCCTTCGCTCGCGGTCGATCCCGGCGCGGACCCGCACGCCGACGAGAGCCATGCGCCGCCCGTGACCGCCGTCGACGCCTCGGTGCTCGAGACCGTCGTACGCGGCGTCACCACCTGGCCCGACGACTTCCACGTGCACCCGAAGCTCGAGCGGATCCTGCTCGGCAACCGCACCACCTTCGACGCCGGCGAGGTGGACTGGGCGCTCGCCGAGGCCTGCGCGCTCGGATCGCTCATGCTCGAGGGCACGCCGGTTCGGCTCTCGGGCCAGGACACGCGCCGAGGCACGTTCAGCCAGCGCCACGGCGTCCTGCTCGACGCCGAGACCGAGGCCGAGTACGTGCCGCTCGCGAACCTCGCACCCGACCAGGCGCCGTACCGGCTCTACGACACCGTCCTGTCCGAGTACGCCGCGCTCGGCTTCGAGTACGGCTACTCCGTCGCCGACGCCGAGGCGTTCGTCGCGTGGGAGGCCCAGTTCGGCGACTTCATGAACGGCGCGCAGATCATCATCGACCAGTTCATCGTCGCCGCCGACGACAAGTGGGGTCAGCGCTCGAGCCTCGCGCTGCTCCTGCCGCACGGGTTCGAGGGGCAGGGCCCCGAGCACTCCAGCGCGCGCATCGAGCGCTTCCTCGCATTGTGCGCCGAGGACAACCTGCGCGTCGTCTACCCCTCGACCGCCGCGCAGTACTTCCACGTGCTGCGCCGCCAGGCGAAGAGCACCCGTCGGGTGCCGCTCGTCTGCTTCACACCGAAGCGCTACCTGCGCATGCAGCAGAGCCGCTCACCGGAGCGCGCGCTCACCTCGGGCGGGTTCGAGCCCGTGCTCGACGACCCCAAGGTCGCCGACCCGGGCGCGGTCACACGGGTGCTGCTCTGCACGGGGAAGGTCGGCCACGAGCTCATCGAGCGACGCGACCGCGACCAGGCCCCCGCCGCCGTCGTCCGCGTCGAGCAGCTGTTCCCGTTCCCCGAGGCGGAGATCGTCGCCGCCCTCGATCGGTACCCGAAGGCCACCGACGTGTGGTGGGTCCAGGAAGAGCCCGGCAACATGGGCGCCTGGAACTACATGCACGGCAAGCTGCACAAGCTGCTGCGCAACCGGGCCGAGCTCCGTCACATCTCGCGACGCGCGAGCGCCAGCCCCGCGAGCGGCAGCCCGAAGGTGCACGACCGCGAGCAGGACGAGCTCCTCACCGCCGCCCTCGCCCGCTGATCACCTGACCAACTGATCACCCGACCAACCCCAAGAGCCAGTTCTTGGCACGTTGCGTCAGTCCATATGACACTCAACGTGCCAAGAACCGGCTCTGGCCCTTGACCTTTGACCTCAGCGCGGCAGGAGGCCCTCGAGGACACGAGCCACGAGCGCGTCGGCGTAGCGACGGTCGAGGCGGCCGCAGAGCACGAGGTGCCGGTAGAAGATCGGGCCGGCCACGAGGTCGGCCACGAGCTCCGGATCGGTGCGGGCCGGGAGCTCGCCGCGTGCGACGCCGCGCCCCACGGCGGCCGCCATCTGGGCGCGTCGTCCCGTGAGGAACTCGCCGTGCGCGACGCGCAGCTCCTCGTTGCGGTCGAGCTCGGCCACGAGCTGACGGACGGCGGTTCCCGCGATGGTGTCGGTGAGCAGGTGCACGAGCCCCCGCGCGCTCTCGCGGAGGTCGCCCGCGAAGGTGCCGGTGTCGGGTGCCGGCGCGACCACCACGCTCAACGATCGCGCTGCGGCGATCACGAGCTCTTCCTTGTTCGCGTAGCGCCGGTAGATCGTCGCCTTGCCGACGCCCGCGCGCGTCGCCACGGACTCCACCGTGAACCCCTCGAAGCCGACCTCGGCGAACAGCTCGAGCGCGGCGTCGAGGATCGCCACGTCGCACTCGGCGCTGCGCGGCCGCCCGGGTCCCGGCCGCTTCTCGGCGACCGTCTCGACGGCCACCGTCACGAGCCCGCGACCGGAGCCGGCTCGCGTGCCCCGTCGCCGTCGGCTGCGCCGTCACCCTGCATCGCCCGCAGGCCCTCCTGGTACTCCTCGTCCTGGCGCTCGACGTCGGCGGCGCGTGCTCGGGCCGGGAGCCAGATCAGCACCGCGATCGCGCCGAGGAGCGCGACGCCGGCGCCGACGATGAGGCCGGTGTGCATGCCGTCGATGAACGCGCTGCGCGCCGCGTCCGCGAGCACGTTCGCCGCCGCGCCGGGCGCCTTGGCCGCCACCGCGAGTGCCGCACCCACCGAGTCCTTCGCCGCGGCGATGCCGGCCGCGGGCACGCCCGCGGCGCCGAACGCATCCCCGACCTGCGACGCATAGACCGATGCGAACACACTGCCGACGACCGCCACGCCGAGCGTGCCGCCGACCTGGCGCGTGGTGTCGTTCACCGCCGAACCCACGCCGGCCTTGGCCAGGGGCAGCGATCCCATGATCGCGGTGGTCGAGGGCGCCATGGTGAGGGCCATGCCCGAGGCGAGCACGACCATCCGCCACGCGATCGCGCCGTAGCTCGACGACTCGTCCAGGCCGAGCGAGAGCAGCAGACCGACCGTGCTCAACGTCAACCCACTCGCCACGACCAGCTTGGTGCCGAGCTTGTCGACGAAGCGCGGACTGAGCGGGGCGATGATCATCATCGGGATCGCGAACGCGAGCAGTCGCACCCCGGTCTCGAGCGGTGAGTAGCCGAGAACGAACTGGAGGTACTGCGTCAGCACGAAGAGGGCGCCGAACAGCGAGAAGAACGTCACCGCGATGGCGCCGCTCGCGGCCGAGAATCGCGGGTTCTTGAAGAACGAGAGGTCGAGCATCGGGTGGTCGCTGCGCGCCTCCCACCAGAAGAACGCGGCGAGAAGGATCCCTCCGATCGCGAACGAGACCAACGTGACGTCGTTCGTCCAGCCGCGGTCGGGGCCCTCGATGATCGCGTAGAGCAGCGCGCCGAGCCCGAAGATCGACAGGATGCCGCCGACCACGTCGAGGCGGGGCGCTGACGGGTCGCGTGAGTCCGGGATGAGGAAGATGCCCGCGAGCACGCCGATGACGACGACCGGCACGTTCACGAGGAAGACCGAACCCCAGTAGAAGTGCTCGAGCAGGAAGCCGCCGGTGAGCGGGCCGAGCGCGATCCCGACACCGGCGGTCGCGGCCCAGATGCCGATCGCCTTGCCCCGCTCGCGCGCAGGGAAGACGTTGGTGATGATCGAGAGCGTCGCCGGCATGATGAACGCGCCGCCGATGCCCATGAACGCGCGCGTCCCGATGAGCTGGGTCGCGCTGCCCGCGAGCGCGGACGCCAGCGAGCCGATCCCGAACATGACGAGGCCGAACTGGAGCGCCGGGCGGCGACCGAACCGGTCGCCGAGGCTGCCGGCGGTGAGCAGCAGCCCGGCGAACACCAGCGTGTACGAGTCGACGATCCACTGGAGCTCGCTGTTCGAGGCGTCGAGCTCCTTGACGATCGTCGGGATCGCCACGTTGAGGATCGAGTTGTCGAGGACGATCACCAACAGGCTGAAGTTGAGGACGAGGAGGATCCACCACCGCCGCTCCTCGGCCTTGGCCGCCACGCGCTCGCTGAGGGTCATCCGCGCATCGCTCTCCCGGGCGCCGGCGCGTCGGCCCGGGGGGAGGGCCGAAAAAACGGAACGCCGACGTTCCGTATTCGCCGCACGCTACGCGACTGGCCGCCCGCCGACAAGGTGACCTCGGTCACCCGCCGGACGACGGGCGAAGCAGGTGGAGCCGTTCAGGCGGACGCGGCCTCGACCGCCGCGAGCGCGCGGTCGCGGGCCGCCGGCGAGGCGTCGGTGAGGGGCAGGCGCACGGCCGGCGTCGGGATCTTGCCCTGGGCGTGGAGGACGGCCTTGAAGACGGCGGGGTTCGGCTCCGCGAACGCGGCCGCGACGACCGGCAGGAGCGCCTCGTGGTGCGCGCGTCCCTCGTCGACCTTGCCCGCGAGCCCACACTCGATCATGGCCACCCATCGCTCGGTGCAGAGGTGCGCCGACGCGATGATGCCGCCGGCACCACCGAGGAGCGTGAGCGGGAAGTCGAGGTAGTCGTCCCCGCTGAGGATCGCGAAGTCGTCGGGTGCCTCGGCGAGGACCCGCAGCGTGCCGTCGTCGACCGTGCCGAGCGCCTGCTTCACGCCGATGATGTTGGGGGTGCGGGCGAGCTCGAGGAGCCCGTCAGGCTCGAGCAGGCGCCCGGTGCGCGCCGGGATGTTGTAGACGACCACCGGCACCGGGCTGGCCTGCGCGATCTCCACGAAGTGGGCGACGATGCCGGCCTGGCTCGGGCGCAGGTAGTACGGGACGACGCACATGATCGCGGTGAGCCCGGGGATGTCGGTCAGCGTCAGGACGCCCTTGACCGTGCTCGCGGTGTCGTTCGAGCCGGTGCCGACGACGAGGTGCGCGCCCCGCGCCGCCGAGACCCTCGAGCACACGTCGATGACGGCTCGCTTCTCGTCGGCGTCGAGCATCGGCGACTCGCCCGTGGTGCCGAGCGGGACGAGCCCTGCCGCGCCCGCGGCGAGGTACTCGTCGGCGAGGCCCTCGAGCGCGTCCAGCGCGACCGAGCCGTCGGCCGCGAACGGTGTGATGAGCGGGAGGTAGACCCCCCGCAGCAGCGTGCTGGCGCCACTCATGATCGGGTCGACGGGCGGTCGGACATGGCGCCAACGCTAGCGTGAGGCCTGGTGTCGGACCTCGTGATTGTGCTGCTCACGCTCGCCGTGGGGTTCGCCACCGGCGTGTTGTCGGCGATGTTCGGCGTCGGCGGCGCCATCGTCTCGACGCCGGCGATCCGGGCCCTCGGGGCCACGCCGCTCCAGGCCGTCGGCTCGACCCTGCCCTCGATCATCCCGTCCGCCGTCACCGGCACGCTGCGCTATCGGCGCGAGGGCCTCGTGCTCTTCCGCGTCGCCGCGTGGACCGCCGGCGCCGGGATCTTCGCGTCGGTCGGCGGCGCCCTCCTCGCCGACGTCGTGCCGGGCGACGGTCATCCCCTCATGATCCTCACCGCACTGCTCGTGGGGATCAGCGCCTATCGGCTCGCGCAGGCGCCCGCGGCGGCGGCCGAGCCCGCGGAGGAGCGCCTCATCGAGGGCGAGACCGACGCGGTACCGGCCGCCGTCGTCCACACCGCTGCGCCGGTGCGCACCGACCCGTGGCGGCTGGCCCTCATCGGCGTCGCGGCCGGTGGCCTGAGCGGCCTGCTCGGCATCGGTGGCGGTGTGTTCATGGTGCCGGCGTTCACCGGTTGGATCCGGCTGCCGATCAAGCAGGCGCTCGCCACGTCGCTCGCGTGCGTCGGCGTGCTCGCGATCCCGGGCACGATCACCCACGCGATCCTGGGCAACATCGATTGGCTGTTCGCGCTGCCGCTCTGCGTCGGGGTCATCCCCGGTGCCCGCCTCGGAGCGCACCTCACGATCAAGGCGTCGGACCGCACCATGCGCATCCTCGTGGGCACGGTGCTCGGGACGATCGCACTGGTCTACGGCGTCGGCGAGATCCTCGCCCTCGCCTGAGCGAACACCGCGTCGAGCATCGGCTCGGTGAGCCGGCCCGTGAACGTGTTCTGCTGGCTCGGGTGGTAGCAGCCGATGATCGTCACCGCGTCGGTGACCACCTCGAGGCCGTGCGCGAAGCGTGGGCGGGGCTTGGGCAGCTCGACCCCCGCCGCGCCGAGGACCCGCCACGCCGCTTCGTAGGCGAAGCCGCCGAGCACCACGATCACCTGGAGCTCGGTCAGGAGCGCGAGCTCGCGCACGAGGAACGGCTGGCAGGTGTCGCGCTCCTCGGTGGTCGGCTTGTTCGCCGGCGGCGCGCACCGCACCGCGGCCACGACGTAGGCGTCGTCGAGGCGGAGTCCGTCGTCGATGCTCACCGACTCGGCCTGGTTGGCGAAGCCGGTGCGGTGCATCGACGCGAACAGCCAGTCGCCGGAGCGGTCGCCGGTGAACACGCGCCCGGTCCGGTTCCCGCCGTGTGCGGCAGGCGCGAGCCCGAGGACGAGCACCCGCGCCCGCGGATCGCCGAACCCCGGGATCGGCCGTCCCCAGTACTCCTGGTCACGGAACGATGCCCGCCGCTCCCGTGCGACCTGCTCGCGCCACGCGACGAGGCGCGGGCACGCCCGGCAGGACACGATCTCCGCGGTCAGGCGTTCGAGCGGCGTCGGCCGGGGCACGGCGGCATCGTAGGACCGGACCCCCACGACCTAGCCTGCCCCGGCGTGCGACTCCTGCTGGTGGTGAACCCGACCGCGTCATCGATGACGCCGCGTCGTCGCGTCCGCCTCCAACGCGAGCTGGGCCGACGCCACCGGCTCGAGGTCGCCGAGACGACCCGCCGCGGCCACGCGACCCGCCTCGCCCGGGCCGCGGCGCGCGACGGCGTCGACGTCGTCGTGGTCGCCGCGGGCGACGGCACGCTCAACGAGGCCGCCGACGGCCTGGTCGGCACCAGCACGGCCCTGTCGCCGCTCCCGGGCGGTTCGACCAACGTCTTTGCCCGCACGATCGGGTTCCGGAACTCGCTGGACCCCGCGATCGAGCAGCTGCTCACGGCGATCGACGCCGAGTCGTTCCGGCGCGTGGGGGTCGGCGCGGGCAACGGGCGCCACTTCCTCTTCCACCTCGGGCTCGGCTTCGACGCCGAGGTCATCGAGCAGACCGAACGCCACCACCGGCTGAAGCGCCGCATCGCCCATCCGATGTTCGCCGTCGCCGCCCTCACGACGTTCTTCCGGGGCTTCGACCGCACCCGCGCCCCGTTCCGCGTCGAGCTCCCGGACGGCTCCGGCGAGGACGGCTTCTTCGCGATCGTCTCCAACACCGCCCCGTACGCGTTCTTCGGCCGCCGGCCGTTGCGAGTCACCGACGCGGCCGGGTTCGACCGCTCCCTCGCGCTCACGATGTTCCGTCGCCTCGAAGCCGCGGGCCTGCTCCGGAACGCACTCTCGGCCATGACGCGCGGCAAGAAGGTCCAGAAGCACAAGGACCTGCTCCAGCTCGCCGACCTCGACCGCATGACGTTCGTGGCCAACCACGGCCCCTTCCCGTGGCAGGTCGACGGCGACTACCTCGGCGAGGTCGAACGCCTCGAGATCACCTACGAGCCCGACGCACTCACCCTGGTGATCCCCACCACCTAGTCGACGACGCGGCGCGCGACGTCGGGGACGTCGGTGATGAGTCCGTGCACACCCACGTCGGCAAGCCGCCGCATCTCCGCCTCGTCGTTGACCGTCCAGACGTTGACCGCGATGTCGTGCTCCCCGGCTCGCGCCACCGTCGCGGCCGCCGCGTCGCCGGCGAGCAGGGTCACGAACGGGTGCAGGGTGTGGTGCCCGCGCTCTACACACATCTCGAGCGCGATGAGCGGATCGAACCCGAACATGATGAGCAGGCCGGTGGGCAGGTGGGCGTCGATCTCGCGCACCCGGTCGACGGTGCCCAGGTTGAACGACGAGACCAGGGCCCGGTCCGCACCGCGACGCTCGCGCAGCAGGTCCACGACGAGGTCCGCCACCCGCTCGTCGGGGTCGAAGTCGGCGTCGCCCGGAAGGTTCTTGATCTCGACGTTGACGAGCGAGCCGGCGCAGGCGTCGAGCGCCTCCGCGAGGGTCGGGATGTCGGGTCGGGCGGCGCGGATCCGCTCGAGGGGCAGATCGGCGAGGACCCCGAGACCCGGAGCCTCGGCGTCGTGGTGCACCACCAGCCCGTCGTCGGCGGTGCGGTGCACGTCGAGCTCGACGCCGTCGGCCCCGAGCTCGAGGGCGAGCGAGAAGGCCGCCAGGGTGTTCTCGGGCGCCCGCTCCCGGGCCCCGCGGTGCGCCAGGACCAGGGGACGCTCGGCGGACGGGGCGGCCACGGGTCGGGAGCCTAGGGCCGAGGACGCAGAGGCCCGGGACCCCACCCGCCACACTCGGCGCGAAACCGCAGGTCAGACCCCTTGTGCCCTCCGTCACAGGGCACATAGTCTGCTCGACGCCTCGAGGGCTGGCCCCGAGGACACCGAACCGCACTGGGTGCGCCCACCCCCGCGGCGCACACGCACGACGGAGGAGCCGTGGCGCTCACCTGGATCCGCACGCACGACTGGGACCTCGACGCCTGGCGCGGGCGCTCTGCCTGCCGGGAGTCCGACCCGGACGTCTTCTTCCCGATCGGGACCACCGGCCCCGCCCTCGAGCAGATCGAGACCGCCCGCCGCATCTGCACGGCGTGCCTCGTGAACGACGAGTGCCTCGACTTCGCCCTCGCCACCAACCAGGAGGCGGGCATCTGGGGCGGCACCACCGAGGAAGAGCGCCGCAAGCTCCGCAAGGCCTGGCTGGCCAAGCAGCGCGCCGCCTCCTGATTCTCCGCTCCTGACGCCTTCGGCGTCGGGCCGCCTACAGCTCGACCGGCGCGTCCTGGCGCAACGGCACCCGCAGCTGCACGCGGGTGCCGTCGTCGTCGGCCATCTCGATCGACCCCCCGAGCTCGCTCGTCACCAGCGCGTGCACGATCGACAGTCCGAGCCCACGCGACTGCTCGAGCGAGAACCCGTCGGGGAGCCCCACGCCGTCGTCGACCACGTCCACGCACAGCGCGCCCGTCTCGCGCCGGAGGCGCACGTGGACGTGCCCCTCGTCTCGGCCCTCGTCCATCGGGAACGCGTGGTCGACCGCGTTCTGCATGAGCTCGTTGAGGACGACCGCGAGCGGCGTCGCCAGCGGGCCGGGCACGTCACCGACGTCGCCCTCCACGTCGAAGTGGAGGCGCAGGTCGTCGGATGTCACCGTCTCCTCCACCACGCGCACGAGCGGATGGATGATGTCGCCGAACGGCACCACGTCGCCGACCTCGCGCGAGAGGGTCTCGTGGACGATCGCGATCGAGCGGATCCGGCGCTCCGACTCCTCGATCGCCTCCTGCGCCTCGGGTGACTGCAGCCGCCGACCCTGGAGCCGGAGCAGCGCCGCGATCGTCTGGAGGTTGTTCTTCACTCGGTGGTGGATCTCGCGGATCGTCGCGTCCTTCGACATCAGGATTCGGTCGCGACGTCGGAGGTCGGTGACGTCGCGCACGAGCACGAGCACACCGTTCACCTTGCCGTGCTCGAGCAGCGGGATCGCCTGCACGAGCGCGGACGTGTCGCCCCGTTCGATCTCCTCGGTGACCGGCACGAGCAGCGCCCGCGCCGACTCCGCGGCGTCCTGGTCGAACCCGACCTCCTCGAGCTGGAGACCTTGCGTGTAGGCGTGGATGCCCATGCGGTGCAGCGAGCTGATCGCGTTGGGGCTCGTGTACCGGATCCGCAGGTCGTCGTCGAGGACGATGACACCATCGGCGACGCGGGGTGCTTCCTCCGGCTCGACCTCGTCGCGCGGGAACGGGAAGGTCCCGTCGGCGATCATGCGACCGAAGCGCTCGAACACGTCGAGGTAGTGCCGCTCGAGCTCGCCCGGGCGCCGAGCCGACGTCATGGCGCTCTCGCGGGTCACGACCGCGACCACCTCGTCCTGCGATCGGACGGGGATGCATTGCACGCGGGCCCGTTCGCGACCACCGATCACGGTGGTGTCGCCGCCCACCACCTCGCCCTTGCGCCACGCCCGCGCCACCACCGGCCGCTCCACCTCGTGGACCACCGTGCCGACGAGATCGGCCGGGTAGAGGGTCTGGCCGGTGGTCGGCCGGACGTGGGCGAGCACCACGAACCGGTGTCCCTCCTCGCCCTCCACCGGCGCGAGCAGCAGGAGGTCCGAGAAGCAGAGGTCCGAGAGCGGCTGCCAGGAGGCGACCAGCCGCTGGGCGTGGCGCAACGCCGAACCCGACAGGGAGGTGTTCGTCCGTGCGAGCTCGAAGAGCGGGATGGCCACGCCGAAAGCCTACGGGTCCGCCTCGCCCGATCCGTGTCCCCCGTCGGCTCAGGCGAAGAGCGCGTCCCCGATGCGGGCGAGCCCGGCGACGTCGTGCACGTCGTCCTCGAACGCGGGAACGGTCGCGACGACCTCCGGGAGGCGCCCGAGCTCGTCGCGCAGCTCCGCCTCGCGGGTGGCGACGACCGAGTAGTCGCGGAAGGTGTCGGCCACGATCGACAGCACGCGAGCGGTGCGCGCGGGGTCGTCCAGGGCCGGCTCCTCGATCGTCGCGAGGCGCGCCGCGAGGGACTCCGCATCGTCCCGCAGCACGTCGGCGGCGCGGCGTCCGTCGGGCCCCCGCAACGACTCGGGCAGCATCTTGTTGAGCACCATCGCGCCGAGGTGGAAGCCGCGATCGGTGAGCGCCTCGCAGAAGAACTCCGCTTCGCGCAGTGGTGCACCCTCGAGGGTCGTCACGACCGCGAAGGTCGTCCGACGGTCGTGCAGCAACCGCTCGACGGCCTCGGCGCGCTCGACGAAGCCGTCGTACATGGTCTGGAAGTTGAGGAAGAACTCGGCGATGTCCTGCAGGAACTGGCTCCCGAGGATGCGATCGGCCATCTGGTAGAAGGGCTTGCTCGCGAAGTTCACGAAGCGCGCACCCCGCTTGCCGCCCACGCGGTACGGGAGGGTGAGCCAGCGCAGGAGCTTGCCGCCGAAGAAGTCGGCCATGCGCGCCGGCGCTTCGAGGAAGTCGATCGCGTTCCGCGTGGGCGGCGTGTCGATCACGATCAGGTCGTACTTGCCGGTGGCGTGCAGGTCGTAGAGCCGCTCCATCGCGATGTAGTCGTGGCTCTGGACGAACCGGCCCGTGAGGTTGGTGTAGAGCCGGTTCTCGAGGATCCGGTACGCGGTCTCCTCGTTCGGCGCGTGGCGCAGCACGAGCTCGTCCCACGAGGCCTTCGTGTCGAGCATCGCGGCGTAGAGCTCGCCGCGGGGCTCGAGGCCCGCGGCCCGGAGCACCTCGTCGGGCACACGCCGTTCGAGGTTCCCGAAGCCCTCGAGCCCGAGGGCGTTGGCCAGACGACGCGCCGGGTCGATCGTGAGCACGAGCACCCGTCCGCCCTGACGGGTCGCGGCGGCGAGGGCCGCCGCGGCCGCGGTCGTCGTCTTCCCCACCCCGCCCGATCCGCAGAAGACCACGACCTCAGGCGCGGCAAGCAGCGCGTCGAGGCCGCCGGTGCGGTCGGGGGTCATGCGCCCAGCTCCGCGCCCAGCGCATCCGCCACCATCCGCGTGACCCGCAACCCGTGGTCGCGCACGAAGAGGTAGGGCACGTACAGGATCGGCAGGTCGACGGTCTCGCGCAGCCGCGCGAGGTGCACCGCTCGCGACCGACGGAGGGCCACGGCTAGGCGGGTCGCGCCGAGGACGTCGGGAACGCCGGGGCCCGCAGCTTGCTCGAGCAGCGCGGTGGCGTCCGGCGCGCCGAGGGCCTCGAACACCGGCTCGTCGGCGCGGGTCAGCGGCTCCGGGAGCACGCGGTTCACGATCACGGAGCCGAGCGGCACGTCGATCTCGGCGCGCGCCTGGGCGATCAGCTCGACGGTCTCGTTGACCGGCATCTCCTCCGGCGAGGTGACGACGTCGACCGCGGTGATCGCCGGATCGGCGAGCAACTCCACCATCCACTCGGTCTGCTGACGGACCGGGCCCACCTGCACCAGCTCACGGATGGCACGGGGCGAGTCGAGCTGCGCGAGCACGTGACCCGAAGCGGCGGCGTCGACGATGACCATGTCCCACGGCGCGCGTCCCTCGATGGACTCGCGCGTCTCCCAGCACACCTTGCCGACGGTGAGGATCTCCTTCACGCCGGGTGCCGCGGTCGCTACGAACTCGAGCATGTTCGCGAGCGGTCCGAGCCGCGCGACCACCGGCACCTTCAGGTTGAGCTTGAGGTACTCCTTGAGGGAGTCCTCGGTGCGCATCTGCATCGCGTGCACGCCGGGATGCACCTCGGTGGGTTGGAACCCGACCGGCGCGTGCTCGAACAGCGACGTGAGGTTGCCCTTGGCGTCGACCTCCACGAGCAGCACGCGCTTGCCGTTCTCGGCCGCGAGCAACGCCATCGCGGCGGTGACGGTGCTCTTGCCGACACCGCCCTTGCCGGTGACGAAGAGCAGGCGACGGTCGAGGAAGCGCTCGAGCTGCTCGGTCATGCCATGCCTGTCTGGAGAGTCTGGGGGGCAGCGACTGCCCCCTGGAGTCTCCGCGACAGCGCGGGGTCCGTCGACGGCCCCCGCGACTGGCTACGAGGGGGCGCCGAACCCGACCCGCTTCGCCTCTTGGTCGGTCTCCATCTCGAGGTACGCGATCCGCTCGGCGGGGACGCCGATGCGCCGGCCCTTGGTGTCGGTGAGCCAGAGCACCCCCTCGCTCTTCAACGCGTCACCGAAGGCCGACTCGACGTCGGCGGCGGTACCGGAGAGCTCGAGCTCGAGCTCCTTGGGGGTGTGCAGGACGCCGATCCGTACTTCCATGGGTCGGGACACTACCGGCGCCACCGGAGCAACCGGGAACGCTCGATCGGGGAAGCCTGATCGGGGAACATGGGCCGTGCTCCCGATCCTCGCTGCGGCCTCGTCCTCCGACGACCAGGGCGTGTCGGTCCCGATCCTCGTGGTCGCGGCCGGACTCGCCCTCGGGTGGCTCCTCGTGGCCGCGATGGTCCTGCTCGCCCGCCGCCCGCCCCGCATCAAGGCGCTCGACACCGGTCTCGACCTGCCGCCGGAGTCGCCCGCGGTGGCGGGACTGCTCGGGAGCGACTTCGTCGTGCCCGGCGAGACGGCACCGGCGGTCCTCCTCGACCTCGCGGCTCGCCGCGTCGTCGATCTCGACGAGATCCAACCCGGCAAGACGATCTGTCGCGTGCGCGACCGCGAGGGCGAGGCGCTCAGCCCGGTCGATCGGCGCATCCTCGAGGCGCTCCGCGAGAAGGCCATCGACGGCGTGGTCCCCACCGACGCCCTCACCACCGGCATCGAGGACCACTCGAAGCGCTGGCACCGCGACCTCGCGCGCGAGGTCGTCGCGGAGGCCCAGGCGGCCGGCCTCACCCGGAACCGATGGTCGGGCACCTGGGTCGCCGCGCTCGCCATCGGTCTCGGCGTCGTCATCGCCACCGTGTTCGCGGCGATCCAGGTCGGCGGCGACGTCGGCGCCGACGACGAGGTGCTCGTCGGAATCTCGGTCGTCGTCATCGCGGCCGTCGCCGGCTTCGGCATCGTGCTCTGCGGGCGGCTGAGCCGCTCCCTCGCGCAGCTGCCCACCGACGCCGGGCGCGAGGCCGCCGCACGCGTCGGTGGACTGCAGCGCCACTTCCGCGACGACGGCATGGTCGACGAGCTGCCCCCGGCCGCGGTGAAGGTCCGCGGCCGGCACCTTGCGTACGCCGCCGCGCTGGGTGCCGCCACCCTGGCCGTCGAGCTCCTGCCGATGGGTGCCGAGGACGACCACCGCGCGTGGAGCCGCACCGGCGGTCGGTGGCGGCGCGTGCGCGTCCGCTACCCCCGCTTCTTCCCACCGGGCTGGGGCCTCCATCCCCTGCTCGCCCTGCTCGTCGCGGTGGTCGTAGGGGTCGTGGCCGGCTTCGCGGTCAGCCTCGCCCGCTCGGTCGCGAGCTCGTCCGCACCCACCGGCGTCCGCATCGACGACTGGGACTGGGTCAACCTCGTGGGCGACGTGCTGAGCGCCGTCTTCGCGCTCGGCGTGCTCTGGGCGGTCTGCCTGGGCCTGCTCGCGATCGCCGACCTCTTCGGCAACCGTGAGGTGACCGGCGAGATCGTGCGGTCGCGCCGGTTCGTCCGCAGCCGCTCCGACAACAACACCCGGTACGCGCACTACCTCGCGATCGACGACGGCACCGACGACCGTCTGCCGGCGTTCCGGGTCCGAGCGTCGCTCTGGAACGGCCACCCCCAGGGTGAGACCGTGACCGCGACCTTCACGCCGCGGCTCGGCTACGTGCGCGAGATCACCCGATCGTGAGCTCGGGGTGCGCGATCTTCGTGGGTCGAAGCTCGGTGTCGACGGTCTCGGCGATGGCACGGAAGGCCGCGGACGCCTCGTCGTCGGGGTCGGCCACGACGATCGGCCGGCCGGTGTCGCCGCCTTCTCGCAGCTCGGGCACGAGCGGGATCCGGCCGAGGAGCGGGACGTCGAGCTGGGCGGCCAGCGCCGCACCGCCACCCGCGCCGAAGATCTCGTAGCCCTTCCCGTCGTCGCCGCGGAACCACGACATGTTCTCGATGACGCCGATCACGTCGAGGTCCACCTTCTCGGCCATCGCTGCCGCGCGCTGCGCGACCTTCTGCGCGGCGGGTTGGGGCGTCGTGACCACGATCACCTCCGCACGAGGCAGGAACTGCGAGATCGAGAGCGACACGTCGCCGGTGCCCGGCGGCATGTCGACGACGAGGTAGTCGGGCTCGGCCCAGTGCACGTCGGTCAGGAACTGCTCGAGCGCCTTGTGCAGCATCGGGCCGCGCCACACGACCGCCTGGTCCTCGCGGGCGAAGAAGCCCATCGAGATCAGGCGCACGCCGTGCGCGCCGGGCGGCACGATGACGTCGTCGATCAGTCCGGGCGGATCCTGGATCCCGAGCATGCGCGGCATCGAGAAGCCCCACACGTCGGCGTCCACCGCGGCGACCCGGTGCCCCCGCTGCGCGAGCGCGATCGACAGGTTGGTGGTGACCGACGACTTCCCCACGCCGCCCTTGCCCGACGCGATGGCGAGGATCCGGGTGCGGGTCGCGGTGAACGGGTTCTGCCGCGGTCGCGGCTGCGCCGCCGCCGATGCCGCGTCCACCACCGCCAGCGGGTCGCGTGGCGCCTCGCCCTTGAGGCGGGCGGCGACGGCAGGCTTGGCGTCCTCGTCCAGCTCTCGGACCTCGACCTCGGCGTGCTCGACCCCGGGCACCGTCAGCGCCGCGGCGCGGACCGCGTCGGCGAGGGGCGCCCAGTGGCCGCGGTCGGGCAGGGGATCCTCGAGGGCCACCACCGCGGTGGCGCCGTCGAGGGCGACCGCCGGTGTGAGCCCCAGCTCACCGAGGGTGCGATGGAGCTCGGGCTCCTCGACGGCCGCGATCGCCTCGCGGACGGCTGCCGGGTCGGACATCGGGCGCTTCTCCCAGGGATGCCACGGGGGGCGGCACCCCGAGCCGGGGACAGGGGTTTGCACTACGGAGATAGGTAGAATACCGCCGTGGCAGCCGAGCCCGTCCTGTCGGCCGACGAGTTCAACGCCGCGGTCACCGCGGTCACGAACGCCTTCGGCGATCCCACGCGCCGCGAGATCTACCTCTTCGTCCGCGACGCCACCGAGGGCGTCACCGCGGCCGAGGTCGCGGAGCGCTTCGAGCTGCATCCCAACGTCGCCCGTCACCACCTCGAGAAGCTGACCAGCGGCGGCTACCTGACCGTGGCGATCGGCGCCGGCGCCGGGGGCGCCCGGACCGCCGGCCGCCCGTCGAAGCGCTACCGCGCCACCGAGGTCGACCACAGCCTCACGGTGCCGCTCCGCCACGACGACATGCTCGCGAGCCTCCTCGTGCGGGCGCTCGATGCGCTCGGACCCGAGCGGGCCGAAGACCTCGCCGACGAGGTCGGCTACGAGTACGGCCGTGTCCTCGCGGACCGGATGGAGCCGGGATCGGGCCACCGCTCGGCCCGCACCGCGATCACGGCGGTGGCCGACGCCCTCACCGCACACGGCTTCGCGGCCCACGCCGAGTCCGACACCAACGGGTTGGCGATCGTGTCGGAGTGCTGCCCGTTCGGCGAGACCGCGCAGCGCTACCCGCACGTGGTCTGCGCCCTCGACCGCGGCATGATTCGCGGGATGCTCGCCGGACTGCACGGCGAGACGTCACCCCGGTTCGAGGCGAGCCGCCCCGACGGTGACGACCGCTGCGTCGCTCGCGTCTGACGCCGTGCGCCACTACCTGGACCACGCGTCCACCACCCCGCTCCGACCCGCAGCCTTCGACGCGCTGCTGCCGTACCTCCGGGAGCACATCGCCGACCCGGGCCGCGTCCACAGCGACGGGAGGGTGACCCGGGTCGCGATCGAGACCGCACGCGAGCAGGTGGCCGCGCTCGTCGGCGCCCGGGCGCGGGAGGTCGTCTTCACCGCGACCGGCACCGAGGCCGTCAACACCGCGATCCACGGGGCCGTCGCTCGCGCCATCGAGCACGGCGCGGGGCCCGCGCCGCACGTCGTCACGACCGCGGTCGAGCACTCGGCGGTTCTGGAATCGTGTACGCGTGCGACCGCCGACCTCACCGTCGTCGGCGTCGACCGCGAGGGCCGCGTCGACGCGGACGCCGTGCTCGCCGCGGTGCGCGACGACACCGTGCTCGTGTCGATCCAGCTCGCCAACCACGAGGTGGGCACGATCCAGGAGTCCGTGCCGGCCATCGTCGCCGGGACGCGCGACCGCGGGACGCTCGTCCACGTCGACGCGTGCGCGGCCGTCGGCCACGTGCCCCTCGACTTCGGGGCCCTCGGCGCCGACCTCTGCTCCATCACCGGCCACAAGCTCGGCGGCCCGAAGGGCGCGGCCGCGCTGCTCGTCCGGCGGGGGCTGCGAGTCCCTCCGCTGCTGCTGGGCGGCGCCCAGGAGCGAGCCCGTCGGGCCGGCATCGAGAACACACCGGCGATCGTCGGCTTCGGTGCCGCGGCCCAGGAGCTCACCGACGACACCCGCCTCGAGACCGAGGCCGCCGACGCGCGTGCTCGCACCGACCGCATCGTGGCCGCCGCGCTGGCGGTCGACGGCGTCGAGCTGCTCGGCGACCCGGTCCGGCGCCTCCCCCACCTCGTGTGCCTCGGTGTCGACGGCG
>CAZKTS010000095.1:0-6970 GCA_964555735.1 uncultured Bifidobacteriaceae bacterium
AGCGGCTTGGGCACGCGGCCCTTGTCGATCAGGCCCACCGCAGCACTCCCTCGTGCTGGGTCGTGCTGCCGGCGCACTCCGAGTCGATGATCAGCATCAGGCCCACCGCAGCACTCCCTTGCGCCACGCGTACACGAGACCGAGCGTCAGCAGCACGATGAAGACCGCCATCTCGACGAGACCGAACACTCCGAGCGAGTCGAGCTCGACCGCCCACGGGAACACGAACACCGCCTCGACGTCGAACATGACGAAGAGGAGCGCGTACACGTAGTACCGCACGTTCGACTGCCCGAACCCGGCGACGGGGTCGGAACCGGCCTCGTACGTGATGTACTTCTCGGCTTGCGGTCGGGTGGGGCGAACGAGCCGCCCGAGCCCCAGCATCGCTCCCACCATGAGCCCCGCCGCGCCGATCAAGACGGCGACCGCGAGGTATTCCCGGTAGAACTCCGTCACTCGAGCGCCCTTCTCTCCCCCGGGGGCGTGGCCGCGGCGAGCATACAGGCGGTCATTCTCCGCCCCTCAACTCGCGGTCGGCCTTTCGGGGCAAGCCGTATGCGAGCATCACCCGGTGAGCATGTTCCGGGACACCCGAGCACGAGACGGGGATCCCCCCGTGACCGCGTTCGTGCTCTCGGGGGGCGGCAACCAGGGTGTCTCCCAGGTCGGCATGCTCCGCGCGCTCCTGGAGCGGGGCATCTACCCCGACGTCGTCATCGGGACCTCCGCCGGAGCCCTCAACGGGGCGGCCATCGCCACCGATCCGACGCTCGAGAAGGTCGACCAGCTCGAGCGGGTCTGGGCCGGGCTCAAGGGCGAGACGGTCTTCCCCGGCGGCGCGTTCAAGCGGGTCTGGAACATCCTCCGGCGCGACGACCACCTCATCCCGAGCGACGGCCTCGCCGAGGTGATCACCCGCGCCGCGCCGGCCCGGACCTTCGCCGACACCGCCGTGCCCCTGCGCGTCGTGACCGCAGACCTCGTGACCGGCGACGAGATCGTGTTCTGCGCCGGCGACCTGCATCCGGTGCTCCTGGCCAGTGCGGCGCTGCCGGGGATCTTCCCGCCGGTCGAGCTCCACGGCCACACCCTCGTCGACGGCGCGGTCGTGAACCTGGTGCCGATCTCCCACGCGCTCGCCGGGCCGGTCGATCGCATCTTCGTGCTCGACGTCTCGGACCCGCTCGGGAGCGAGCGCCCCATCCGATCGCCGCTCGACGTGCTCGTGCGCTCGTTCGCGATCTCGCGCGACCTGCGCTTCGAGCTCGAGCTCCAATGGGTGCCGAAGGACGTCGAGCTGGTCGTGCTGCCCCAGCCGGTCGACGACCGCGACTTCTTCGACTTCGGGAGCGCCGAGCGTCTCATCCACGACGCCTACACGAGCGCGCTCGCCGCGCTCGAGGACCTCGAGGCTCGGCCCGGGCGTCAACGCCGTCGTCGGTGGTGGAAGCGCCTCGCGAGCTAGCGCGACCGCGACTCAGAGCATGAAGGTCGCGTCACGGGCCCAGTCGATGAACGTGCCGGGCACGACCCCGGTGAGCAGCACCATGACGCCGCAGGCCGCGATGGCGACCGTGATCCAGGCATCGGCGGGCCGGTGGAGCGCCTTCGGCTCGTCGGCGCCGTCCTCGCGCTCGCTGAGCATCGTGATGGCGATGCGCAGGTAGAAGAACGCGGCCACCACCGTGGCGAGGACGCCGACGACCAGCAAGGCGTACTCGTCGGCCTGGGCTGCGGCGGAGAACACCTCCAGCTTGGCGATGAAGCCGCCCGTGAGGGGTACGCCGGCCTGCGCGAGGACGAAGAAGATGAGCAACCCCCCGAGGACCGGCCGCCGGAGCGCGAGCCCGCGGTAGTCGTCGAGGGAGTGCGCGTCGTCGCCGCGCTGGGAGATGATCGTGATCACGGCGAACGCGCCGATCGCCATGAACGCGTACACGAAGAGGTACAGGAGCGCGGCCTCGCGACCTCGGGGCGTGTTGGTCTGGAAGGCCATGAGGACGTAGCCCGCGTGGGCGATCGACGAGTAGGCGAGGATCCGCTTCACGTCGGTCTGCACCACCGCGGCGACGCTGCCGACCACGAGCGAGAGCGCGGCGAGCACGCCGACCGCGGGCCGCCAGTCGCCGCTGTAGAGCGGGAACGCGACCCCGAACACCCGGAGCAGCGCGGCGAAGCCGGCGGCCTTGGTGGCCGCGGCCATGAACGACGTCACCGGCGTGGGCGCACCCTGGTACACGTCGGGCGTCCACATGTGGAACGGCACCGCCGCGACCTTGAACCCCAGGCCGACGAGCAGCAGCGCGAAGCCCGCGACGAGTGTCCCCTGCTCGAGCAGCGTGTTCTGGGCGAGGAACTGGCCGATGCCGGTCAACGACGTGGTCCCCGTGGCGCCGTACGTCAGCGCGATGCCGTAGAGGAACACCGCCGATGAGAACGCGCCGAGCAGGAAGTACTTGAGGCCGGCCTCCTGCGACGAGAGGCGTCGCCGGTCGAAGGCCGCGAGCACGTACAGCGGGATCGACAGGACCTCGAGCGCGACGAACACGACGATGAGGTCGTTGGCCGTGGTCATCGCGAGCATGCCGAGCCCGGAGAGAAGGAGCAGCGCGAGGTACTCCGGCGCCTCCAGCTCCTCGCGCTTCAGGTACGACACCGCGACCAGCAGCGCGAGCAACGTCGAGATGAGCACGACGACCCCGAGGAAGACCCCGAAGAGGTCGACGCGCACCATCTCGTGCATGGTCGAGATCGGGCCGTCCTCGCGGATCAGGTTCCAGAGGCGGAACTGCACCGCGCCCGCGGCGACGAGGCCCGAGATGGCGATCGTGAGGCAGACGGGCGTGACCGACGCGCGGCCCCGCAGGAGGGCGCGCACGAGGATGATCAGTGCCGCGGCCGCGCCGAGGGCGATCTCGGGCGCGATGGCCATCCAGTCGATGGACGGGATCTGGATCCCGTCGGCGGCGGCGAGGAACGAGGCCGGGATCACGGACCCTCCTCCTTCAGGCGCAGGAGGTCCTCACGATCGACGCCGGGGAGCTTGGTCTCGTCGTACCCCTCGGGCTTGTCCTCCTCGAGGTCCGACTTGTGCTCGAGGTTGATGATCGTGCGCTTGGCGGTCGGCTCGATGCGGTCGAGCGCGGGCTTCGGGTACAGACCCAGGAAGAGGCTGAGCGCGAGGAGCGGGACCACGACGAGCATCTCGCGGAAGTTGACGTCGCGGATCTTGAGGTTCTCGCCTCTGGGCTTGCCCATGAAGGCGCGCTGGAACGACCACAACATGTAGACGGCCGCCAAGATGACGCCGATCGCCGCGACGATCGCCCAGGGCCGATCCGAGATGAACGTGCCGAGCAACGACAGAAACTCACCGATGAACCCGGAGAAGCCGGGCAGCCCGATGCCGGCGAACATCGCGAGGATGAACAGGCCGGTGAGGATCGGCGCCGGCCGCCAGATGCCGCCGTACTCGTCGATCTCGTAGGTGTGTCGGCGTTCGTACAGCATGCCCACGACGAGGAACAGCGCGCCGGTGGTGAGCGGGTGGCTGAGCATCGTGAACGCTGCACCGTCGATGCCGATGACGGTGAACGAGAAGATGCCGATGATCACGAAGCCCATGTGCGCGACCGATGAGTACGCGATGACGCGTTTCAGGTTCTTCTGCATCGCCGCGACGATGGCGCCGTAGAGGATGCCGATCACACCCAGCGTGAGCAGGTAGGGCGCGGCGTCGACCGATGCCTGCGGGAACAGCTCGAACGAGAAGCGGATCAGGCCGTACGCGCCCATCTTGATGATCACGCCGGCCAGCACCACCGACCCCGCGGTCGGCGCCTCGGTGTGCACGTCGGGCAGCCACGTGTGGAACGGGAACATCGGCGCCTTGATCGCGAACGCGGCCATGAAGCCGATGAAGAGGACCATCTCCATGACGCTCGACAGCCCGCCGAAGCCCCAGCTGGCCAGGACGCGGTAGTCGAAGCTCAGCACGCCCGTGTCGGACTCGTGCAGGAACCCGAGCACCAGGATCGAGGCGAGCATCAGTGCCGAGCCGGCGGCGGTGTAGAGGAAGAACTTCATCGCCGCATAGGCGCGGCGCTCGTGCCCCCATCCCTGGATGAGGAAGTACATCGGGATGAGGAGCAGCTCCCAGAACACGAAGAAGAGGATGAGGTCGATCGAGAGGAAGATCCCCATGATCGTGAACTCGAGGAACAGGAACCACGCGACGAAGGCCTTGGGCCGGTAGGCCGGGTGCTTGGCCGAGGCGAGGAGACCGAGCGGCATCAGCACCGCGGTCGCGACGACCATGAAGAGGCTGATGCCGTCGACGCCGACGATGTAGTTGGTGCCGAGCCCGGGGATCCACTGCTCCTTCTCCACGAACTGGAAGAAGGGGTCGGTGGTCGAGAAGTCGCAGAGCATCCAGATCGAGAGCGAGAGCGTCGCGATCGTGAATCCGAACGCGACGACCTTGATGATCTCCGGGCGCCCCGCCGGCAGGCAGAGCGTCACGACCGCGCCGAGCAGCGGCAGGAAGATGATCGCCGAGAGGATCGGGAAGTCCACGGTCACCGACCCACGTAGGCGAGGAAGAAGAGCAGGAGCGCGGCGATCCCGATCGAGATGGCGAGCGCGTAGCGACGCACGTGACCGTCCTGGATGCGCCGGAGCAGGCCGCCCGCCGCACCGACGAGCCGCGCGGTGCCGTTGACCGCACCGTCGATGACGCGCTGGTCGACGTCACGGTCGAGGAACGACGCCGACGCGCGGCCCGGCCCCCCGACCGCCGCCGTGACCCCGGCGTCGTAGTAGTAGGCGTGCCCGACCAGCGGCGCGGCGTTGCCGAGCTTCTCGGGGAGCGGATCGTCGGCCGGCGTGCGCAGGCCTCGCCGGTAGAGCAGGTACGCGAGGCCGATGCCGATCGCGGCGAAGAAGAACGCGACGCCGGTGAGCGCGAGCCCTTCGTTGAACGAGCTCGGGTGCGGCTGCTGCACACCCTCGAAGACCGGCTCGAGCCATTCGTCGAGGAACTCGAGACCCTGGATCGGCAGGTTGAGCAGGCCGCCCAGGAACGAGAGCACGGCGAGCGCCACGATCGGCACGAGCATCACGATCGGGCTCTCGTGCGGGTCGTGGCCGTGCAGGCGCGGCTCGCGAGGCGCCTCGCCGTACTCGACCGTCGGCGAGAAGTCGGGGTCGTAGCCGATCAGCGCCTCGAGCTCCTCGGGAGACTCCGCGACCGCGACGTCGTCGTCGGAGCCGCCGGCGACCACGGGCACCGCGTCCGCGGCGGGCGAGGCGTCCGGCGTGTCGCGGAAGCGCTCGTTGCCGTAGAAGGTCATGAAGATGAGGCGGGTCATGTAGACGCCCGTCATCACCGCGGCGAGGATCGCGAGGACCCACAGGCCGAACTCGCCGTCCTCGAACACCGACTCGATGACGCCGTCCTTGGCCCAGAAGCCCGCGAACGGGGGCACGCCGGTGATGGCCAACCAGGCCACGACCATCGAGCCCGCAGTGATGGGCAGGTACTTGCGCAGCGCGCCCATCACGCGCATGTCCTGGTTCTCGGCGTTGCCGTGGATCACGGAGCCCGACCCGAGGAAGAGGCAGCCCTTGTAGAAGGCGTGGCAGATCACGAGGAAGATCGCCATCGTGTAGGCACCGACGCCGAGGGCGAGGAACATGTAGCCGAGCTGGCTGATCGTCGAGTACGCGAGCGCGCGTTTGATGTCGGGTTGCAGCGCCGCGATCGTGCCGGCGAGCAGCGCAGTGAGCGCGCCGACGATCGCCACGACGTACATCGCGTCCGGGCTCGCCTCGAAGAACGGGTGCGCACGGCAGATGAGGAAGACGCCGGCGGTCACCATGGTGGCCGCGTGGATGAGCGCCGAGACCGGCGTCGGGCCCTCCATGGCGTCGGTCAGCCACGGGAACAGCGGGATCTGCGCGCTCTTGCCGGTGCACGCCAGGAAGAGCAGCAGCGCGACCGCGACCGTCACGCCCTCCGACGCGCCCGCGGCGGCCTGGTTGGTCTGGACGTAGTTCAGGTTCCCGAACTCGGCGACGATCAGGAACATCGCGAGCAGGAACCCGACGTCGCCGACGCGGTTGTAGACGAACGCCTTCTTTCCCCCGAGCATCGCGCTCTCACGCTCGTGCCAGAACGAGATGAGGAGGTACGAGCAGAGGCCGACGCCCTCCCAACCGAGGAAGGTGAGGAGGTAGTTGTCGGCGAGCACGAGCAGGAGCATCGAGCCTGCGAACAGGTTGAAGTAGGCGAAGAACCGGGAGAAGCCCGGGTCACCGTGCATGTAGCCGATCGCGTACAGGTGGATGAGGGTGCCGACGCCGGTGATGAGCAGGCACCACGTGATCGAGAGCGGGTCGGCCAGGAAGCCGACGTTCACCGTGAGCTGGTCGACCGGCAGCCACGTGTAGATCGTGCTCACGACCGCCCGGTGCTCCTCGCCGAGCTGGAGCATCGCGACGAACATGACGAGCGACCACACGAACGCGAGGCCCAAGAGGCCGGTCGCGAGCCAACCGGCGCCCGGCTCACCGATCCGCCGGCCGAACAGGAACAGCACGACCGCGCCCACGATGGGCAGCAGCGGGATGATCCCGGCCAGCTCGAGGAGGTCGTGGGCGCTCATCCCTTGAGCACCGTGAGGTCGTCGGCGGTGGCACCGCGGCGGCGCCGGAAGATGGCGACGATGATCGCCAGGCCGACCGCGACTTCCGCCGCGGCCACGACCAGCGTGAAGAACACCAGCACCTGTCCGCCGATGTCGTCGAGCTCGCTGGCGAACGCGACGAAGGTGACGTTCACCGCGTTGAGCATCAGCTCGATGCACATGAACATGATCAGCACGTTGCGGCGAGTGAGCATGCCCACCGCGCCGATCGAGAACAGCAGCGCGGCGAAGACCAGGTAGTAGCTCGGGGTGATCTCGAG
>CAZKTS010000096.1:0-4329 GCA_964555735.1 uncultured Bifidobacteriaceae bacterium
CGGGCGGTCGAGGCGCACGAGATCGTCGAGGGTCTCCCGCTCGACGACGATCCGCGGCGTGCCGTCGCGCACGAAGGCCACCGCGGGCCGGGTGACCTTGTTGTAGTTGGACGCCATGGAGTGGCCGTACGCACCGGTGGCGGGCGTCGCGAGGAGATCGCCGACCCGCACGTCGGCCGGGAGCTGCGCGCCCTGGACGATCACGTCGCCCTGCTCGCAGTGCTTGCCCACGACGTTGCAGCGAAGCGGGCGAGGCTCGTCGATCCGGTCGGGGAGGTAGGCCTCGTACCCGGCGCCGTAGAGCACCGGACGCGGGTTGTCGCTCATCCCGCCGTCGACGGCGACGTAGGTGCCCACCCCGGGGATCTGCTTGATGGTGCCGACGCGATAGAGCGTGATCGCCGACGGCGCGGCGATGGACCGGCCGGGCTCGACCCGCAGCGAGGGGCGGGTGGTCAGCCCGCTCGTGCGCACCGCACCTTCGAGCGCCTCACGCAGCGTGCGGGCGTACTCGGCCACCGAGAGCGCGGGGTCGTCGGCCAGGTAGCGGGCGGCGAGGCCACCGCCGACGTTGAGCTCGGTGATGCCGTGGCCGGTCGCGTGCTCCACCTCGGCCGCCACCCCGATGACGATCTCGATCGCCCGGCCGTAGGCGTCCAGGCGTTCGATCTGCGAGCCGATGTGACAGTGCAGGCCGACGAGCTCCAGGCGCGGGCTCTCCACGACCCGACACGCGGCGGTGACCGCGATCCCATCGGTGACGGTGAAACCGAACTTCGAGGCTTCGGTGCCGGTCTCGATGAACTCGTGCGTGTGCGCCTCGATGCCGGGCGTGACGCGCACGAGCACCGCTTGGGGTCCGGTACCTACCCCGGCGTCCAGCAGCGACTCGAGTCGGTCGATCTCGTCGAAGGAGTCGACGACGATGCGGCCGACGCCGGCCTCGAGCGCAGCGCGGAGCTCCTCGAGCGACTTGTTGTTGCCGTGCATCACGATCCGCTCGGCCGGGAAGTCGGCGTGCCGCGCCACGTGGAGCTCGCCGCCCGTCGCGACGTCGAGGTGCAGACCCTCCTCGGCAACCAGGCGCGCCATCGCGGTGCACAGGAACGCCTTCCCTGCGTAGGCGACGACATCGTCACCGAGCTCGGTCACGTACTCCCGGCACCGCCGCCGCAGCTCGGCCTCGTCGTAGAGGAAGAGCGGCGTACCGAGCTCATCGGCGACCGCATCGAGGTCGAGGCCCAGGAGGCCCGGCGGCACCAGACTCCGGTCGAACGGCTCGGCCGTGATCATCCGGGCTCGTCGTCGTCGAGCCGGTGCATCTCGTCGGGCGCGCGCACACCCAGGATCCCCAGTGCGTCGGCGAGACCGACCTGGCACGCGGCGGCGAGCCAGAGGCGCGCCTGGGTGAGTGCGGCATCGTCGGTGATCACGCGGCAGTCGCGATAGAAGCCGTGGAACCGTGACGCGAAGTCGCGCACCCAGGTCGTGACGCGGTGGGGAGCGCGGAGCTCGGCAGCTTCGCGCACCATGCCCGGATAGGCGGCGAGGGCGCGCAACAGGTCGAGCTCTCGTTCGTGGACGAGCGGAGCGAGGTCGACGTCGAGGATCGGGAGCCGTTCGATCCCTCGCGTCGCGGCCATCCGACCGATCGATGCGATGCGCGCGTGCGCGTACTGCACGTAGTAGACGGGGTTCTCCATCGACTGCGCGGTCACGACATCGAGGTCGAAGGTCTGCGCGGTGTCGATGCTCTGGAGCAGGAAGGTCAGCCGGCAGACGTCGGGATCGACTTCGTCGAGGATGTCCGCGAGCGTGACGATGTCGCCCGTGCGCTTCGACGCGCGGACGGTCTCGCCGTCGCGCACCAGCCGGACCAGCTGCCCCAGGAGCACCTCGGGCTCGTCGGGCCCGATGCCGAGGGCGTCGAGCCCGGCCTGGAGCGACCGCACCTGCCCGTGGTGGTCGGCTCCCCAGATGTCGATGAGGTGCTCCCAGCCCCGTGCGACCTTGTCGCGGTGGTACGCGAGGTCGTTGCACAAGTAGGTGGTGGAGCCGTCGCTCTTCACCAGCACCCGGTCGCGCTGGTCACCGAAGTCGGTCGTGCGCAGCCAGGTCGCGCCGTCCTCGACGAAGGTGACGCCGCGTTGGTCGAGATCGCCGAGGACCCGCTCCACCTCGCCGCGCTCGTGCAGCGTCCGTTCCGAGAACCAGGTGTCGAAGTGCACGCCGATCCGGCCGAGATCGGTCTCGAGCTGCGCGACGACGTCGCGGTACCCCCACTCGCGCGCCTGCTCCTGGGTGACGGCGTCGCCGAGCGCGGCACGCATGCGCCGCGCCATCTCCTCGAGGTAGGCGCCCTGGTACCCGTCCTCGGGCGGCGGCCGACCTTCGTAGCGAGCGAACAGCGATGCGCCGAAGGCGTCGAGCTGGTTGCCCGCGTCGTTCAGGTAGTACTCGCGGTGCACTTCGGCGCCCTGCGACGCGAGGAGGTTGGCGAGCGCGTCGCCGACCGCGACCCAACGGCCGCCCCCGGCGTGCAGCGGTCCCGTGGGGTTCGCGGAGACGAACTCCAGGTTGATGCGCCGACCGGCAAGGTCGTCGCTCCGCCCGTACTCGTCGCCGCGGGCGATGACCGCTCGCAGGACGTCGTGCAGCCACGTCGGCGCCAAGAAGAGGTTGAGGAAGCCGGGCCCGGCGATCTCGATCCGCTCGAGGTGGGGAGGCGCGGACGCCTCGAGCGCAGCCGCGATCCGCGTCGCCGCGTCACGCGGCGACGCCCCGGCCGGCTTGGCCACCTGGAGCGCGACGTTCGTCGCCCAGTCACCGTGCTCGCGATCCTTGGGTGGATCGAGCGCGACGCCACCGGCCGGCGCCTCGAAGCCGGCCTCGATGAGCGCGGCGCGCACGTGGTCGAGGAGCTGGTCGCGGATCACGAAGGGTCGCGGCGCGCGTCGGCGCGCTGCACGTCCGCATCGTACCGGCGGTCGCTCGTAGAACCGGGACCGTTCCGCGCCGGCCTGCGGGCGGCGTCGTGCCGGCCGAGGAGCGGCTCAGGCGATGGTGACCGGGGTGCCGAGCGGGAGGTAGGGCACCAGTGCGAGCACGACGTCGTTCGCGACGTGGGGGCACCCGTTCGACACGTCGATGCCCACGCTCGACGGCTGGTTCGTGCCGTGGATCGCGATGCGACCGTCGCCGGTCCCGAACTGCTCGTACACCTCCGAGTGACCGGAGAGGCCGAACGCGAACGGCCCGTAGGGGTGGTCGGCTCCGGAGGTCGGGAAGTGGTCGCGGACGAAGAAGCGGCCCGCAGGTGTGGGCGAGGACGGCGCGCCGAACCCGACCGGTGCGCGCAGCAGGACCGCACCATCCGATGTCCGCAGCACGGTCAGCTCGTGACGCTCGAACGAGAGCTCCACCCGGGTCTGCGGGACCGACGTGGTGACGTCGGCAGCCCGCACCCACGCCGTCGACCCGTTCGGACGCGTGGGGAGCAGCACCTCGAACCAGCCGGCGGTCCGGGTCACCGCGAGAAGGGTGAGCGGCGAGCCGAGCTCGTTGACGGGCGGGAGCGCACCGCTCGGCGCCGCGGTGGACGGCTGGGAGTAGAGGGCAAGCCCGTCGGGCCCGCGCGGGACCACGATCAGCTCGGTCGGCGCGGGCGTGCGCGCCGCGGCTGCGCTCGTGAGCGCCGACGACGGCACCTCGTCGCGCGGCCGCGGCGATGGGGCGCCGGCCGGCGCCGCCGCGAGGGCGATCGTGGGACCGACGACCGCGAGGACGACGCCGATCACGCCCGACGCCACGAAGAACCGGGCGCCCGAGGCACCGCCCCGGCCGCCAGATCGGGCGGACCGGCGACCGGCAGGAGCACCGGGGGTGGCAGGGAGGCTCGGGGTGGTGGTGGCCATCCCTCAGTGCCTCGGTTCGCCCGGGGACCGCCTTGAGCGGCTTCGGGCCCACGGACGCCCAACATCGCGGCGCGGGCCGACCCTCTAGATTTCGGCCGTGAGCACCTGGAGCGACCCGACCCCGCTCCCCGACCCCACGCCCGACCCCACGGTCAACCCCACGCTCGACCCCACGCCCGGCCCCGGCCACGAGCCCGCCGCCGGCCCGATCGGGGGCGTCGGCCTGGCCGCCGTGCACGAGGCCCTCGATCGCGTCGTCGCCGCGCACGACCTCCGGGCCCTGACCGTCGTGGTCGACGATCCGGACCTCGGCCGCCAGGCGTTCCGCGCCGGCGCAGGCCCGTTCGACCCCGGCGGCCTGGGCGGCGACCCCGGCTGGCGCGCCGAGCCGCCCCTGCCCCCGCGCGCACTCGAC
>CAZKTS010000097.1:0-5825 GCA_964555735.1 uncultured Bifidobacteriaceae bacterium
CCCCGGTGCTGCGCACCGGGTAGCCGAACTGGAGGCCTTCGGGGACGCCGTACTCGCCCGAGCTCACCACCGCGAGCGAATGCCAGTCGCCGTCCGGTGTCGGGCGCCAGACGCTGTTGACCGAGTCGATCGCCGCATGCGCAGCGGACGCCGCCGACGAGGCCCCGCGCTTCTCGATGACCGCCGCGCCGCGCTTCTGCACCGTCTCGAGGAACGCGCCCTCGAGCCAGTCGCGGTCGCCGATCACCTCGGGCGCCGGCTTCCCACTGATCTTGGCGTTGGCGAAGTCGGGGTACTGGGTTGCCGAGTGGTTGCCCCAGATCGCGAGGTTCGTGACCTCGCGCACCGGGACCCCGGCCTTGCGCGCGAGCTGGGTCTTCGCGCGGTTCTCGTCGAGGCGGGTCATCGCGAACCAGCGGTCGGCCGGCACGTCGGGTGCGTTCGAACGAGCGATCAGGCAGTTCGTGTTGCACGGGTTGCCGACGACCAGCACCCGCACGTCGTCGGCCGCGTGGTCGTTGATGGCCTGGCCCTGGGGCTTGAAGATCCCCCCGTTCACCGAGAGGAGGTCGCCGCGCTCCATGCCGGCCTTGCGCGGGATGGAGCCGACGAGCAGCGCCCAGGAGGTGCCGTCGAACGCGTGCTTGAGGTCGGCCGTCGCCTCGATGCCCTCGAGCAGCGGGTGCGCGCCGTCCTCGAGCTCCATCACCACACCCTCGAGGGAAGGGAGCGCGGGCTCGATCTCGAGCAGGCGCAGAACCACGGGCTGGTCCGGGCCGAGGAGCTGACCACTCGCGACCCGGTGGACGAGCGCGTAGCCGATCTGCCCGGCGGCTCCGGTGACGGTGACGTGGATCGGGGACTTCGCCATGCGCGAAAACTACCGGCTCGGCCCGATGACGGCCGAGTCGAACCTCGGCGTACGTGCCGCGCTTGCTGCCCCGCCAGCGAGGCGGCAAGGCTGCCGGTCACATGCGTCCCGCGCTCTCGTCCGTCGCCGGCGACCTCGCCCGACGGCTCCCGACCGGTTGGCGACGGCGCGTCCTGAAGGCTCGCGAGTCGTTGCGCACGCCGACGGCCGCGATCCGGGTGCTGCCCGACGTCCTGGTGATCGGTGCGCAGCGGTCGGGCACGAGCTCGCTCTACCGGTACCTCGGCGCGCACCCGCAGCTGGCCCCGTCACTCCGCAAGGAGACCCAGTACTTCTCGGCACGCTACCGGCGCGGCGAGCGCTGGTACCGACGCAACTTCCCGACCTCGTGGTACCGAACCGCCGCGCGCGCGGTGCGACGTCGTCCGTTCCTCGCGTTCGAGGCCACACCCGACTACCTCTTCCATCCGCTCGCCGCGGCGCGCGCCCGTGCGCTGGTCCCCGACGCGCGGATCATCGTCCTGCTTCGCGAGCCCGCGAGCCGCGCCCGTTCCCACTTCCAGCACACGCGCCGGCACGGCCAGGAGCCACTGGAGAGCTTCGCCGCCGCGCTGGCCGCCGAGCCGGAACGCCTCGCCGGCTGGGCCGCGGGCGGCTACGACACCCCGGCGACGCGCATCCCGGCCAACCGCTTCTCCTACGCGGCCCGCGGCGAGTACGCGGTCCAGCTCCGCCGGTGGTTCGACCACTTCCCTCGCGAGCAGTTCCTGATCATCGACAGCACGCACCTCTTCGACGACCCCGCGGCGGTGCTGGCGACGATCGAGGGCTTCCTCGACCTCGCGCCCCGAGAACCGCGCGCCTGGCCCAACTACAGCTCGGCTTCCACCGCGACCGCGACGTCGGCCGACGACGACGCCGAGGCCGCCCTCCGCCGAACGTTCGAGCCGTCCAACCGCGCGCTGGTCGAGCTGCTCGGCCACGAGCTGTCGTGGACCGCGCCCACCGATCACTCGGACGGCGGCTCGACCGGTCGGAACGTCGAGAAGAACTGAGGGTCGGCGACGATCGCCTCGTGCAGCGCGTCGCCCACGCGCTCGGTCCTTCGACGATCGGCGATCTGTCGACGCGCTCGCACGGAGCGCTCGAGTCGATGCAGCACCGGCACCCCGCTGGGCACGCGGGTCACGATCGGGCTTTGCATCGCGCGAGACGTGCCCCGACGGAACCCGGCGCCATGGTGATACACGGTGTCGGCGTAGATGCCGAAGAACACCGGGTGCGACCCCTCCTCCGCCGTGCGCAGCAACGGGGTCCACTCGACACCGGCCGCCTCGAGCTGGGTCAGCAGCACCCCACCGACGTCGGTGACCGGCTCACCGCGGCGGTCCAGCCACGTCGGACCGGACGCCCAGTCACCGTCGAGGTCGCGCCAGAGGCCGACCCTCACCATGCAGAAGCTCGGGTGCGGCTGGCGGTCGCCGAGGTTCTCGTCCCGTCGGACCGCCGCGATCGCGCGCCCCGCGAGGAGGTCGGTCGTCACCGGAGCCACGGGGAACGCATCCCCGTCGAGGAACACGAGCACGTCGTCGGCCGGGGCCTCCGCGCTGATCATCGCCGCGACCGCCGTGAGCTTCGTGGCGTGGTTGCCTTCGAGATCCGCCGACCAGTCGAACGCCGATGCCCAGCTCCCGGACACCCCGTTGAGGACTCCGTAGCGGCGCGTCGAATCCGGCATGAACGCGTCGAGGCCGCGCCGCTGCGGTGCGAGCCACCGATCGCTGAAGAAGTGCACCGTGATGACGTGGAACGTCGGGCTCATCCGACAGTCCCCGTTCGGCGCGCGCCGTCGATCCGCCTCATACCCACAACCTCCGCCCTGGTTGCGGCCGACCCTGACCCCGGACGCGGCCGCATCATCGCGAGCGGCGCGAGGTCTGTCGATGGGTCGATCGCGCCATCCTCAGGCGGAGGCGCGCTCCACCCGCCGGAAGGTGCGCGCGAACTCGGGATCGTCGACGATCAGCCGGTACATCGCCGCCTCGTCGACGTCGAGGGCGCGCTGGAGGCCGCGTCGGCGCCGCTTGTCGAGCCGATAGCGGACCGCGTACTCGGCGCGGGCCGCCACCGGCACCCAGGTCGGGATCGTCCGGGGCAGCGGGAGCCGGTACACGCGCGAGATCCCCCGCCGGAATCCGGCGCCGTGGTGGTAGGCGACGTCGCCGTACACGGCGAAGTAGAGGGGGTGGGTGCCCGCCTCGGCGCTGCGCAGCAGCGGCGTCCAGGGCACCGCGGCATCTTCGAGCTGCCGCCACAGCGTGGCGCCGACGTCGGTCGTGACCGCGCCGGCGTCGTTGACCCACGTCGGCCCGCAGCTCCAGTCGCCCCGAAGGTCGCGCCAGAGACCGACGGTGGTCATGCAGAAGCAGGGATGGGCGATCGGATCGCCGAGGCACTCGTCGCGCCGGACCGCCGCCAGCTGGTTGCCGGCGAGCAGGTCGGTGGTGATCGGTGCGACGGGGAACGCATCACCGTCGATGAACACGAGCAGATCGTCGGCGGGCGCGTCGGCGGCGATCATGTCCGCGACCTGGTTGAGCTTCGCGCCGTGGTCACCGTCGAGGTCGGCCCACCAGTCGAACGACGATCGCCAGCGCTCCGGGATGTCGTTGAGCACCCCGTAGCGGCGGGTCGACTCGGGCATGAAGGCGTCGAGGCCGCGCAGCTGGGGCACCATCCACCGGTCGCTCTCGAAGTGCACGGTGATGACGTGGAACGTCGGGCTCATCCGGCGTCCTCGGCCGCCTCGGTGACGTCGAGCAGGAGCTCACGAGCCTCGGCGAGCTCGGCCAGCCGCTCGGCGGCGCCGTCCTGGCTCCCGCCCTGGTCGGGATGGGCGAGGCGGACGAGGCGACGAAACCGCGCCATCACATCCGCGCGCGCGACCACCGCGTCGGCGCGCAGTCCGAGCACCTCCATCGCCCACCGGCGGTCCGACGGGACGCCTGCCCACTCGTCGCGCGCCGCGATCGGTCCGGTGCCGGGCGCGAACGGCGCGATGCCCGGCACGCCCTCGTGGAGGCGGCGCACGCCCAGCCCCTCGGGGAGGCGGGGACGGCGGAGTGCGGCGCTGACGGCCTGGAGCGCGATGGTGCGGGCCGACGACGGCAGCGAGGCCGCAGCCATGACCGCCCCGATCACCTGTGGGTCGGCCCGTCCGTGCGCATCGAGCTCGAGCACGGCGCGCGACGAGCCGTCGAGCATCGAGGGCTCGTCGACGATGCGGTGCCGCGACCGGTCCAGACCGTGCGTGTCGGTCTGGAGCCGGTAGCGCAGTGCGATGCGCGGGACGCTCAGGCCGTCGCGGGCGTCCTCGATCAGTCGCGGCACCAGCTCGCGCTCTTCTTCGTCCACCAGGCCGATGAACTCGCTCACGACCGCGCCGAGCAGCACCGCGCCGTAGGCAGCACCGCTCGTGGGGAGGTAGACGTCGCCGAGCGCCACGCGTCGGGTCGGCATGTGCCGACGCGTGTGACGGATGTTCAGCTCGGCGAGCTGCACGGCCACCCTCCCGGTTCGCACTCTCTCCGGTACCGACCAGCCTCGCGGACGACGCCGGGACGGGCGAATCGCCGGACTGTCAGTGGGTCGGCATACCCGCGAGGCGGATGAACGCGAACACCAGCACCACGCCGCCCATCGCGAGGATGGCGACCCGCATCGGGAACCACCGGAAGCGCAGCGAGATCCCGCCGAAGAAGAGCACGACGGCGAGGAAGACGGTGATCAGGACGTAGTCGTCGGTGTGCTCGGTCGCGGTCTTGGCGCTCTCGAAGCGAGCCTCGGCCGACTCGTCGAGCTGTCGGGCCCGCTCGACGAGTCGGGGGCGGTACTCGGGCTCGAGGAACGGGCTCGCGATCGCGTCGGGATCGTTCAGCGGATCGCTCGCCAGCCAGGCCTCGAACGCCGGACGGAACTCGGCGCGGAAGCGGCGCTCGTAGAGGTCGGCCAACGCGGCGTCACCCGCGGTGTGCGCCTCGAGCCAGCGATTGAAGTTGAGGAGCTCCTCGATGTGGTGCGCGTCCGCTTGCTCGTCGGCGCGGTTCGCCAGTGTCCGCGTCGCGGTTGCCTTGGCGTACCGCTCCGCCTGGAGCCCCGACCACCGCGCCGACTGGTACCCGCTCCACGCGATCCCGAGCGTGGCGACCGCGAGGAGCAGCGTCGCCGTGAGCTCGAGCCACCGCTCGCGCAGACCGACCTTGTGGTCGTCGCCTTCGTGCTCGGTCAGCTCGTGGGGCGCGTGGACGTGGACGTGCTCCGGCATCTCGCGCGGGCTCGGTGTCCCGGACTACAGCCGGTCGACGATCGCGCTCGCGAACTCGCTCGTCTTCACCTCGGTGGCACCGTCCATGAGGCGGGCGAAGTCGTAGGTGACGATCTTGTCGGCGATGGTCGCCTCGAGCGCGCGGACGATGTCGTCGGCGGCGTCCTGCCAGCCGAGGTGCTCGAACATGAGCACGCCGGAGAGCAGCACCGAGCCGGGGTTCACCTTGTCCTGGCCCGCGTACTTGGGCGCGGTGCCGTGGGTCGCCTCGAACACGCCGTGACCGGTGACGTAGTTGATGTTGCCGCCCGGCGCGATCCCGATGCCGCCCACCTGCGCGGCGAGCGCGTCCGAGAGGTAGTCGCCGTTGAGGTTCATCGTCGCGATGACGTCGAACTCGTCCGGTCGGGTGAGCACCTGCTGGAGCGTGATGTCGGCGATGGCGTCCTTGACGAGGATCTTGTTGCCGGGGTCGCCGCCGCAGTCATCCCAACCGACCGCGACGTTGGAGAACTCGTCGCGGGTGAGCTCGTAGCCCCACTTCATGAACGCGCCCTCGGTGAACTTCATGATGTTGCCCTTGTGCACGAGGGTGACGCTCTTGCGGTTGCGCTTCACCGCGTACTCGAT
>CAZKTS010000098.1:0-2460 GCA_964555735.1 uncultured Bifidobacteriaceae bacterium
GCCTGTTCGTGCTCGACTTCGGCACCATGATCGCCGCCGGTCCCACCGCCGACGTCCTCGGCGACGCCGCGGTCCGCAAGGCCTACCTCGGAGACGTGGTGTGACGACGACCGCCCCGACCCCCGCATCCGCACCCGGCGCGGCCGGGGGCGTGCCGCTGCTCGAGCTCCGCGACGTCGAGGCGAGCTACGGGCCGTTCCGCTCGCTCTTCGGCGTGTCGCTGGCGGTGCGCGACCAGTCGGTGACCGCGCTCCTCGGTGCCAACGGCTCGGGCAAGACGACGGTCGTGCGCCTCTGCTGCGGGCTGCTGAAGCCGACCACCGGGCAGCTGCTGCTCTCGGGGCGCGACGTCACCGGCTTCCGGGCCTACAAGCTGACCCGCCTGGGCATCGTGCACGCACCCGAGGGCCGTTCGGTCTTCGCCTCGCTCACGGTCGAGGAGAACCTCGTCCTCACGTTCCGTCAGGTGTTCGGGCGCACGGGCTACCGGAAGGCGCTCGACCAGGCGTACACGATGTTCCCCCGGCTCGGCGAGCGCCGGAAGCAGGTGGCGGGCACGATGTCGGGCGGAGAGCAGCGGATGCTCTCGCTCGCGCGCGTGCTCGTGCACGCGCCGAAGGTGCTCATCACCGACGAGCTGTCGCTCGGCCTCGCGCCGGTGATCATCGACGAGGTGTACCGGACGCTCGCGACGATCCGCGAGGCCGGCACATCGCTGCTCATCGTGGAGCAGCACGTCCAGCAGGCGCTGACCCTCGCCGACGACGTCATCGTCATGGCGAAGGGTCGTGTCGCGCTCGCGGGCCCGGCGTCGGAGATGGGCGACGTCGCGGAGCGGATCCTCCCGGCGGTGCACGGCGAGACCCCGCCTGCACCCAACGGGCAGGGCTGACCGCACCGCACGTCGGGTCGTTCCGGACGCGAAGAGGGCCGCCCCCGTGGGGACGGCCCTCTCGTCGTGCTGGTGACGGCGCGTGCGCCGTCGGACTTCGTCAGCCGGCGGCGACGATGCTCGCGCACGGCTCCGTGTCGAGCACGGCCGGGTCACCCAGCGCCTGCGTGTTGCAGAGCGTGAGGGCCGTGACCTTCCACTTGCCGTCCTCGATGGTCGCGGTGCCCGGGGGCGCGAGTCCCTCGAGGCGCTCACCGCTGATGACGAGGGTGTAGACGACGTCGGCCGAGTCCTTGCCCGTGCACTTCACCGAGTCGATGTCGACCGTCGTGGTCTTCGCCGCCTCTGCGTTGGTGGCCGAGCTGGCCTCGAACGCGGCCTTCAGGTCCTCGTTGAGGTTCGAGCCGCTGAGCTGCTCGATGTACGGCTCCTTGTCGGCGACCGCATCCGGGTACTTGCCGCCGTTGAGGAAGTGGTCGTAGGCCAGCTTGATCTGCTTGATCGCAGCCTTCTTGGTCTTGCCCGCGCATGCCGGCGGCTTCTTGGCCTCCGACACCGATGCCGTCGCGACACCTGCGGACATCCCGATCACGAGCGCGCTCGCGGCCAGGACACCGGTCAGAGAGACGAGCAGACGTCTCCGCATGGGTTCCCCCCTGTTGTGGCTGATTCGGGTGATGGTGATCTGGTCGAGGCGCCTGTGGCGCTCGGCGTCCCTCACCTGACATTGACGTCAGGAATATAACCCCGCCGCGCGCACCGCGCCCGTCACCTCAGCCCGCGACGGGGGCTCGGTCGCTCGTGCCGAAGAGCCCGGCCTGGGTCACGGAGGTGAGGGTGGCCAGCAGGACCTCGCGGCTGATCCGGGGCTGCCCCGCCTGGAAGTAGTAGTGGGAACGCTCGATCATCGAGACGAACGCGGTCGCGGCGATCCGAGCGTCGAGCTCGGGCGCGGCGCTGCGGATGCGCCGCGCGAGCTGGCGAGAGAACTCGGTCACCAGCTCGTCGCCGATGCGCCCGATCTCGCTCTCGACCATCTCGGCCTCGGTCCAGGTGCGGATCACCGCGCCGTAGCGCTGGTAGAGGTCGGTGAACTGCTCGAGCCACGCGTGCAGGGCCGCGGAGCCGTCGGGGCCGGGCTCGAGCTCGGGCAGGTCGCGCGCGAGGAGCACCATCGCGCTCGCCGCATCCTCGGCGAGAGCGCGGAACAGGTCTTCCTTCGACGAGAAGTAGAGGTAGAAGGTGCCGTGCGAGGTCTTGGCGTGCTTGACGATGTCGTCGACGCGCGCGGCGTGGTAGCCGCGAGTCGCGAAGACCGCGGCGCCGGCGTCGAGCAGGCGGGTGAGCGTGCGCTGCCCTCGAGCGCGCAGCTCCCGGCCGTTGCCCTGCCGATTGCTCCGCGCGGCACCGTCGCCCGCGCGTCCGGGCGCGGCCTTCGGCGCCGACTTGGCCATGGCGGGAGGCTAGGGCGGCCCTGACGTCCGTGTCACGTTTCGTTGTACGCTCCGCCGCATGACCTCGACCATCAGCTACGACGCCATCTCGGTCGGCGACGAGGCGACGCCCCT
>CAZKTS010000099.1:0-8812 GCA_964555735.1 uncultured Bifidobacteriaceae bacterium
ACGCGGATCGAGCACGAGCTGCGACGACGCGAGGCGTAGCGCGCGCCGGGCCGCCTAGGGCAGCTTCACCACCACGGCGTGGCCGTTGAGGTTGTGCACGAGGAACAGCTTCGGGTCCTTCGTGACCTCGTCCACGAACTCGGTGACGCCGTTGCACTCGTAGAAGCCGTAGTCGTCGAACACGATGGCGCCGCCGTCGGCGAGGCGGGGGAGCACCCATTCGAGCACGGCCTTGGCGGAGTCGTACACGTCGACGTCGATGTGGCACATCCGGAAGCGGCGGTCGGCGAGGCGGTCGCCGGTCTCCTCGGGGAAGATCCCCTCGAGCAGCTCGACGTTGGTGAGCGCGAGCCGGTCGGCGAGCGCACGGACGATCGCCATCGACGTGTCGTCATGCTCGCCGCCCGTGTACGAGAGGTCGCGGTCGCCCGCGTTGGCGACGCCGGCGAAGGTGTCGCACAGGAAGATGGTCGAGTCGAGACCGAGGTCGCGCGCCCGAGCGCCGAGGAGGCAGCCCGAGCCGCCGCGCCACACGCCGACCTCGAGGATGTCGCCCTCGAGGTGCTGCACCTGCTCCACGGTGCGCCAGAGCTCGTAGAGGCGGTACACGTCGACGTAGGTGTTGGCCTTGACCTCGGTGTAGACGGCCTGGAAGGCGGCATCGCCCCACCAGGGCGCGTACGTCGCGTGGGGGAGCGCGGTCTGGTGGGTCGCGCCGTTTGCCGACGTCATCTTCGTGAAGCGGAGCAGCGACTCCAGCCGACCCTTCTCCCGGAGCGGCGCGGCGACGGTCTTGAGCGCGCGCTGCTTGAAACCCTTGGATTCGGCCATCCGGAGAGTCTGGCACCCGCACCCTCCGCCGCGCCGTGTCGCGTCGAGGACCCTGTCCGCGAGGTGCCAGACTCCTCGGATGGCCGTCCTGGTCACGATCCTCGCGGTCGTCGTCGCCCTCCTCGTGGTCCTCGTCGCCGGGCTCCTCCGCAGCCACGCGGAGATCCTGCGGGCCCTCCACGGGCTCGGTGCCGGTCTCGACCCCGACGAAGCGCCGGGGACGCGGAGCGCCCCGGTCGGCTCACCCCGGATCCGCGCGGTGCCCGACGCCGCGTCCGGGGCCCGGCGGGCGGCCGACGTGAGCGGGGTGTCGCCCACGGGCGACGCGGTGAGCATCGCGATCGTCGACGTCGCCCACCCCACGCTGGTCGCCTTCCTCACCAGTGGGTGCTCCACGTGCGTCGAGTTCTGGAACACCTTCGCGGCGCCCGGCCTCCGGGCGCCCCGCGACGCGCGCGTCGTGGCGGTCACCAAGGGTCCCGAAGCGGAGCTGCCGGCGCGCCTGGCGCGGTTCACCACGCGCGACGTTCCTGTCGTGATGTCGACGGATGCCTGGACCGACTTCGACGTCCCGGTCGCGCCGTACTTCGTGTACGTCGACGGCCCCACGGGGATGATCGTCGGCGAGGGCGCCGCCGGCACCTGGAAGCAGCTCTCCGACATGCTGGAGCAGGCGGTGGAAGAGAGCGGTGCACCGCCCCGACGAGGCCGCCGGCGGTCGGGCAGCGTCCGCGAGGAGCGGGCCGACGCCGCGCTCAAGGCCGCGGGCATCGACCCTGGGCACCCGAGCCTGTACCCGGTCGAAGGCGCCCAGCTGCACGCCCACGACCGCGAGCACTGACGGATGGGCACCCTCGCGTCGCACGGCCTCGGGTTCGCGGCCCCCGGCGGTTGGGAGGGCCGCATCTTCCGCCGCGCCGAGGCCGGTGAGGTGCAGGCCGCCGACGTCCCCGGTCCCAGCGCGCCGGCGGGCGAGCGCTCCTTCCCCGTCGTCCACGCCGCGACGATCCCGATCCCGGCGGACGCGGCCGACTACGGCAGCGACCTCGTCGCCGACCTCGGGCCCGACGACGCGTTCGTCGTCGTGAAGGAGTTCGACCCGGCCGACGCGGGACAGCCGCTGTTCGCGGCCCGCACCGGCATCCCGCGCGAGGTGTCGCCCACCGACTTCAGCCCGTCGATGCTCCAGCGCGCGCTCGAGGGTCAGGGTGGCCTCCAGGTCTTCTGCAACGAGGCCGGCCGCGCGTTCTGCCTCTACGTCGTGCTCGGGAGCTACGACAAGCGCCACACCACGGTCCCGCGGGTCAACGAGGTGCTGGCGACGATCCGCGTCGACCCGCTCGAGCCGTGAACGTCGCGGTCGGGCCGTTCTTCGTCGCCGCGCTGCTGCTCGCGGTGGCGGGGCTCGCCAAGGCCATCCACCCGGCCGACACTGCGCGCGCGCTGCGCGGGGTCGGCGTCCCGGCGCCGAGCCTCCTCGTGCGCGTCGGCGGTGCGCTCGAGACGGTGATCGGTGTCGCGGCGATCGTGCGGGGCGACCGCGCCACCGCGGTGCTCGTCGCCGTGTCGTACCTGGCGTTCGCGGGGTTCGTCGCGGTGGCGCTGCTGCGGCGGCTCCCGATCGCCACCTGTGGCTGCTTCGGCCGGGAGGAGTCGCCACCGACCTGGCTCCACATCGGGATCGACGTCGCCGCAGCCGCCGCGGCGGTGGCGGTCGCGATCGACCCGGGGGTCGGCATCGCCGACGTCGTCGCCGAGCAGCCGCTGGCCGGCGTGCCGTTCCTGCTCCTGGTGCTGACCGGCGCCGCGGCCGCGGGCCTGGCGCTGACCTTGATGCCGCGACTCCTCGTCGTGGTTCGCGAGACTCAGGCCCGATGAAGGTCACGTCGATCGCCGGCGCCACCGACTGGCTCGTGAGCCGCGCCAGCGGGGTCCTCGACCGCACGCTCACCCGGCGCAGCTTCGTGTCGAAGGCCACGATGGTCGGCACCGCGGTCGCGGCGACCGGCTGCGCGGTCGTCACGCAGCCCGGCTCGCCGTACACCTACATCACCGACTGCGGCGGCGGCTCGCTGTGCCGCGACGGCTACACCGAGTTCTGCTGCGTCATCAACAAGGGCGTCAACGCCTGCCCGCCGGGCTCGATCGCCTCGGGTTGGTGGCGTGCGGACTACTCGGTCTTCTGCAACGGCACCCGGTACTACATCGACTGCAACGAGTTCCCCGACGGCGGACCGTGCCGCTGCGCCGACGGCTGCGGGACGCGCAAGGTGTACTGCAACCACTTCCGCTACGGCCAATGCGCACCGTTCATCGGCGGCACCGGCGTCATCGCGTGTCGCATGGTCACCTGCGTCCCGCCGTACACGATCCCTGAGCTCGCGTGCTCCCCGTCGGGTGCCGTCGACAACGCGACGGCCGGCCACAACGCCAACTGCGCGGCGTACGCACCACCGCCCCTCGTCGACGCGCCGGTGGTTGCCACCGTCGGCAGCGCCGCCGTGCCCGCGCCCGGCGCCGTGGTGGTCGTCGTACGCGGGAGCAACGGCGCGCTCTGGCACCGCGACTTCGACGGCTCGAGCTGGTCGGCCGCCTGGGAGTCGCTCGGCGGCACGGCGTCGGGCACACCGTCGCTGGTCGCGAGTCCCGGTGACCGACTCGACCTGGTGGTGCGCGCGGGTGACAAGTCCGTGGCCTGGCAGTCGCGCCAGGGCGGTGTGTGGAGCGCGTGGCAATCGTTGGGGGGCGTGGCGACGTCCGACGCGGTCATCGGCTTCGACGGGACCGGCTACGAGATGGTGACGCGCGGCACCAACAACCGCCTGGCCACGAAGCGCCTGGTGGGCACGACGTGGTCCGGCTGGGTCGACCTCGGCGGGCTCGCGACGTCGAATCCCGCCCTCGCCTCGGACGCGGCGCGCAGCAGCTTCGCGGTGCGGGGCGCGGAGGGGAACATCGCGGTGAACGCGTACGAGGGCGGCTGGGCCGGGTGGACCGATCTCGGTGGTCGCGGCACCTCCGACCCGGCGATCGCGCTCACTCCCGGCGGACGGCACGTGTTCGTCCGGGGCGAGGGCGCGGGTGCCTACGCGCGACAGAACGTCGGGAGCGGCTGGACGGCCTGGATCGCGCTCGGCGGATCGATCGCGTCCGACCTCGTGGCGACCGCCGACGGCGCCGCGGTGTCGGTCTTCGGGCGCGGTGGCGACGGCACGCTGTACCACCAGCGCTGGGAGGGCGGCTCGTGGGGTGGTTGGGAGTCGCTCGGCATCTTCGCCAAGTGCAACCCGACCGCGGTGTCCGACGGCACGAACCTGTGGGTCTTCCTCCAGGGTTCCGACGACACCGTGTGGTGGCTGCGGCGCACCGCCGGCACCTGGTCGGCGCCCGAGAGCCTCACCGGCCTCACCGTGGCACCGGTCCGCGGGACCACCTGAGATCACGGCGGCGGCGCGGTGGAGCTGGTCGTCGGATTCCTGGTGCTCGGCCTGGTCATCACGATCGCGGCGGCGTTCGTGATCCGCGAAGCCGGCCGGATCTACCGGGAGCCGCCGGCCGCGCTCTTCGATCCCGAGGACGCGTTCGAGTGGGTGGTGCAGCACGTTCCCGACGACGTCGCCGCCACGCTCACCGAGGACGACGTGCGACGCATCCTCGAGCTTCAGCTCGAGTTCTTCCAGCGCAAAGGCGTGTCGTCCAACGGCTCGAAGCCGCACCCCGCAGGACCGGTGGTGGTGGGCGGTGCCGAGCAGGTCGCGTACATCGTCGAGCGGGCCGCGGCCACGGGTGAGGCGTACCTGCCCGAGCAGGTCTTCGGCGTCATCGAGACGCAGCTGACGTACCTGCGGGCGATCGGCGCCATCGGCCCGCCCGCCGACGCCGCCGACTGAGCCGACGGGCCGACGGATCGCCCGGACGAAAGTGCGCCACCTCCCGGTCGCGCGCGTGGTACAAGTTTCGTACCAGAGAAGGGAGGTGGTCCAACACATGCATGATCAACCCGGGACCCTGGAGGTGCGCGGCCGCTAGGCCACACCAACGGCTGGACCGCCTGGTGGAGTTCCACCGACGCACCAGCACCGAGCCAACGGGGAGTGGTCCCTCCCGTGCACCAGCGGCTCGGTGTTCTCTCGACAGCCGAAGGAGCGGACGGGGTGCTTGCATCCCGTCCGCTTCGCGTTCGCTACCGTGCAGCCATGACGCGACCGGGACGCTTCGAAGACTTCCGCTACCTCGGCGACAAGCGCACGCAGCGGGTGTACGACCTCGACCTCGATGCGGGCGAGGCCACCGCCGCGGCGATCGACGACCTGGTGGCGAGCGAGCAGTACCTCGCCTTCAGCCCCGACACGCTCGCCGAGGCGCGCAACCGCGGGTACCGGCCCGACCGCTCGATCCGGCGTGCCGTGTCCGCGGCCGCTGAGGACTGAGCGCCCTTCAGGTCGCCGGGGGCTCGAACGGCACGCTGAGTCCGTTCGAGAGCAGCGAGAGCCGAGCGTCGAACGAGACGTCGGTCAGCGCAGGTTCGCTCGGCAGCGTCGCGGGGTCGTCGGGCACCCCCGCGAGGTCCACCCACGACGTGCAGCCGCCGTAGGCGTCGGACCACGGCACCGTGATCGGCTCGAGGAGTCGATGCGCGCGCAACGCGAGCACCCACAGCGGATCGCGCCGCTTCCACCGAAAGCGCGACTCGAGGTACGAGTCGCTCCAGATGAGCTTCGAGTCGAGCGCGGCGAGGTCGGCGTCGTCGACGACGGTGGCGACCCCGACCACGTCGGCCCAGCCCGCGATGCGGATGGGCTCGCCGACCGGCGCCGCGTCGCTGTCGTCGATCCAGCGCTGGTAGGCCGGCTTGAGGAGCTCGGCCCGCTGATGCTCGGCCGTGGGGTAGAGCCAGCACCGCGTGGCCCGCAGACCGAAGTGCCGGCCCTCCTCGTGGATGCCGCCCTTGCGGACGTCGAGGATCTGCTCGCCGGTGAGGAGCGCCCGCACGACGACCGCCCACTCCTTGAATGCCGGTGCTCGCACGCGGTCGAGGATACTTGGGCGCTTGGACACGGCCATCGCCCTCGAGCACACGCGCCTCTCGGCGTACATCGCGCGTCCCGCGGGCACCGGCCCGTGGCCGAGCGTCGCGCTCTGTCACGGGTTCCCCACCGGACCGCGTGGCGCGGTCGCGTCGGCCACGACGTTTCCCGAGCTCGCCGACCGCATCGCGCGCGAATCGGGCTGCCTCGCGCTGGCGTTCAACTTCCGGGGCACGGGCGGGAGCGACGGTGACTTCTCGGTGAACGGGTGGCTGGAGGACGTTCGGCACGTCGTCGACGAGCTGAGCGGGCGCGACGACGTGCGCGACGTCTGGCTGGTCGGGATCGCCGAAGGCGGCACCCTGGCGGTGTGCGCCGCCGCGGCCGATGAGCGCGTGCTCGGTGTGGCGACCCTCGCCGCACCGGCAACGCTCAAGGACTGGGGCCGGGACCCGAGCCGCTTCCTGGATTACTCGCGTCGCATCGGCATGATCCGCGACGACGACTTCCCGCCCTCACCGACCGCGTGGGCGCGCGAGCTCGCGGCGATCGATGCGGAGGCTGCCGCCCGCGCGGTCGCGCCGCGGCCGATGCTGGTGCTGCACGGCTCCGATGACCGCGTCGTCGACCCGAGCGACGCCCGCGCGATCGCCGAGGCCGGCGGCCCGTGGGCGCAGCTGCACCTGGTGCAGGCCGCGGGGCACGAGCTGCGCCACGACCCGCGCGCCGTGGCCGCGCTCCTCGGCTGGCTCGACCGCCTGCCCGCCTGATCGACCCGTCAGGCGGTCGGCGGCTTCGCGAACGCGAGGAACGCGAACGTGTAGGTGCGCCCGCCCCAGATCACGGGCAGCTCCGAGTCGCGCCACTCGATCGGGTCGAGGAGCGCGAGGCCGTTCGCGGTCGCGGCGTCGATCACCCCGGTCAGACCGGGCCGGTCGAAGATCGTCCACTCGGCACCGAAGGTGATCGAGCGATCCACGTCGGCGGTCGAGAGCTTCGGGTCGTGATAGTCGGTGGAGAGCACGAGGCTGCCGCCGGGCCGCAGCACGCGTGCCCATTCGTGCATCGCGCGCTCGACGTCGACGCCGTGCTCGAGCACCGAGATGCTGCCGACGACGTCGAACGACTCCTGCTCGAACGGGAGCCGGGTGACGTCGGCGAGCGCGAGGGAGATGGCCGGGCCCCGTGCGAGGCCCTCGCTGACCAGGTCGCAGCCGACGAGCTGCTCGTAGCCGAGATCCTGGAGTGCCTCGAGGAACGGTGAGTAGGAGGCGCCGCCGTCGAGGATCGGCGTCGCGGGATCGGGATGGCGGTCGAGGACCACGCGCAGTCCGCGCCACAGGTCCCAGCTCTTGCCGCGGTAGTGCGGGTGCGGCTCCCCGAGGATGTCGACTGCGGCTTCGACCTCGGACTCGCTGACCAACACGGCCGAATAGGGCTCGCGGCTGCGGGCTCGACGTGACGCGCGCCGCAGCCGCCGCTTGGATGCACGTCGGGCCATGACCCTCCTCGGAGACGCCGCACGGTAGCGCGCGATCCCGGTGGGGCTCCGCGACCCCCGATGTCCGCCGCGCGGACGTGTGCGAGACTCACCCGCATGGCGCCTGGGCCGATCGCGGTCGCGCTCCTCGAATCCGCCGCCGACGACGCGCTGGTGTTGGTCCTCGCGAACCTCGTGCTCGCCCATGAGCTCGCGCGGCGGGTCCCGGAGGTCGCCGTGTTGTCGCCGGCGCCGCACCACGACGACTCCGTGCTTCGCCTCTCGTGGACCGATACGGGAGCCGCGTCCGACACCGTCGTGCTGGGGATCGAACCGCTGCGCGCGGTGTGTGCGATCGCCCGGCCGCTCACGCCGGACGGGCTGCGCACCGCGAGCTGGGAGCTGCGGGCGCGCGGTGAGCTGCCCCCGCCGGCCGAGTCGTACGCCGCGGTGCTGCTGCGCGACCCGGCGGGTCTCGACGACGCGACGAGGCGCCGGCTCGACGGCGCGCAACGGGTCGTGGGGTGGTCGCCCCAGGATCTCGGGCGCGACGACGCGCTCGAGCTCCGCAAGGACGTCTCGGCCACCGAGCTGCTCGTGCTCGTCGAAGCGGCGTCGCTCGTCGTCACCGACGAGCCGGCGATCGCGGTCGCGGCCTGCGCCTACGGACGGGAGGTCGAGCTGGTCGGCGATCCCGCCTCGCTGGCGCAGCTCCCGGTGCGCGTCGACGGGCGACGGGTCGTCTGCGACGAGCTCGCGTGGGCCGATGCCTGCGACGACCTCGACGACGCGTTCGACCGGGCTGCGGTGACGGTTCGGTCACGCGCTGGATCCGATGCCGGTTCGGTCGTCCGCGACGACGTCGACGCGTACGTGCAGAACCTCGAGACGGCGGTGCGGGCCCAGACCGCGCGTCTCGACGAGCAGCGGACCGTCTTCGGTGAGCACCTCGCGTTCCTCGAGCGGGAGCAGGCCGAGCAGCGCGCGGAGCTCCAGCAGGCACTCGACGAGTCCCGCGCCGAGTCCGCGGAGCGTCAGGCCGAGATCGAACGGCTGCACGCAACCAAGATCTTCCGGTACACGCGCTGGCTCCGCGCCCGTTACGAGCGCACGCGGACGCCGCCCGCGTGAGTGCTTCGGGTCGCCAGCGGATCGTCGTCATCGACCGCCTGCCGCGCGCGGCGCGTGGTGCGGGCTATCCCCGCGCGGTCGCACTGCTCGAGGAGCTCGCGGCGCTCCCCGACGCCGACGTCACGTTGCTGGCCGCGGGCTTCGCCGACGACGAGGCGTCGGCGGCTGCGCTCCACGCCGTCGGCGTGGAGGTCGTGACCGACGTCCCCCCCGACGACTGGCTTGCCGCCCACCGATTCGAGTGCGACATCGTCGTGGTGAGCCGTCCCGACACCGGGCACGACGTCGCGGACGCGGTCGTCCACACCCAGCCCCAAGCGCGCCTCGTCTACGACTGTGAGGC
>CAZKTS010000100.1:0-9576 GCA_964555735.1 uncultured Bifidobacteriaceae bacterium
CTCGGAGCTGCTCAGGATCGCGTCGACGATCTCGGCGACGAGGATGCCGATCGTGATCGCGAGCTGGTACGAGGACACGAGGCGACCGCGGTTCTTCGCGCTCGCCATCTCCGCGGCGTAGAGCGGAGCCGCCACGGACGCGATGCCCACCCCGAAGCCGATGATGAAGCGCCCGACGACGAGCACTGCGGTGTCGGGCGCGGTCGCCTGTACGAGCGCTCCGACGAAGAACAGCGCGCCCGCGATGATCAGGGTCTTCCGGCGGCCACGATGGTCGGCGAGCGCGCCGGCGAGCAGGGCGCCGACGAGCGCGCCGAGCGTGACCCACGACGTCACGACCTCTTCGAGCAGGTCGCTGAGGTGGAAGTCCTTGTCGATGAACGGCAGCGCGCCGGAGATGACGCCCTGGTCGTACCCGAACAGCAGACCGGACAGGATCGTGACCAGCGCGACGAGCGCCATCCACTTCCCGGCCTTCGACAGACCCAACATGCCCCGACCCCCCGTCTCGGACGGCCAGTTGTCTAGCCCACCGCCCGAGCCGCGTGGATCAGTCGAGGCCCATGAGGCTCGACAACCCGGTGCGCATCCCGGCCACGTACCCACCGTCGACCACCAGGGCGTGGCCGGTGATGAACGATGCGTCGTCGGACGCCAGGAAGGCGGTCGCCGCGGCGATCTCGTCGGGCCGACCGAAGCGCCCGAGCTTGTGGTGCTCGCGGTACTCCTCGCGGTACGCGCTCATCCCCTCGCTGCCCATCACCGAGCGGAACATCGGCGTGTCGATGAAGCCCGGGCACACCGCGTTCACCCGGATGCCCTTGCGTCCGTAGTCGATCGCCATGTTCTTGGTGAGCAGCACCACACCACCCTTCGACGCGTTGTACGAGCTCCCGCCCTCGGTGCCCTCGATCCCCTCGACGCTCGCGACCGTGACGATGCTCCCCGATCGCTGCTCGACCATGTGGCGGAGCGCGTGCTTGCACGACAGGAACGTCCCGGTGAGGTTGACGCCGATGACGCGCGACCACTCCGCCGCGTCCATCGAGTGGATCGGTCCGCCACCCGCGACACCGGCGAACGTCGCGAGCACGTCGACGCGCCCGTGCTCCGCGACCACCGCGTCGAACGCCGCTTCCAGGGCCGCCTCGTCGGTGACGTCGACCGCCACCGGGCCGTGCAGGTCGAACCCGACGACCGTCGCGCCCTCCTCGGCGAGCCGCCCACATGTCGCCTCACCCAGCCCCGACGCCGCGCCGGTCACCACACACACCTTGTCCTGCAGTCCCCGCATGGGCGTATCGTCCCCGAGAACGCGTTGTCGCGCCAGGAGCGGAGAAGAAGATGAAGTTCGCGCTGTTCTACGAGATCCCGGTGCCGAAGCCGTTCACGAAGGGCAAGGAGCACGCGGCGTACAAGAACACGCTGGAGCAGGCGATCCTCGGCGACGAGGTCGGCTTCCACGCGTTCTGGACCGTGGAGCACCACTTCCTCGAGGAGTACTCCCACTGCTCGAACCCCGAGGTGCTCTACGGCGCGATCGCGGCGCGCACCAAGAACATCCGCATCGGATACGGCGTGCGACTGCTCCCCCAGCCGTACAACCACCCGATCCGCAGCGCGGAGTCGGCGGCCGTGCTCGACCTCCTGTCCGACGGTCGCGTCGACTTCGGCACCGGCCGCTCGTCCACGCGCCTCGAGCTCGAGGGCTTCGACGTCGACCCCGACGAGACGCGCGCGATGTGGAAGGAGGCGCTCGGGCACATCGTCGGCGCCTGGACCGAGGAGCACTACCAGGCCGACGGCAAGTACTGGAAGATGGGCGCGCCGCGCCGCGTGCAGCCCAAACCGCTGCAGGACCCGCACCCGCCGATCTTCGGCGCCACCAGCTCGCCGCAGGGGCACGAGGAGGTCGGTCGTCAGGGCATCGGGCTCTGCTCGTTCACGGTCGGCAAGCCCCCCGAAGAGCTGACCGAGAGCATCGACCTGTACCGCAAGGGCCTCAGCGAGTGCGCCGAGCCCGTCGGCAAGTTCAAGAACGAGACCGCGGCGACCTTCACCATGGTGCACTGCGCGCCGACGAAGGACGAGGCGTACGACGTCGCCCGCGAGTCGTTCGAGTGGTACCCGAAGGCCGGCGCCCGTCTCATCGGCTCGGTCGCGGAGTGGATGGAGGAGCGCAAGCAGGAGCTGGGCACGTACGACTACGCGGCCAGCGCGCTCCAGCACGACCGCGAGGGGGTCCTCGACCACCTGACGTTCGACTACATCCACGAGGCGGGCGCGGGGGTGGTGGGCGACCCCGCCGAGTGCATCGAGACGCTGCAGCGCTACGAGGCGGCGGGCTGCGACCTGCTGCTCTGCCTCGTGAACCCGTACAACATCCCCCACGAGAAGGTCATGCAGTCGATCGAGCTCATGGGCAAGGAAGTGATCCCGGCCTTCGCCTCCTGACGGACCGTCAGATCCCACTACTCTCGGGCCCATGGCGACCACCACCCCCGCTCTGGCCGACATCAACCTCTGGGACAAGGACCGCTTCGTCGAGGGCGTGCCCCACGACTGGTTCGAGCTCCTCCGCAAGGAGGCGCCCGTCTACTGGCATCCCGGTGACGCGGCGTTCGACGGCGCCCAGGGCTCGGCCGACCCGTTCTGGTGCGTGACGGGCTACGACGACGTCGTCACCGTCAACCGCGACAACGCCACGTTCTCGTCGGCGGAGCGTCTGGTCTTCATGTGGGACCCCGACGACGCGAACCTCGAGCAGCAGCGCCTGCTCATGCTCAACATGGACCCGCCGCTGCACACGCGGTACCGCCGCCTCATCAACAAGGGCTTCACGCCACGCATGGTGAGCGAGCTCGAGTCGACGATGCGCAAGCGCGCCACCGAGATCGTCGACAAGATCGCCGACCGCGGCTCGTGCGACTTCGTCACCGACGTCGCGTCGGAGCTGCCGCTCCAGGTGATCGCCGACCTCATGGGCGTGCCGCAGGAGGACCGCCACAAGCTCTTCGACTGGAGCAACCGTATGATCGGGGCCGACGACCCCGAGTACGGCATCACCGAGGAGATCGCCCAGCAGGCGTCGATGGAGTTGTACGCGTACGCCGCGCAGCTCGCCGAGCAGAAGCGCGCCGATCCGAAGGACGACCTCATCTCGGTGCTCACCACTGCCGAGGTCGGCGGCGAGCAGCTCAGCGGGCTCGAGATCGACCTGTTCTTCCTGCTGCTCTCGGTCGCGGGCAACGAGACCACGCGCAACCTGATCTCGCACGGGATGGTCGAGCTCGTCAACAACCCCGACCAGCTCGCGAAGGTACGCGCCGACCGGTCGCTCCTCCCCGGCACCGTGGAGGAGATGCTCCGCTACGCGAGCCCGGTGATGAACTTCCGCCGCACCGCGATGAGCGACGTCCGACTCGGTGGCCAGGACATCAAGGCCGGCGACAAGGTCGTCATCTGGTACATCTCGGCGAACCGCGACGAGAAGGTGTTCAAGGACCCGTACACCTTCGACATCGAGCGCACGCCCAACGAGCACGTCGCGTTCGGTGGCGGTGGTCCGCACTTCTGCCTCGGTGCGAACCTGGCCCGCATGGAGATCAACGTCATGTTCGACGAGATCCTCGACCGGCTCGACGACCTCGAGATCACCGCGCCGGTGAGCCGCCTGCGGTCGAACTTCATCAACGGCCTCAAGCACATCCCGCTGAGCTTCACCGCCAAGCGGTAGCGCTCCGCCTCGTCCTCACTCCCGGTAGAGGTTCGGCGGCTCCGGCAGCCGTTCGATCTGCGCGTGCACGAACGCGTCCGGGTCGTTGCCGAGCGCGGCGATCACCGGGCGCATCTCGTCGGGGTCCGTGAGGATCAGGTAGCGGTCGTCGCGCACGGCATCGGCCACGAGGGTGCCGACCGCCTCCGGCTGCAGCGGGTCCGACAGCGGGACCGGCCGGATCCACTTCGAGATGTCGTCGATGCCGCCCATGCGCGCCGTCTCGCCCATGTTGGTGGCGACGAGGCTCGGACAGAGCACCGAGACGCCGATCCCGTTCGGGCGGAGGTAGAGCGCGAGCGACTCCGTGAGCCCGACGACCGCGTGCTTGGCCGCGATGTAGGTGGGGTGGTCCCACGCGTACGCGAAGAGGCCGGCGACCGACGCGGTGTTCACCAGGTGCCCGCTCCCCCGCGCCAGCAGGTGCGGGAGGAACGCCTGCACACCACGCACGATCCCGAAGAAGTTGATCTCGAAGATCCACTTCCACTCGTCCATCGAGAGGCCTTCGGGAGGCCCGATCATCGCCACACCGGCGTTGAGCATGACGACGTCGACCTCGCCCATGGTGGCGAGCGCCTCGTCGCGGAGGCGCTCCATGTCGGCGTCCTGCGTGACATCGCAATGCACGCCGAGGAACCGGCGGCCGAGACCCTCGACCTCGGCCCGCACCTCCTCGATGCGCTCGTCGTTGACGTCGCCCACGACGACGTCCGCCCCGCGCCGCGCCATCTCGAGCGCCGTGGCGCGCCCGATCCCGCTCGCCCCACCCGTGACCAGAAAGACCTTGCCCTCGACGTCCATCACTCGCCCTCGACCTTGCCGGGTCGCTCCGCTCCGCCGTCCCGCTCTCCGAGCACGGCTACGACTCCGCTTCCACGACGAGGGACCAGCCGGGGTCGGAGGAGTAGGCGGCTTCGGCGAACGCGCCGTAGTCGGCGCCGCCGCGCAGCGACTGCCCGCCGTCGATGCTGATGTTCTGCCCGGTGATCCACGAGGACTCCGGGCCGCAGAGGAAGCGGGCGAGCGCACCGACGTCGTCGACGGTCCCGACCCGGTGCAGCGGGGTGAGCTCGAGGTAGCTGTCGAGCACCGGGCTCCCGGCCGTGATGGCCGACATGAGCTCGTTGTCGACGATCCCCGGACGGATCGAGTTCACCCGGACGCGCGCCGCGCCGAGCTCGTCGGCCGCGACGCGCACGAGGTGGTCGAGACCGGCCTTGGCCGCGCCGTACGCGCCGAGGAAGCGGAACGTGTCGAGCCCGGCGTGCGACGAGATGCCCACGAACGAGCCGCCACCGGAGTCGGCGAGGCGGGGCGCGGCGTGCTTCAGGGTCAGGAAGGTGCCCATGATGTTGAGGTCGAGCGTGGCGCGCACCGCATCGGGGTCGGCCAGGTGGAGCGGCCCCATGTGCAGCGAGCCCCCGGCCGACGCGACGACTGCATCGAGACCGCCGCCTTCCTCCGTCGCCTTGGCGACGGCCGCCCGCACCTGCTCGTCGACGGTCACGTCGGCCGCGATCGTGTGCACGCCGGCGCCGGGAACGGCGTCGCGGATCCGCTGGGCGGCGGCGTCGAGCTTGTCCGCGGTGCGACCGCAGAGCGTGACGACCGCGCCGTCGCGTGCGAGCGCGAGTGCACAGCCCTCCCCGATGCCGCTGCCGCCACCGGTCACGAGCGCGCCGTACCCGTCGAGCGCCGCCATTTGAGTCCCCCTGATCGCGAAGTCTGTAGGTTCGCGCACATGAAACACGAGACGCAGCGGAGGCGTGGCCGGACGGCCGGGACGCCGGAGCGAGGTCGACCATGAAGCTCGGCCTACAAATGGGGTACTGGGGTGCGCAGCAGCCGGCGAACGCCCTCGAGCAGATCCTCGAGGCCGAGCGCCTCGGGTTCGACTCGGTGTGGACCGCGGAGTCCTACGGCTCCGACGCCCTGACGCCGCTCGCGTGGTGGGGATCGCGCACCAGCACGATCCGGCTCGGCACCGACCTCATCCAGCTGTCGGCACGTCAGCCCACGGCGACCGCGATGGCCGCCCTCACGATGGACCACCTCTCGGAGGGCCGGTTCGTGCTGGGGCTCGGCGTATCCGGCCCCCAGGTCGTCGAGGGTTGGTACGGGATGCCGTTCCCGAAGCCGCTCGCGCGCACCCGGGAGTACGTGTCGATCGTGCGCCAGGTGCTGGCCCGCGAGGCACCGGTGGAGAACGACGGGCCGCACTACCCGCTCCCGTATCCCGGGGGCCTCGGGCTCGGGAAGCCGCTCAAGCCGATCACGCACCCGCGACGCGCGGACACACCGATCTTCATCGGCGCAGAAGGTCCGAAGAACGTCGCCCTCGCCGCCGAGATCGCCGACGGCTGGTTCCCGATCTTCTACTCGCCGAAGCACGACTCGATGTACCGCGACGAGCTCGCCGCGGGGTGGGACAAGCCCGGCGCGCGCCGCGGCCCGGGCGACTTCGAGATCCTGCCCACCGTGGTGGTGGTGATCGACGACGACGTCGAGCGGGCGGCCGACGCGCTCAAGCCGATGATCGCCCTCTACGTCGGCGGGATGGGCGCGCGGGGCATGAACTTCCACTTCGACGTCTTCTGCCGGCTCGGCTACGAGGCGGAGGCGACGACGATCCAGGACCTCTACCTCGACGGCAAGCAGGCCGAGGCCACCGCCGCCGTCCCCCGGTCGATGGTCGAGGAGATCTCGCTCATCGGCCCGAAGGAGAAGATCCGCGACGACCTCGCGGTCTGGGAGGAGTCGATGGTGACATCGATCCTCCTCGGCGCGGGCAACCCCGACGTGCTCCGCACGATGGCCGAGCTGGTGCTCTGATGGCCGAGCTGCTGCGGGTGGACCAACCCGTCCCCCAGGTGAAGGTGATCACGCTCGACCGGCCCGACGCCCGCAACGCGCTCTCCTGGGACCTCGTCGACGAGCTCCACCGCACGCTCGACGACCTCGACCGCGACAACGGGACGCGTGTGGTCGTGCTGACCGGCGAGGGCACGGCGTTCTGCGCCGGCCTCGACCTGAAGTCGGGCGCGACCACCGGGTCGACCAAGTCGGCCGGGCTCAAGGGCCCGGCCGGCGGCATGCGCACCCAGGAGCACATCGCCGCGCTGATGCCGAGGCTGCGAACGAGCCCACAGCCGGTGATCGCCGCGATCAACGGCCCGGCCGTCGGCGGCGGTCTGTCGCTCGCCCTCTTCTCCGACATCCGCGTCGCGGCCGAGAGCGCGAGGTTCGGCACGCAGTTCATCCGCGTCGGGCTCTCCGGCTGCGATGTCGGCGTGAGCTACGCGCTCCCCCGCCTCATCGGCGCGTCCCGCGCGTTCGAGCTCATGCTCACCGGGCGAGTGATCGACACTGACGAGGCGGCGCGCATCGGGCTGGTCAGCCGGGTCGCCCCGGACGGCGAGGTGCTCGATGCCGCGCTCGCGCTGGCCGACGACATCCTCGGGCTGGCGCCGTTCGGGGTCGTCATGACCAAGGAGGTCATGTGGGCAAACCTCGCCGCGCCGAGTCTCGACGCCGCCATCCACCTGGAGAACCGCACGCAGATCCTCGCGTCGCACGCCGGCGACTTCACCGAGGCCGTCGCCGCGTTCACCGAGAAGCGCCGGCCGAACTTCTCGTGACGGGCTTCCGCTCGTGAGCGATCTCGTCACCAGGTCCACACCCTCCGATGGCGTCACGCTGGTCACGATCGACCGGCCCGAACGGCTCAACGCGCTGAGCATGCCGACGATCACCGCGCTCAAGGAGACGTTCGCCGCGCTGGGTGCCGACCCCGACGTCCGCGTGATCGTGCTCACCGGCGCCGGACGCGCGTTCTGCGCCGGGCTGGACCTCAAGGACGTCGGCGCTTCACCCGTGACCGAAGGGCTCTACGGCGTGGCCGCGGGGATGCGGGGGCAGGAGTACTTCGGCGACGTCGTGCAGCGCATCCGGGCGACGCCCCAACCCGTGATCGCGGCGATCAATGGGGTGGCCGTCGGCGGCGGACTCGCCATCGCCGGGGCCTGCGAGATCCGCGTTGCGGTGCGCGCGGCCCGCTTCAACGTGCAGGCACTCCGGATGGGCCTGAGCGCCGGTGAGACCGGCCTCTCGTTCCACCTCCCCCGGCTCGCGCCGGCCGGCATCCCGTTCGAGCTGCTGATCACCAACCGCTTCTTCGACGCCGAGGAGGCCGAGCGCATCGGGCTCGTGCAGCAGCTCGTGGACGACGACGCGGTCGGCAGCGCGCTCGCGATCGCACGCGGCCTCGCCGAACACGACCGGGACGCACTCGCACTCGCCAAGCAGACGATGTGGACCAACCTCACCGCTCCGAGCCTCGACGCCGCGCTGGCGCTCGAGGCCCGGGCGTGGAGCCCGACCGGAGGAGCACCGGATGAGTGACGACCAGCTGCGAGCCGACGCGGAGGCGTCATTCCGCAACGTCATGCGGTTCGAGCCCCCGCCGTCGGACGACCCGTACACCGAGTTCACGACCGACCACGTCTTCGGCCGGGTCTGGACCCGACCGGGTCTGGCGCGACGCGACCGCCGTCTCGTGTCGCTGACGGCGGTCGCGCTCACCGGACTCAAGGACCCGCTCGTCGCCCACCTGCGCGCGGCGTACGAGTCCGAGGACCTCTCGGCCGAGGAGCTGCACGAGTGGGTCGTGCACCTCGCGCACTACGGCGGCTGGCCGTACGCCGCCAACGCCTACGCCGCGCTGCGCGAGGTGCAGGCGCAGCCGTAGGCGCACCCGACGCGCCCCGGCCCCGGACCGGAGTCCGGGGCCGTCGACGCTCTCCGGAGGCGTGCCGTCTACGCGATGGTCGTCGCGGTCACGTGCACCGAGACGAAGCCGCCGGGGAAGCCGCTGACCTGGAGGTCGACCTCCTTGACGTCACCGACATTGCTGCCGGCGTAGTTGAGCTCGACGGTGCAGGTTGCCCCGGCTCCGATCTGTGCGCCGTCGCAGGTGTCGTTGCCCTTGTTGATGGATCCCGTACCGGTGCCGTTGTTGAGGATCGACGTCAGCGTTCCGGTGGGCACGGCACCCGTGTTGGTGATGGTGACGGTCACGCTGGAGAACCCGATGGCCACCGGGTCGTCCACCGTCGCAGTGGGCGGGGCGGTGAGGACGTTCGGCGTCCCGGTGCCGCTCCCGGTGAGCGCGACGGTCACCGTGTTGTCGGAACCGTCGGCCTGCAGCGTCGCAGCGCCGGAGCCGCTCGCGGTGTCGTTCTGGTAGAAGACCGTCACCGTGCAGCTGCCGCCGGCCCCGATCCCCAGCGTGCAGGTGCCGGGGTTCATTGAGAAGGTTCCCGTGCCCGATGCGCCGACGATCGAGAGGTTCACGGTCGACGTCGCGACGGCAGGGACGTTCGAGAGCGTGACGGTCTGGCTCGTCGCACCCGGCGCGTTGCTGTCATCGATGTTGAGGGTCGAGACGCCGAAGGCCAGGTGCGTGTTGGTGGTCGTGGCTCCCTGGATCGTCCGGCTCACGCTGCCACCGGGCGAAGCGCTCACCGAGATGCGGATCGAGCCCGCATCCGTCGGGCTGGCCGACAGGTAGGAGACGCCCACGGTGCACGATGCACCCGCCGCCAGCGCAGGCTGGCCGGAACCCGATCCGCACGTCCCGACATCGATGGCCCACGTGCCCGAGCCGGTCTGGTTGTCGAGGGTGAGCGTCAGCAGGCCACTCGAGAGCCCGCCGGTGTTGGTGACCGTGAACTCGGACGAGAGCGTGGTGCCCGGGTCGTCGTAGAAGTCCGTGACGGTCGGAACCGTGCCCGTGATCG
>CAZKTS010000101.1:0-12095 GCA_964555735.1 uncultured Bifidobacteriaceae bacterium
GCGGCGGCGCACGTCACCGACTCGTTCGTGGACGTGGAGTGGATCTCCACCCACGAGCGCATGCGCGGCAAAGGCGTGGGTGCGGCGCTCACCTGGGCGGCGACGTTGGCCGCGCCGGAGCTTCCCGCGATGCTCTTCGCCAGTGACCTGGGTCAGCCGGTGTACGAGCGGATGGGCTACCTACGACTCGCGCGCCTCACCTTGTGGGTGGGCGCGCGAGCCGTGGTGCCGTAGTTCTCCGAAGTGCTGGTGTCTCAGACGACTTCCCGGTCGCACTCACTCGGCGCCTGGATACCCGGCACCGCCCTCCGGGACGTTCGTCGCTCAGACGACGCGGACGTTCTGGGCCTCTTCGCCCTTGCGGCCGGGGCCGACGTCGAACTCCACGGCCTGACCCTCTTCGAGGGTCCGGTAGCCCGTGCCCTGGATCGCCGAGAAGTGCACGAACACGTCCGGCTGGCCCTCGCGGGCGATGAAGCCGAAACCCTTCTCGGCGTTGAACCACTTCACAGTGCCTGTAGCCACTTGCAGGTGCTCCCTTGCTGTGCGGAACGAGGGAGCATCGAGACACACCCTCACTTGTTCGGCGCGACCGTAACACTCCATTTCATGGTCGCACTCCCTCGGCGCCGGGAGACCCGGCGCCGCCCTTCGGGACGTTCGGAGCGCTAAGAGTACGAGCGCAGTTCGATGACGTTGGCGTCAGGGTCACGCACGTAGAGACTGGTGGCGTAGCCTTGGGCGCCGTAGAGGCCGCTCACTGGCCCCTCGCCCACGACGTCGAAGCGCCCCGAGGCGGCCAGCGCTTCGAGGTCCTCGGGCTCGATCACGAGGCAGACGTGGTCGGCGTTGGTGCCGGACGGCTCGCCGGGCAGCAGGTCGATCAGCGTCGTAGCGTCGACGCGGACCGAAGGAAAGAGGATGGCGCCGGACCGCCACTCCTCCACTCGCTCCGGCATGAGGCCGAGCTCGTCGACGTACCAGGTCAGGGACCGTTCCACGTCCCGACAGACGAGCACCACATGGTCGAACCCCGTGACCCGCACCATTGCGGCGACCGTAGCCGCGCTCCTCGTGCACCAATTCGGTGAGCACGCATCGCACGGGTGCGGCAGGCTCGCGGCGTGACCGTCCTCTCGTGCAGCCGGTGCCGCTCACCACTGACCCGCTCGCTGTCACCTCGGGCGCCTGACGAGGCGGACCACACCAACGCGCGACCGGGCACCTTCCTCGTCGATCCGGCAACGAGTAGCGATGACGGCGACGGGTCCGCCCGCGTCGTCACCCATCCGACCGACGTCGTTGCCGTGCGATGGCACGACCGCCGCGGCGAGTGGATCGGCTGCTGCGGGCCCGATGGCCTGCCGCCGCTCAACCTCCTGTGCCGCGGTTGCGGAGCCGCGATCGCGACGCTGCGTGCCGACTGCTGGACGGGCATCGAGGTCAGCTTCGCCGTGGACGCGGTCATGCCCACAGCGGACGAAGCCGCCCTCGACGTCGATGGCACGATGCACCCCCGGTGGTTCACTGAGCTACGGGACGATCCAGTGGGTCGCGCGCTGGATGAGGACGACGACGAGGACGACGAGGACGACGAGGACGACGAGGACGACGAGGACGACGAGGAGCAGGGGGCGTCGGCCTGGTACCTGGCGTACGCCGGAGGCCGTCTCTGGATCCCGACCGACAACGCACCGCTCGTGGTCGTGATCGACCCGACCTCCGCAACCGTGGAGCAGGTGATCGAGCTCCCGAACGCGGCCGCCGCGCTAGCGAAGCCGCGGCCCCGATGGCACATCCCGTCGATCGTGGCCTCCGACGAGACCGTATGGGTCGAGGACGCGGTCGACGACGGTTGGTTCGAACTCGATGTCGCGTCCGGGGCGGTACGGACCACGCTGACACCCGAGAACGCGGAACTTGGCGTCGCGACGCTGCTCGCGTCGACCCCCGGGATCCAGCGCATCGCCGTCGACGGCACGACGATGCGGACGCAGCACACCGACCGCACCGCTCACCGTGTCAGGGCGAACGGTGCCGACTCGGTGAACGATGGCACGGCCTCAGCGCTGGTTGGCGGACGTCGACACATCTGGATCGCAACCGAATCGCGATCGTTCCCACCGCGTGCCGCCCTTCGTCGACTCGACCGAGGCAGCGATCGCGAGGCGACGGTGGAGATCAGCAGCTCCGTCGAGGCGCTCGCGGAAGCAGACGACACCATCTGGCTGTTGGACGACATGCCGCCGAGCTGGACCGATGACGTGACCGGCGAAACCGTCGAGTGGAGCACAGACGACATCCGGTCCGCCGTGATCGGACTCGACATCGACACCCTCGAACCGCGAAACACGATCGTCTTCCCGGGCCAAGCCCACGACCTGGTCGCGTCTGATGACGGCATCCTCTGGACCCTGGTCTTCAGCTCCAGCGCGCAAGAGCACCAGGTGATCGGCCTGGATCCCCGGCTGGGCACGGAGACAGCGCGCATCCCGCTCGGTGGGATCGACGTCCGGCGATACAACCCGTCACCCACGCCGCCGGTGTCATTGGACCACGATGACTTCGTCCACCAGGTGACGCGCGCAGCCCGCGCTGGTCTCGACGCCCAGGGGTCGGCCGTGGATGCCGTGGAGCTCCACGTCGACGAGCGGCAGGGAGCAGTGATCGTCAGCTTCAGCACGGGGATCGGGATGCCTGCAGAGACGCGGTGGACCCTCGACACCGCGGACGAGGAGCGGACCACCAAGGAGGCCGCGCGCCTCGGAGCGATCGTCGCCGCGACCACGGTCTTCCTCAGTCGGTAGGTGTCGGACGGTCGACCGCGCCGGAGGGACCCGGTCAGCCCCGCGGGAGGCCCAGCATGCGCTCGGCGACGATGTTCTTCTGGACCTCGGACGTGCCGCCGGCGACCGAGGCCGCGGCGCTCCAGAGCCACTGGCGCTGCCAGCGTCCGTCGCCCGGCAGGTCGTGGGCGCCGCGCCAGAGCGGCGCGGCTGCGCCGGTGACGTCGACCGCGGTCGCCGAGAGCCGCTGGGTCATGTCGGTCCAGGCCAGCTTCACGACGCTCGTCTCCGGACCGGGCTCGATCCCCCGCGCCAGGCGCGACAGCGTTCGCACGTTGTGCAGCCGGAGCACGCGGGTCTCGACGAACGACTGCGCGAGCGCGTCGGCGACCTCCACGTCGTCGAGCACACCTCGCTCGTGGGCCATCGCCCAGAGCTCGTCGAGGAACACCTCGTGGACGACCTGCTCCTTGAAGGCGAAGATCGTGCCGCGCTCGTGGGCGAGCGTGGTGCTCGCGACCGACCAACCCTGGTTCAGCCCACCGACGAGCTGGTCGTCGGGCACGAAGACCTCGTCGAGGAACACCTCGTTGAACTCGGTCTCGTCGGTGATCTGACGGAGCGGCCGGATGTCGACGCCGGGCGCCTGCATGTCCACGACGAGATACGAGATGCCTGCGTGCTTGGGCGCGTCCGGGTCGGTGCGCGCGAGGCAGATCCCCCACCGCGCCCACTGCGCGTAGCTCGTCCACACCTTCTGGCCGCTCACGAGCCAACCGCCGTCGGCGCGCACCGCCCTGGTGCTGAGCGCGGCGAGGTCAGAGCCCGCGCCGGGCTCGCTGAAGAGCTGACACCAGATGTCGCTCGCGTCGAGGATCCCCGGCAGCCAGCGACGCTTCTGCTCGTCGGTCCCGAACGCGAGGATCGTGGGACCGACGTTGTTGACGCCGACGCGGTTCACGGGTTGCATGGCCCGCGAGCGCGCGTACTCCATGTTGAAGATCGCGACCTGCACCGGCGACGCGCCACGACCGCCGTACTCGTGGGGCCAGTGGATGCCGACCCAGCGGTCTGCCGCGAGCTTCGCTTGCCAGGCGCGGCCCCACGCGACCTCGTCGTCGAGCGACGCGTGCTGCGGCGGCAGCTCGAGGTTGGCGTCGAGCCAGGCGCGGATCTCGTCCGCGAACGCCTGCTCCTCTTCGGTGAAGCTCAGGTCCACTAGAGATCCCAGAAGCGGGCGCGTTGATAGTGGTCGAACGACTCGCGAAGGGCCTGCTCGTCGTCGGTGGTGAACGGCCGGTAGACGTCCTCGCCGCGTCCACGCACGTACACCGCGTCGCCGCCGACCCGGTCGGCGCGCCACTTCTGGTGCACGAGGGTCCGCTTGATGATCTTGTTGGTGCCCGTGGTCGGCGGGTCGTCCAGCACGCGCACGTAGCGCGGACGCCACTTCGGCCCGATGGCGTCGCGTCCGTCGAGCCACGAGGCGAAGGCGGCGGGATCGAACGTCGCGCCGTCGCGCAGCACGAGGCCGGCCATCACCTGGTCGCCGGCCTGGTCGTCGGGGACGCCGTAGACCGCAGCGAGCACGACGTCGGGGTGCTGCGCGAGCTCGGCCTCGATCGGTGCCGCCGGGAAGTTCTCGCCGTCGACGCGGAGCCAGTCGGCGTTGCGACCCGCGAAGTAGAGGTAGCGGTCGTCGTCGATGTACCCGAGGTCGCCGGTCCAGTACCAGCCGAAGCGAAGCGTCTTGGCGTTGGCCTCGTCGTTGTTGTAGTAGCCCTCGAACGGGCCGGCTCCGGCGGTGTTGACGATCTCGCCGACGCACTCCTCTGCGTTCAACAGACGGCCGTCGGCATCGAACTTCGCCCGGGGCTTCTCCGTGCCGTCCTCGTCGACGACCCAGACCTTGTCGTTGACCTGCCCGAGCGCGCCGGCGCGCTCCTCGGCGTCACGGTTCACCGCCACGCCGCCTTCGGTCGCGCCGTAGGCGTCGATGACGTCGACACCGAAGCGCTCGGCGAACCGGTCGACGACCTCCGGAGAGCCCTCGTTGCCGAAGGCCACCCGCAAGGGGTTGTCGGCATCGTCAGGCTGCTCGGGCACCGAGAGGATGTAGGCGAGCGGCTTGCCGGTGTAGTTGAAGTACGTCGAGCCGTAGTGACGGATGTCGGGCAGCCAGCGCGACGCGCTGAACTTGCGGCCCAGCCCGACCGACGCGCCGAGCACGATCGACGGCGCCCACCCGACCATCAGCCCGTTGGAGTGGAAGAGCGGCATGCAGATGTAACCGGTGTCGTCGGCGGTGAGGTCCATGATGATCCCCATGCGGGTGCCGGTGACGAGGAACCGGCGCTGCGTGCAGATCACCGCCTTCGGCGCATCGGAGGTGCCCGAGGTGAAGATGAGGCCCCAGAGTCGGTCGGGACCGGGCTCGACACCCGCGTCGGTGTCGTCGAACGGCGCGAGGGCGTCGTCGAGGTCGGTCGCGCCATCGACGGTGACGCCGGGATCGTCGTCGACCGGATAGCGGTGCGACACGAGCAGCTCGGGAAGCTGTTCGGCGATCGGTGCGAGCAGCGGCAGGTGCTTCGGTTCGGTGATCACCAGGCCGCAGTGCGTGTGGGTGACGTCGCGCAGGAGGTGCTCATCGCGGCGGGTGTGATTGAGGCCCACGACCGCCGCACCACAAAGCGCGGCGCCGCCGAGGGCGAAGAGGTAGTCGGGCGTGTTGTCGAGCAGGACCGCGACGTGCAGCGCGCCGTCGGGCGCGGCGGCTGCGGCCCGGTCCAGGAAGAGGTTCGCCCAGCGCCGACACTCGGCGACGTACTCCCGGTGGGTCCAGACCCGGTCCTCGAAGCGGACGGCCGGTCGGTCGGCGATCGCCGGGTCGTCGGCGTTGCGCCGCAGCAGCGCCGCGGCGTCGGCGGCCGGCATCGGCGCCTCGCCGGGCGCCGGGACGCTGCGCTGCTTGAGCTTCTCGGCTGACACGGCCGTCAGGTTACGGCGTGTCGCCCCACCGTGTGAGCAACGGGATCGCGGCGATCTTCTCGGCGGTCAGGTCGTCCCAGTCGAGGGTCGGCAGGGCGTGGCCCGCGGGACGGGGGCAGCGGAGCACCCGCTCGGGGGTGACGACGAGGTCCACGTGGACGTCGTGCGCGGTCGTCGGGATCACGGCCGCGTCGAGAACCTGCACCTCGTGCACGGTCGTGCACACGACGGTGTCGGCGCTCACGAGGCCGGCTTCGGCCGCGATGGCGAGCTCGAGGTCGCTGAAGCCACCGCCCTTGCCGATGCGCGCGCCGTCCACGCCGACGCCGACACAGCCGGTCACCACCAGATCCACCGGACGCAGCCCGTCGATGTCGACGCGCTGCGCGGACCGGCGCGCGGCCTTGATCGAGACGGCGCGTCGCGGCGGGTCAGCGAGACGGGTCGGATCGAGCAGGAAGAACGGCTCGGCCTCCGCGAGGCGCGGCACCGCCATGAAGAGGAGCTTGCCGTCCTCGAGCGCGCGCTGCCGCACGGGCAGCTGCGGCGAGTCGGGATTGCTCTTGAGCGTGTGCGCTCGCTGCCACTCATCGGTCTCGCGGAGCCGGTCGGCGGCGCGCTCCGCGCCCACGAAGTTGGGGATGCGGCCGTCGGGACCGGGGAAGCGGTTGATGCCTGGCTCGGTCATCGCGGCCCAGACTCGCTCCCGGACCGCGGCCTTCGCGGCGAGGAGATCGGCGTCGCCCCCGGCATCGTGATCGTGGCGCACCGCCTCAGCATGCCCCCACGCCGAGCGCGGCACTCCCCGTATGCTCGGCGGCCGTGGAAGACCGAGACACACCTGGCCTCTACCTCGAGATGACCGAGCAGACGTCCGACGCCTACGCGTCGACACGCGTCGACGACGTCCTCGGCATGGACGGCGTCGAGCGCGCCACGTGGTGGCGCAACGCCAAGCGGGACCGCAAGGACCTCCCCCGCGTCCTGCCCGAGTTCGACACGCTCGGCGTGTACGAGGTCGAGAAGGGCTTCACGCCGCCGTCGACGCCCGATGGCATCACCGGGCACCACTTCGAGCGCACGCCGCGGCCGGGTCAGGGGCGGCTGAGCGGGAAGCCGACCGTCGGGCTGTCGCTCGTGCTGATCAGCCCGAAGGACCCGGCGCGTGCGCAGGAGCTGCGCGACTGGGGCGACTTCGTGCACATCTCGTGGATCTCGGCCGTCGGCGTGCCCGGCTACACGATGATCACGCCGTACGAGAACGCGTCCGGTGGCGACCCGAAGTTCATGCACTTCTACGAGATGGACACCGAGGATGCCGAGCACTCGTACAAGCTGATGACCCCGCTGGTCGAGGCGCGCTTCGGCGTGCAGGGCAGCGAGCCGTTCCAGTACTGGGGCTGGCACGATCAGCTCCGGATCATGTACGTGAACACGTTCGTGCGCGTGGGCGCACGCGGCGGCTGACGTGCCCGACTTCTTCGAGGTGGTGCTCGGCCAGCGCGCGTGCCGCGACTTCTCCGAGCAGTCCGTCGACGACGACGTGATCGCCCGCGTGCTGGAGGCCGCCACCCATGCCCCCAGCGCCGAGAACAAGCAACCGTGGGTGTTCGTCGTCGTGCGCGACGAGGGCATCCGCAACCAGATCCACGACCTCGGCGAGACCGCGTGGAACCAGGGTGGCCGCGCGTTCTCGGAGACGCGGATCCCGGCAGGGCTGCTCGCCGACGTGCACAAGGGCTTCGCCGAGGGCGGCTACCGGCGCGCGCCTGTCGTCGTGGTGGTCGCCGCTGACACCGAGCGGGCCCACCCGGCGACGATCGGGTCGTCGATCTTCCCCGCGACACAGAACCTGCTGCTCGCGGCCAACGCCGTCGGCCTCGGGTCGGCGCTCACCACCATCACGAGTGCCTTCGGTGCCGAGATCCGCGCGCTGCTCGATCTGCCCGAACACGTCGCACCGCAGGCCGTCGTCCCGCTCGGCTACCCCACGAAGCCCCTCGGCCCACCCCGCCGCGAGCCCTTCGCCGACCACACCCATCGCGACCGGTACGGCACCGCCTGGTAGGCGCGCGAGGCCGTCGCGCAGGGCTCAGAGCCGCTTCTTGGCACGTTGAGTGTCATATGGGCTGACGGAACGTGCCAAGAACGGGCCCTGGCCCTTGACCTTGACCTAGAGCGCGACCGTCGCGCCGCCGTTCGCCGAGGAGGTCCGAATGGCGTCGAGGACGCGCATCGAGGCGAGACCGTCGACGAAGGTGGGGACGGGGACGGCGTCCGGGACGGGGCGGCCCTCGACGCCGGCGAGCAGCACCTCGCACAGGCGCGTGTACGGGCCGAGCTCGAGGTGGGTGAACTTCTCGCGTGGGTCGTCGCTCTCGGCGGGTGGCGCGGGAAGCGCGAGGTCGTCGGGCACCGGGAGTCGATGCGGGCCGTCGGCATCGGCGAGCCACACCTCGTCGCCATCGATCCACAGCGTGCCCGTGGTGCCCGCCACCCGCGTCATCCCCGCGAGGGGCCCCAGGCGGCGGCGGTCTGCTGGAGCACGCCGTCGACGCCCGACGCGAGCCGGAAGCGCACGGTGAACGAGTCCTCGGCAGCGTCGGTGCGGTCCGACACGAGGTCGAGCCGGGCACTCACCTCGGTGAACTCGCCCAGCCATGAGCGGATCTGGTCGACGACATGCGAGCCCGATGCACCGAGCCACCCTCCCCCGGCGTCCTCGTCGAACCACCATCGCGGCACCTTGGCCGCGGGGTCGGCGACGAGCGGCACGTACGACACGAACGACGCGAACCGTGGCCGGCCGATCCGGCCCTCGGCCAGCGCCCGCGCGGCGGTGGCACGGTCGGTGGCCCACCGAAACTCGTGTCCCACGAGGTGCGTCACGGCTGCGGCCTCGGCGGCGTCGAGCATCGCCTGGGCCTCGGTGGCGTCGAGCGCGAACGGCTTCTCACAGAGCACGTGCTTGCCGGCCCGCGCGGCCGCGATCGCGAGCCCGGCGTGGGTGTGCGGCGGCGTCGCGATGGACACCGCGTGCACGTCGTCCCGCGCCAACACCGCGTCGAGGTCGGTCGTGCCCTCGGCCACGCCGAGCCGCTCGGCCCGCCGCGCGGTCCGCTCCGCATCCCGCCCGATGAGTGCCACCACCTCGAACCCCGCGGCCCGCAGCGCGGGCACGTGCACCCGCGACCCGAAGCCGGTGCCGATGACGACCGCACCGGGCACGGCTCAGTAGCCCTCGTCGACGTCGACCACGCCCTCCAGCGGCTCGCCGGCCACATAGCGGCGCAGGTTGTCGAGGAAGATCTCGCGCAGGCGGTCGAACGCGACGGGCGACGACCACGACACGTGCGCGCTGAGGTGCACCTTCGGGTGCTCGAACAGCCAATGACCCGCCGGCAGCGGCTCGGGATCGACCGTGTCCAGGCTCGCGAACCCGACCCGGCCGTCGTCGAGCGCGACCCGCAGCGCGTCCTGGTCCACCAGGCTCCCCCGGGCGATGTTGACGATGTGCACGCCCGGCTTCACCTGGTCGAACGCCGCGGCGTCGAGCAGCGCCGCGGTCGCGTCGGTGGCCGGGGCCGCGATCACCAGGTGGTCGGCGGTGGCGAGGAGGTCGGGCAGGTCCTTCGCGAGCTCGATCCCCGGCGGCGCGCCCTGGGCGTGGTTGCGCCGCACCGCGCGCACCCGGGTGTCGAACGCGAGCGACCGTTGGGCGACGGCGCGGCCGATGCCACCCAGGCCGACGATGCCGACGGTCTTGCCGGCGAGCTCACCGAGCGACGCGAGGTTCCAGTGCTCGGGCACGTCGTCGAGCCATGTCTCGGGGAAGTGCTTCTCGAACGCGAGCATCGATCCGAGCACGAACTCGGCGATGGGGATCGCGCTCGCACCACGCGAGCAGGTCACGGTCCGTCCCGTCAGCTGCTCGCGCGGCCACGCATCCACGCCGGTCCCCGGCAGGTGCATCCACTGGATGCCCAGCTCGTCGAGCCGGTCGTAGATGTCGAGGCCGACCCATCCGCCGAAGAGGACGTCGAACTGCTCGCCCTCCGGCACCGGGTCGCCGATCGGCAGCGTCGTCACCTCCACGCCGTCGATCGCCGCGGCCGCGGCGGCGACGTCGTCGCCCATCAGGTTCAGCAGTCGCACGGTCGTGGTCATCACGTCCCCATCAGTGATCGGACCCGGTCCTGGAGCGCCACCGCCCAGTCCACGGGGTCGTCGAGCGGCCAGCCCTGCTCGGGCAGGTCGAAGTACTCGATCGAGAGGCAGCCCTCGTACCCGAGGTCGTCGAGGCGCGCGAGGACCGCGGCGAAGTCGACGACACCCGACGGGTCGTCGGGATGCACCTGCGTGTGCCCCGGCTTCCCCTGCCGGAGCTGCACGTGGTCGGCGTACTCGAGCATCTCGAGCGGGTCACCTCCCCAGTCGGCGACGTGGCCGGTGTCGACGAGCAGGCGCAGGCCGGGCACCGCGCGCATCATCTCGCGTGCCGAATCCAGGGAGTTGACCGTCGCGCCGGCCCAGGGCTCCAGCAGCGCGCCCGGCGACCGGGCGAACCAGCGCACCGTGCGCTCCCACATGTCGCCGCCGCGCGCCGGCGCCGGCGTGGTGCACCACCCAGGCTGCGGCTTCGGGAACGAGGTCGGACACCCGACCGGCAACGACAGCGTCGACGGGTCCACCTCCGTCGACACGTCGATGTGCTCGAACCCGAGCGCTCGCGCCCGCGCGGCGCGCTCGACGACGTCGGGCTCGGACCAGAAGACGACGTCGACGCACCCCAAGCGATAGGTGGGCACGGGCGCCGCGACTACTTCTTGTCGCCCGAGTACTCCATGCCGCCCGGCATCACCATGCCGACGTGCTGGAGGTGCTGGCCGAGCACCTGGTCGAAGTGCTCGGCGACGAGCGACGGCGTCCAGCCGCCGTCGCGCCACATGAACGCCACCTGCTTGGGGTGCTGGAAGATCGTGTACGCGAAGTCGGTGCGGCCGAGGATCTGGCCGTTCACGTGACCGGCCTGCTCCGACGCCAGGTACGTGACCAGCGGCGCGTTGAGCGACGGGTCCTGCTCCGGTGGCGGCGCCTCGCCCGAACGCTCGAAGAGCGCCGCGGTCATGCGCGTGGCCCCGGCCGGGGCCACCGCGTTCACGGTGACGCCGTAGCGGCCGAGCTCCATCGACCAGATGAAGGTGAGGCCCATGAGCGCGGCCTTCGCCGCGCCGTAGTTGGTCTGGCCGAAGTTGCCGCGCAGCCCGGCCGACGACGTGATGTTGATGATGCGGCCGTACCCCTGGTCCTTCATCAGCGGCGCGGCGTGGCGCGCGGTGTTGAAGGAGCCCTTCAGGTGCACCGCGAGGACGGCGTCGAAGTCCTCTTCCGACATCTTCACCAGCGTGCGGTCGCGCACGATGCCGGCGTTGTTGACGAGGATGTCGATCTTCCCGAACGAGTCGACCGCGGTCTGGACGATGTTGGCCGCGCCGTCGAAGTCGGTGACCGAGTCGTAGTTGGGGACCGCCTCGCCACCCTGCTCGGCGATCTCCTTGCACACCTGGACCGCCGGGTCCTCTTCCGTACCTTGGCCGTCGAGGCTGACGCCGACGTCGTTGATGACGACCTTGGCACCCTCGCTCGCCATCGACAGCGCGAACTCCCGCCCGATCCCCCGCCCCGACCCCGTGACCACGGCCACCCGGCCGTCCAGCAACCCCATCAGCCCCGCTCCTGGCGCTGCGCGCCGGGCCGCTCGGGCCACGGCTCGGGTGCCGCACGATACGTGCGGCCCTGGTCCTCGCCTCTGGTCACAGCGCTGCGGTCGCGGTGCCGGTGAGCACCTCGTCGCCGGACTGGTTGGTGACGGTGCACTCGACGTCGACGAGCTGCTCCCCACCCTCCTCGCGCTTCGCGGTGACCTTCGACGAGCAGGTGAGCGTGTCGCCTGGCCACACCTGCTTCGCGAAGCGGACGTCGAAGCGACGCAGCGCCTCGGGGCCGAACCAGTCCTTCACGACCCGGGCCATCAGGCCGGCGGTGAGCATGCCGTGACCGAAGACCGACGGGTTGCCCACCTGCGTGGCGATCGTGTCGTCGTGGTGCATCGGGTTGAAGTCGCCGGAGGCACCCGCGTACCGCACGAAGTTGGTGCGAGAGAGGTTCTCGACGACGAGGGGCGTCGCCTCGTCGCCGACCGAGATGGCGTCGTAGCTGATGGTCGAGGTCATGCGGCGGAGCGTACAACGAAACGTGACACGGACGTCAGGGCCGCCCTAGCCTCCCGCCATGGCCAAGTCGGCGCCGAAGGCCGCG
>CAZKTS010000102.1:0-2342 GCA_964555735.1 uncultured Bifidobacteriaceae bacterium
CGCGAGATGTGCGACCGCTACTTCGGCGCTCCGCCGCTCGTGCTCGAGCCCGGCATCCGCACCGGCATGCCGATCCTCTACGACAACCCCAAGGAGGTCGGCGCCGACCGCATCGCGAACGCGGTCGCGGCCTACGACCTCTACGGCGGCCCGTCGATCGTCGTCGACTTCGGCACCGCGAACACGATCGAGGCGATCAGCGAGAACGGCGAGTACCTCGGCGGTGCGATCTTCCCCGGGATCGAGATCTCGATGGACGCGCTGTTCGGTCGCGCCGCGGCGCTGCGCCGCGTCGAGCTGGTCGCCCCGCGCAACGTCATCGGGAAGTCGACGGTCGAGTCGATCCAGTCCGGCGCGGTCTACGGCTTCAGCGGGCAGGTCGACGCGCTCGTCGAGGCGTTCCAGCGGGAGCTCGGGGAGTGCACCGTGGTCGCCACCGGCGGCCTCGCGGAGCCGATCATCCGGCACTCCCGCACCATCCAGCACTACGAGCCGTGGCTGACCCTCCAGGGTCTCCGCATCATCTTCGAACGAAACCGCTAGCCCCCAATGAGCGATCCGACCTCCGACGCACCGACACCTGCGGACCCCGGGGACGAGCGGGCGCGTCGGCTCGCGAAGATCGAGGCGCTGCGCGAGGTCGGTCGCGATCCCTATCCGGTCCGCTTCGACCGAACGCACACCACCGCCGAGCTCCACGAGCACTGGGACCACCTCGAGGCCGGCGACGAGACCGACGACGAGGTGCGGGTGGCCGGGCGCATCATGCTGCTGCGCCGGCAGGGCAAGCTCACGTTCGCAACCGTGCGCGACGGCAGCGGCAGCGTGCAGCTGTTCGTGTCGCGCGCCGAGCTCGGCGACGACCGCCACGCCGCGTTCGACGACCTCGACCTCGGCGACTGGGTCGGGGTGCGCGGCACCGTCATGAAGACCCGCAAGGGCGAGCTGTCGGTCAAGGTCCAGGACTTCCTCCTGCTCGCGAAGGCACTGCGCCCCCTGCCGGAGAAGTGGCACGGCCTGAGCGACGTCGACACGCGCTTTCGGCAGCGCTACGTGGACCTCATCGCCAACGACGAGGCGCGGCGGATCTTCGCCGTGCGCTTCGCGGTCATCGCCGAGCTGCGCCGCATCCTCACCGAGCGCAGGTTCGTCGAGGTCGAGACCCCGGTGCTGCACTCCCAGGCCGGCGGCGCCGCGGCGAAGCCGTTCGACACGTTCCACAACGCGCTGGAGATGCCCCTCTCGCTGCGGATCGCGCTGGAGCTGCACCTCAAGCGCCTGCTCGTCGGCGGCATCGAGCGCGTGTTCGAGATCGGGCGGGTCTTCCGCAACGAGGGCTTGTCGACTCGCCACAACCCCGAGTTCACGATGCTCGAGCTCTACCAGTCCTTCGCCGACTACACCGACATGATGACGCTGGCCGAGGACCTCGCCGCCGGTGCCGCGCTCGCCGCGACCGGCGGCACGCGCATCACCGTCGACGGTCAGGAGCTCGACCTCACCCCGCCGTGGCCGCGGCGCTCGATGCTCGAGCTCATCGAGGAGCACGCGGGCGTGTCGGTGCACCCGTCCATGCCGGTCGCCGACCTCGAGCAGGCGTGCGACGAGGCGGGCGTCCCTCGCGAGAAGGGCTGGGGGCCCGGGAAGCTCGTGATGGAGCTCTACGAGAAGACGGTCGAGCCCAACCTGGTCGGCCCGGTCTTCGTCGTCGACTACCCGCGTGAGGTGTCGCCGCTCGCGCGCACGCACCGCGACGACCCCACGTTGGTGGAGCGCTTCGAGGCCGTCGTGCTCGGGCGCGAGCTCGCCAACGCGTTCAGCGAGCTCAACGACCCGGTCGACCAGCTGGAGCGCTTCGAGGCCCAGGCCCGGCTCGCCGCCGAGGGCGACGAGGAGGCCCACGGCGTCGACGCCGACTATGTGCGGGCCCTCGAGTACGGCCTGCCACCGTGCGGGGGCATGGGGATCGGCATCGACCGCCTGGTGATGCTCATCGCCGGCGTCTCGTCGATCCGCGAGGTGATCCTCTTCCCCCACCTCCGCCCCGAAGCAGGGCAGGATGGTGATCTCACTGGGGGAGGTGAGCCCTGATGCGCGTGCTGGTCACGGGCATGGGCGGTGAGCTCGGCACGCGGGTGGCGCAGCTCCTGGAGGAGCGGCCCGAGGTCGAGGACATCGCCGGCTGCGACTTCGTGCCGCCGCGGCGTCGCCTGCGGCGGGCCACGTTCAAGCGGGTCGATCCCCGCGACCGCGACCGGGTCGTCGAGTTCGTCACCGAGTTCGCACCTGATGCCGTCGCCCACTTCGGCGTGTACGAGCCGGACTCACGCATGTCGCCGCGC
>CAZKTS010000103.1:0-4047 GCA_964555735.1 uncultured Bifidobacteriaceae bacterium
TCACCGCCGTGCGCGCTGCCGGCTTCCTCGTCGCTGGTGGTGGCCCCACGCCGGGCGTGCTGCTCGGCGCCGCCGCGGGCCCCTTCGTGCTCCTCGACGGCGACCTGATCCGTCTCGCAGTGGATGGTGGCGCCGACGTCGACGCCGTCTTCAACGGCTCGGCGGCCGCGATGGCCGCGGGCGGCGCAGGCCCGTACGCGCTGGCCGACGGTCTGACGCTGCTGCTCCGGGTCGACAACGGCCTCGAGCAGGCGGTCGTCTTCTCGTCGGCGGACTTCGCCGACATCACCAACGCCACGGCGACCGAGGTCGCGGCGGCGATCAACGCCGTCATCGTCGGCGGGCGCGCCACGACGCCGGGCGGCATCGTTCGGCTCGCCAGCGACACCGAGGGCAGCTCGAGCCGAGTGCAGGTCACGGGCGGCACTGCGAACGCCGTGCTGGCGTTCCCCGGCGCCGCGTCGGTGGGCGGCGGCAACGTCGCGAACCTCCGCGCCGTGGACGTCTTCGAGGTCAAGGCCGTCGTCGAGGCTGCGATGCCGACCGTCGTGGTCGCGCCCGGCATCGGCGGCGTGCTCGACGTCCGCACCGTCGCCACCGGCCCGGCTGCGAGCGTGCAGGCGCGCGCCGCGACGGCTGCCGCCTTCGGGCTCGACACGACGCTTCACACGGGCGCCGCCTCCGGCACCGCCAACGCGGTGCGCGTCGAGGGCAAGGACCCCGGCGCCTACGCGAACCGCATCGACGCCGAGGTGCGAGCTGCGACCAACGGCTCGCCGACAGCGTTCGACCTCCTTGTCGTCGAGGACGGCGTCTACCGCGAGGCGTTCCCGAACATCTCGATGAACCCCGACGACGCCCGCTACGTGGAGCGCGTCGTGAACGACCCGCGCACGGGCTCGCTCTACGTGCGTGCGATCGACCAGCTCCTCGTCGGCATGCCGGTGCCGCCTCCGCAGACCGTCTCGCTGGCGGGCGGCGGTGACGGTCTCGTCGGGCTCGACGACAACGACTTCATCGGCTCCGACGTGGGCAAGACCGGCCTCCACGCGCTCGACCAGGTGCAGGAGCTGACGCTGCTGCTCGTGCCGGGTCGGGCCACGCCGGCCGTCCACAACGCCATGGTCCGCTACGCCGAGGTGGACCGCGACGGCGCCGTCTTCGCGGTGCTGGATCCTCCGGCGAACCAGAGCGCGACGGACATCGTGACGTACGTCGCCACCACGGCGTCGCTCGAGAACCTCTCGGAGTTCGCTGCCGTCTACTGGCCCCGCGTGAAGGTGCTCAACCCGGCCAAGAGCGTCTTCGGGTCGTCCGAGCAGCTCGTCGTCCCGCTCTCGGGCATCGTCGCCGGCGTCTACTCGCGCACCGACTCCGCGCGCCCTGGCGGCGTCTACGACCCGCCCGCGGGGATCGACGCCGGGCGCATGTTCGGCGTGCTCGGCTTCGAGACGGACGAGGTGCTCGAGGAGCGCAAGCGCGACCTCGTGTACCCGCACCGCATCAACCCGCTCACCACGGGGCCAGGGCTGCCGCGCTACATCGACGGCTCGCGCACGCTCAAGGGCGACGGCAACTTCCCGTACATCGCCGAGCGTCGAGGCGTGATCTTCATCGAGCGAAGTCTCAAGCAGGGGCTCGAGTTCGCGCGGCACAAGAACAACACCGAGGGGCTCCGCGCGCAGGTGCGGCGCACGATCACGGCGTTCCTCCTCGCGCAGATGAACAACGGGGCGTTCCGCTCGCGAGAGCCGGCCAAGGCCTTCTTCGTCGACGTCTCCGACCAGCTCAACACCCCCACCATCATCTTCGCCGGCCAGCTCATCGCTCGGGTGGGCCTCGCCACGAACAAGCCGGCCGAGTTCATCATCCTTCGCATCAGCCAGGACACGCGGGCCCTCGAGGCCGAGCTGGCTGCGGCGGGCGTGTGAGGAGGAGCTAACCCATGACCGTCATCGGCAACCCGCGCAGCTTCCACAAGAAGTTCAAGTTCATCGTCGAGATCGACGACGTCGGCCACGCTGGCTTCCAGAAGTGCAGCGAGCTGTCCGTCGAGGTCGCGAACGTCCAGTACTTCGAGGGCGGCTCGCTCATCCCGAACAAGAGCCCCGGCCGCCTCACGTTCTCCGACGTGACCCTCGAGCGCGGCGCCACCGAGGACCGCGACCTCTTCGACTGGTTCCAGGACGTCGCCATCACCTCGAGCGGCCTCGGGCTCACCGACGTGAACTACAAGCGCAACCTCGACGTCGTGCAGCAGGACCGCGACGGAGTGACCCTGCGGCGCTGGTCGCTCTCGCGCGCGTGGCCGATCAAGTTCGTGGCCGGCGAGTGGGACAACGAGAGCGACGAGAACGTCATCGAGCAGGTCACGCTCACGTACGACTTCTTCGAGCTGGTGCAGTAAACACGACTCAGGTGAGGTGGATCTCGTCAGGTGGGAAACCTGCCAGAGAAGCGATGATCTCCTCGAGGCTCCACCGAGGGTCGATGAAGCTCGCCTTGATCATCACGTCCTCCTCCTCGCTGACCGTCTTAACGAACTGCTTGAACTCGTCGATTTCATCCTCGGGGCAGAGCACCAGCAGTCGCCACCCCAGCGACACCGCCGACGTGCTGCGCCACTCGCGCTCCCACCAGAATTCCTTCCGATAGCCGCCCCCCGCTGCTCCCTGTCCAGACCCCATCTGCTCGATGAAGGGCGTGATCTTCGCGATCGCACATTCCGCGAACGGGACTTGTGACTGAAGCGCGTCCTCGACGAGCTTGTTGAGAGGGTTCGTGAGCCAGTCGTGGCCAGGCGTGATGTCGACGTACCAGATCGGATTGACGCCGCTCTTTCGCCCATGCCGCTTCGTGATCGCGACGCCGTAGGGCTCGAACTGGCACTGTCGTCCCTCGATCGCGCCGAGCATGAACTTCACGTTCTCCAACGGCGTTTCCGTGAAGCAGACGCACCTCTGGGAATCGGCGCTCACCTGCTTCGCCTTGAGGAGCGAAACCGCCTGACCCATCGGCGTTCCAAGCTCCACCTGGCGGCCCTTGATGATCGCCTTCAGCCGATCCTTCGCTGACTGGCCGTCCTGGGTGCGGGTCAGGTGCACCAGAAACGTGCTCAGGTCCGAGCGCTTGGAGAGTAGGTCCTCGATCTTCACGTGGTGCCTCCGAGATGAAGCAGTGTGCGACAAGTGCCTCCAGCGGCACAGATGGAACCGTGTCCCCGGCGCCTCTCCTCGACGGCTTTGCCCCCGAGGAGGCAGCGCATGGCAGACGTCATCACGTGCCCTTCGGGGCTCTCGGGCCGCGTTCGCGGCATGAAGGTTCGCGAGGAGCGCGTCCTCGCTGACCGCAAGCTCGCCAAGAGCGGCGGGCAGATCGACGAGCTGCTCGGCTCGTGCTGGGAGGAGACCCTCGACCCGGGGCCCTACGCCTTCGGCGAGGGCGGCACGGTCGACTGGGGCAAGGTGCTCCAGGGCGATCGGTTCTTCGCCCTGCTCATGGTCCGGGCGCTGACCTACGGCCCCGAGTACGCTTTCGGAGTCGGCTGCCGGAACGACGCCTGCCGCGCGCGCATCGAGTGGGAGGTCGAGCTGACGAAGCTCCCGGTGCGCCCGCTCTCCGAGGAGAGCCGCGCCGCGTTCGTCGCCGGGAACCGCTTCGAGACGACGCTGCCCGACGCTGGCAAGCGCGTGCGCTTCCGGCTCCTCACCGGCGAGGACGAGCGCAAGCTGCCCGCGCTCCAGCGCTCCGCGCCTGACAAGCTCCTCTCCGCGGTGCTCGCGTACCGCGTGCTCGACATCGACGGCATCGACTCCAAGGCGAAGCGCCAGTTCCTCGAGGACCTCACGCTCCGCGACGCGGACTTCCTGGTCGACGAGTTCGACCGCGTCGACTGCGGGGTGGACACGACCATCGAGATCGAGTGCCCCGAGTGCTTCGCCACACAGGACGTCGACCTCCCTTTCGACAAGGGGTTCTTCCTGCCGGGCCGGGACAGGACTGCGAGGCGGAAAGCCCGGAGCACCTCTTCCCCGACGTGACCATGGA
>CAZKTS010000104.1:0-1558 GCA_964555735.1 uncultured Bifidobacteriaceae bacterium
GCACCACTTGGCCGTCAAACAGGCAGAGGATCGATTGCAAGGGCCGCACCCAGCTGGCGCGACCCGAACCCCAGCGCATCGATTTCGGCCAGGGGAATTGGGCCAGGGTCGATTGGACGATGTCGAGCAGGACATCGGCCGAGGCCCGGCCCTTCTTCTCGACCACCGCGAACCAGAAGATGCCCTTGCCGGTGTCGCGCTTTTCGCATTGGTCGAGCGAGGACAGTCCGGCCGCTTTCAGGAATCCGTCGAGGGCGGCCTGGGGGGCGCCGTCGCGCGGCCCGCGCTTTTCCTCGGTCAAATCCGGCTGGGCCAAAGGCAGCCCATCGACCACCAGCGCCAGACGGCGCGGGGTGACGAAGGCCTGGGCCTTGGTGAAGGAAAGGCCGGCGGCCTTCAGGCCCTCGCCCACCAGCCTTTGCAAATCCTCGGCCGCGCGGGCCTGCATGCGGGCGGGGATTTCCTCGGAAAAGAGTTCGAGAAGAAATTCGGCCATCGCCTAGCCCTCGCCCTGGCTGGCCAGCCAGGCTTCGCAGCAGGATTTGGCGAGCGCCCGCACCCGGCCGATATAGGCCTGGCGCTCGGCGACGCTGATCACGCCCCTGGCGTCCAACAAATTGAATCGGTGGCTGGCCTTGATGCATTGGTCGTAGGCGGGCAGGGCCAGCTTGGCGTTAAGGAGCGCCTGGCATTCCTTCTCGGCGTCGGCGAAATGGCGGAACAGCATCTCGGTTCCGGCATGCTCGAAATTATGCGCCGAATATTCGCGCTCGGCCTGCAGGAAGACGTCGCCGTAACTCACGCCCTGGCCGTTGAAATCGAGCTTGTAGACGTTTTCGACGCCCTGGATGTACATGGCCAGCCGCTCCAACCCATAGGTCAGCTCGGCCGAAACCGGATCGCATTCGATGCCGCCCACCTGCTGGAAATAGGTGAACTGGGTCACCTCCATGCCGTCGCACCAGACTTCCCAGCCCAGCCCCCAGGCGCCCAAGGTCGGGCTTTCCCAATCATCCTCGACGAAGCGGATGTCGTGCCGGTTGGGATCGATGCCCAGATGGCGCAGGCTGTCCAGATAAAGCTCTTGGGTGTTGTCCGGGCTGGGCTTCAGGATCACCTGGAACTGATAATAATGTTGCAGCCGGTTGGGGTTTTCGCCATAGCGGCCATCGGCCGGGCGCCGCGAAGGCTGCACATAGGCGGCGTTCCAGGGTTTCTTGCCCAGAGCGCGCAACGTGGTGGCGGGGTGGAAGGTGCCGGCGCCAACCTCCATGTCGTAGGGCTGGAGGATGACGCAACCCCGATCGGCCCAGAATTGCTGGAGCGACAGGATCAAATCCTGGAACGATTTCTTAGCGGCCATGCGGCCTTCGCCCCTTCCCCGCAGTGCAACAAAGCGCGGTCAAGCTACTGGTTGCCAGGGAGGCGGTCAACCGGGATATGGGCAATCGGCGCGCTCGCAGCGCTTGGCCTGGCGGGGCACCAGATAGGTGCCGCAGACGGAGCAGGCGGTGAGGTCGTCAATAGCCTGATTTTTGGCGGTTTTGGGCTCGGAAGC
>CAZKTS010000105.1:0-19824 GCA_964555735.1 uncultured Bifidobacteriaceae bacterium
CAACGTGTCGCGCGCCACGATCCAGGGGCTGCGCTCGCTGCGGCGTCCTGAAGAGGTCGCGAAGCTGCGCGGGAAGTCGCCGGAAGAGGTGTCGACCGCCGGGATGCTCAAGGCGTACCGGGAGCGGAACACGCCGAAGACCGAAGTCACCGAGGTGGCGTAGGAGATGGCCGGTACCCTGAAGGTCACCCAGGTGCGCTCGTCGATCGGCGTGAAGCCCAAGCAGCGCGGCACGCTCCGCGCCCTTGGTCTGCGTCGCATCAACCACACCGTCGAGCTGCCCGATCGCCCCGAGATCCGTGGCATGGTCGCGCGGGTCCCCCACCTCGTCACCGTCGAAGAGAAGTAGGTAGGTAGATGGTCACGAAGCTGCACGACCTCAAGCCCGCGAAGGGCTCGAAGAAGGCGCCGAAGCGCCTCGCGCGCGGCATCGGCGGCAAGGGCGGCAAGACCGCGGGCCGGGGCTCGAAGGGTCAGCGCGCTCGCGGCTCGATCAAGCCCGGGTTCGAGGGCGGCCAGACCCCGCTCACGCGCCGCACGCCGAAGGGCAAGGGCTTCCGCAACCCGTTCCGGGTCGAGTACGTCGTGGTCAACCTCGACACGCTCGAGGACTTCGACGCGGGCACCACCGTCGACCCGGACGCCCTCCGCGCCAAGGGTCTCGTGGCCAAGCGCGGCCTGGTGAAGGTGCTCGGCCGGGGCGGGCTCACCAAGAAGCTCACGGTCAAGGCCCACGGGTTCTCGGGTGCGGCCAAGGCCGCGATCGAGGGGGCCGGCGGCAGCGTGGAGGTCCTCCCGGCACCGTGGGGCGACGGACGTCCGCCCGCCGGCAGCAACAACGCCCAGACCAACCGCTAGTTAGGCTTTCCCGACCTTCTCGCGAAAGGCAGGCGCGGCGCACATGCTCTCTCGCCTCCGGAACATGTTCCGGGTCCCAGACCTGCGGAACAAGATCCTGTTCACGCTGGTCATCGTGGGCGTCTACCGACTCGGCGCGCACCTGCCGGTGCCCTACGTCGACTTCAGCGCGATCAAGCAGCTTCAGGACCAGGCGAACAACAGCGGGGTCGTCGGCTTCCTCGACCTGTTCTCCGGCGGCGCGATCACCAACGTCGCCATCTTCTTCCTCGGGATCATGCCGTACATCACGGCGTCGATCATCATGCAGCTCCTCGGTGTGGTGATCCCGAAGCTCGAGCAGTGGCAGCAGGAAGGCCAGACCGGGCAGAAGAAGATCACGCAGTGGACCCGGTACCTCACCATCGCGCTCGCGCTCGTGCAGTCGACCGGCTTCGTCTTCGCGCTCCACGAGGGCAAGGGTGGTCTGCTCGGGTTCTCCGGCTTCCAGGGCCAGGACCTCATCCCGGGCTTCAACGCGCCTCGGGCGGCGCTGATCGTCCTCACGTGGACGGCCGGCACCGCGATGGTGATGTGGCTCGGCGAGCTCATCACCCAGCGCGGCATCGGCAACGGCATGTCGATCCTGATCTTCGCCTCGGTCGTGTCCCGCCTCCCCGCCCAGGGGGGCACGATCTGGAGCGAGGGCACGAAGTTCCAGTTCTTCACGGTCATCGCCATCGGGATCGGGATGATCGTCGCGATCGTCTTCGTCGAGTCGGGGCAGCGAAGGATCCCAGTCCAGTTCGCGAAACGGGTCGTGGGCCGCCGCATGTACGGCGGACAGAGCACCTACATCCCGTTGAAGGTGAACCAGTCGGGTGTGATCCCGGTGATCTTCGCGAGCTCGATCTTGTCGTTCCCGGCGTTGATCGCGTCCGCCCTGGGCAACAACTTCACCGGGGTGCAGGAATGGATCAACGACAACCTGGTGAACAACCAGGGATGGTTCTACATGGGCTTCTACACGCTGCTGATCATCTTCTTCGCCTACTTCTACACGGCGATCGCGTTCAACCCGCAGCAGCAGGCCGACATCATCCGCAAGCAGGGCGGCTTCATCCCGGGCATCCGTCCGGGACCGCCCACCGAGAAGTACCTCGCGAAGGTGCTCAACCGCATCACGCTGCCCGGTGCGCTGTTCCTGGCCGCGATCGCGCTGACGCCGCTGCTGGTGTTCGCCCTGTGGGACATCCGCCAGTTCCCGTTCGGGGGCACGGCGCTCCTGATCACCGTCGGTGTCGCGCTCGAGACGATGAAGCAGATCGACTCGCAGCTGATGATGCGCAACTACGAGGGCTTCCTCGCCTAGCGCGATGACCTCGCCACGCGGACCACGTCTCGTGTTGCTGGGCAAGCAGGGCGCTGGGAAGGGGACCCAGGCGACCCGGCTGGCCGAGCACTACGGCGTCATCGATGTCGCCACCGGCGACCTGTTCCGTGCCGCGGCGCGCGAGGGGACTCCCTTCGGCCTCGAGGCGCAGCGGTTCATGGAGAAGGGTGAGCTCGTCCCCGACGAGATCACCGTCGGCGTGGTCGAGGAGATCCTCGGTCGCGACCGCACGATCCAGCAGGGCTTCGTGCTCGATGGGTTCCCCCGCACGGTGCGCCAGGCGGAGGAGCTCGAGCGCGTCCTCGACGACGACCCGCTCGACCTCGTCATCGACCTCGACGTGCCCACGGAGATCGTCGTGCGACGCATCGCCGGTCGGCGCGTGTGCAGCAACTGCGGCGCCACGTACCACGTCGACAGTCCGCCGAAGCAGAACTGGACGTGCGACGTGTGTGGCGGCGAGGTGCTCCAGCGCGACGACGACACCGAGGACGCGGTCATGCGTCGTCTCGAGCTCTACGAGATCCGCACGCTGCCGCTGATCCAGTTCTACCGTCGCAAGGGCACGCTGGCCCACGTCGACGGCACCGGCGAGAGCGACGAGGTGTTCGAGGCCCTCGTGGCCACGGTCTCCGACCGCTTTGGCGCGCAGGGCTGAGCGCGGGAAGGGTGATCACGCGGAAGTCGGCCGAGCAGCTCGCGCTGATGCGGCGGGCCGGCAAGGTCGTCGCCGAGATGCACGAGGTCTGCATCCGGGCCGCAACTCCGGGCGCGTCCACGCTGGACGTCGACGCCGCCGCCCGCGAGGTGCTCGATCGGCGCGGCGCCCGGTCCAACTTCCTCGGCTACCACGGCTTCCCCGCCGTGGTCTGCACGTCGCCCAACGACGTCATCGTGCACGGGATCCCGAGCGCCGACGTGGTGCTCGAGGAGGGCGACATCCTCTCCATCGATTGCGGGGCGATCATCGAGGGCTGGCACGCCGACGCCGCGGTGACCGTCCCCGTCGGCGACGTCGATGACGAGTCGAAGCGTCTCATCGAGGTCACACGCGCTTCGCTCGAAGCCGCGATCGAGGAGGTCGTCGAAGGTCACCGCCTCGGCGACATCGGTGCTGCGGTCGAAGGCATCGCCGAGGCGGCCGGCTTCACCGTCGTGCGTGAGTACGTCGGCCACGGGATCGGCACCGCCATGCACGAGGATCCGCAGGTTCCCAACTACGGCCCGGCCGGGCGTGGCCTGAAGCTCAAGGAGGGCCACGTGCTCGCCATCGAGCCGATGGTGAACGCAGGGAGCGCCCAGACCGAGGTGCTCGACGACGGCTGGACCGTGGTCACGAAGGACCACCGGCGCTCCGCCCACTTCGAGCACACCATCGCCGTCACCGAGCACGGCCCGGAAGTCCTGACGCTTCCCTGGTAGCCATGCACGTCGCCCGGCGCCGCCTCACCGACGTCGTGGCTGCCGCGACGGTGACGCTGATCGACGCGCCCGGCGGGTTCGGCAAGACGGCCCTCGCGGTCGAGGTGGCCGAGCAGCTCGGTGTCGCCCGCGTGAGCACGGTGGTGCGTCGCGAGACGTCCGACGCGGCCGCGGTGGTCGGCGCCCTTCGCCGTTCCCTCCTCGCGGCCGGCCTCTCCGACCTGGCGGGCTCGCTCGGTGAGGTGGCGACCGATCCGTCCGCTTCCGTCGACGACCTGCTGCTCGCGCTCGGCCAGCGGGACGAACCGCTCGTGGTCGTGATCGACGAAGCCCACCGCCTCGACGGCGAGGCGCGGGCACTCGTGGTCGGCCTCGCCGCGGGCGTGCCACCCGCGCACCGGCTCCTGGTGCTCGGTCGTGACCTCCCCGCCGCGGCCTGGCCGGTCGACGGGGTGCGCATCGACGCCGCCGCGCTGCGCTTCACGGACGCCGAGGTAGCGGCCGTCCTCGGCGTCGACGTCGCGCCCGCGGCCGCGGCGCGCGTCGCCCGTGCCACCGAGGGCTGGCCCGCCGCGGTGGCCGTCGCCGCCGGCACGTCGGGGGTCGACGGGATCGTCGCCGCGCCCGATCGGCCCGGAGGTGCGCTCGCCGCGCTGCTCGACCACCTGCTCGCCGGCTGCGACGAGGAGACGATCGCCGAGTTCGCCGCGCTCGTGCGCCTGCCCCTGCTCGACGCCGAGATCGCCGCTTGCGTCGGTCCCGACACATGGGCCCGCGCGCGGGCGGTCGGCCTCCCCATCGTCGCGACCGAGCGTGGCTGGTTCGACCTCCTCGATCCGGTGCGTGAGCTGCTGGCCCCCCGCGGTGTGCTGTCCGTGGACGTGGCACGCGCTGCCGCGAGCCGGTATGCGGCACGCGGGGAGCTCGCGGTGGCGTGTGGCCTGCTCGCCGGTCTGTCCGATCACGAGGGCCTCGCGGCGCTGCTCGGCGGACGGCACTGGCGGGACCTGGAGGCGTTGGATCTGGCCGAGCTCCAGGGACTGCTGCGCGCGGTCGAGCCGAGTCCGTCATCGGCACCGGCGTTCCTGGCCGCCGCCCGGGTGGCCGAGGCCGTCGGCGCGCACGCCCAACGCGCCGAGCTCCTCGACGTCGCGGCGAGTGCCGCGACCGGCGGCCTCGCCGACGAGGTGCGCGCGGAGCAGGCCATCGATCTCGCGTTCAACGGGGAGAGCGACGCGGCAGAGGCCGCGGCAGCCGTGGTGACCGGGCAGCCAGGTGTGGGCGATCTCGCGGCCCGTGGTCGGGCGCTCGTCGCGGTCGGTCGCGCGCGGGCGTTCCGGCGCGCGGCGACGTCGTTCGTCGACGCGGAGGCGCCGCTGGTCGAGGCCGCATCGATCTTCGCGACGCTCGGCGAGCCCGAGTGGCGCGCCGGTGCCCTGCTGGTCCTCGGCTACAGCGTCCACTACGCCACCGGCGATCTCGACCGAGCCGTCGATCGCCTCGGCGACGGCCTGCGCGCCCTCGCCTATGCGGACCGACGACGCGCGACCTTCGCCACGTACTTCGCGCAGGTGCTCGGCGCCGCCGGTCGCCTGGATGAGGCCGAGGCGACGCTGCGGGAGGCGGAGGAGATCGGCCGCCTCTTGGGTGACCACCGGGTGCGTGCGTTCGCCGCGTGGACGGGCGCGCAGCTCGCGGCCCAGCGTCTCGATCACGGTCGTACCGTGGAGCTGCTGCTGGAGGTCGAGCGCCATCCGGGTGACTGGTTCGTCCACCCGACCGGTGCGGAGTTCCTGGCCGACGCCGCGTCGGCGCTCGCGCACGTCGCTGACGAGGCCGGCGCCCGCGCCTACCTCGAGCGCTCCGAGGCGCGCGCCGAGGCGCTCGGACACCCGGAGATCGCCGAGCCCGCGCGTGCGTACTTCGAGGCGCGCTTCGGGGAAGCGGCGAGGGCCGACACCCTGCTCGCCGCGCTCCCGGACTCGCCGCAGGTGCCGCCACGCGAGCGCTGGCGGATCCTCCTGTACCGGGCCCTCGCCGCCCAGCGGCGGGGCCACCCGGACGCGGCGGCGTTCGCCGACCGCGCCTTCGCCGCGGCGGCGATCATGGGGTACCCCGATCTGCCGTTCCTGGTGGAGGCGGAGGTCGCCGGGCAGGTGGCGACGAGCAACGCGCGGCCCGCGCCACGACGCGAGATCAGGTTGCTCGGGGAGTTCACGGTGTCCGCCGACGGCGTGGCGCTGGATGTCGCGCCGGGCCGGACGTCGGACCTGGTGAAGGTGCTCGCGCTCGCCGACGGCCCGATGGCGACCGAGGTCGTCCTCGACGCGCTCTGGCCCGACACGGATCCAGCGACGGGACGCTCGCGCTTGCGGAACCTCTTGAACCGTCTGCGCGGGATGGTGGGCGACCTCGTGGAGCGCGACGGTGATGCGCTCACGCTCGCCGCGGGCGTCGCGGTCGACGCGCGGGACTTCGACGCGGACGCGACCGCTGCGCTCGCCGCGGCCGGCGCGGATCGACTCGGACTCGCGCGCGCGGCGCTGGCTCGATACGGCGGCGAGCTCCTTCCCGCCGACCGCTACGCCGAATGGGCCGCCGCACCGCGCGAGCGGCTGCGCCGCCGACACCTCGATGTGCTCGACGTGCTCGCCGCGGACGCCGAGGCCCGTGGCGATGTCGACGAGGCGATCCGGCACCTCGAGGAGGGAATCGCCGCCGAGCCGTTGGACGAGCCCAGGTACGTGCGGGCCGCGCGGCTCTGTCTGGCCCAGGGCCGACGGGGGACCGCGCGTGGCTTCGCCGACCGGGCCGGTGCGGTGCTCGACGACCTGGGCCTGCCCCGTTCGGCCGAGCTCGAGTCGCTCGTCAGCGCGTTGGGAGGCTGAGACGGCCGTCGGACGTTCGTCGGACGGCCGCCGGAGACACTCCGGCCATGGTCGTGACGATGGTGGTGCGCCTGCTCGAGGGGCCGCTGGCCGCGGGCGAGGTGCAGGGACAGATCGAGCGAGTCTCGGACGGCGCCGTGTTGCCGGTCCGGGGCGTCGACGAGCTGGTCGAGGTGGTGATCGGTGCCGGCACCGGTGTCACCGCGCGTGACCATGCGCTCACTGACCGTCAACGTCAGGTGCTCGCGCTCCTGCGATCGGGGCGCTCGAACGCCGAGATCGCCGGCGAGCTGGGCATCTCGGAGCACACCGTGCGCAAGCACCTGGAGCGGATCTTCCGATCGCTCGGGGTGTCGACGCGCGCCGAGGCGATCGTGGGGCGGGTCGACACGCGTACGCCGAATTGCGTATCGACCGCCCTTGACACCGCTGGTTCGATGGCCGACGAGGCTGGGGAGGCTCGATGAGCGGGCGCGGAGCACGGATCATCACGGTGGCGGTCGTCGCCCTGCTCATCGCGGGGTCGATCACGGGCATCGCGTCGGCCGGGGCCGACGAGACCCCGGCGGATCCGCCGGCGGCGACCGAGCCCGAGCTGACGTCGACGACGGTCCCGGAGCCACCGGCGCCCGACGGGGCCACCACGACCACCACCACTGCCCCCGCGCCCCCGCCTGCCCCCGACGCCGGCGCGGCATCGCTCGACGTCGGCGCGCTCGCCGACCCGGTGCCGTACGTGTGGCACACGAGTCCGGCGCTCGTCGAGCAGGTGGGGACGCCCGGCAGCGCGACGAGCTACTGGTCCGACGGCACCACGGTCAGCGCGTATGGCGGCACGGTGCCGGTCAACGTCACCTGTCCCTCGCCCACCACGTACGTGACGTGGGTCGTCCGGATGCGCTTCCTCCCGATGATCCCGCCGTTCCTCTGGACCGGGTTCAGGAACCTCGACGTTGCCTCCAAGATCGACGGCAGCGCGAGCGACACCGTCACCATCCCGACGATCGACTACATCCAGGACACGCTGCACGGTCGGGTCGATCAGTTCTCGCCGACGGTCGCCTCGTTCACGCCGTACTGCCACAACGACCCGTGGAACTCGGGCGGGAGCTCGGGGTACTCGCTCGGCAACGGGATGGACCGGCTCGAGAGCCTGGTCGACCCCGGCGCGGACCCCGGGCCCGGACCCGACGACAACCACCCGCCGGTCTCGTCGTTCACGCAGACCCCCAGCGGGGCGGGACCGGGCAGCATCCACTTCGTGTCGACGAGCACCGATCCCGACGGCGACACGCTCACCTACGACTGGGACTTCGGCGACGGCTCGCCGCACGGCATCGGCGCCAACGTCGTGCACCAGTACACGGAACCCGGGACCTACACCGCGACGCTGAAGGTCACGGACCCCGAGGGTGAGGACGACTCCTCGTCGCAGCCCGTCGCGATCGCGCCCCCACCGCTTGGGGTCGCGGTGTTCTTCCCCGACTACGAGTCGGGCAGCGTGCCCCCGGGCGCCGAGTTCACCGCGCGCGTGCGCGTCGCGGCCGGACCCGACGGCGTCGGTGACCTGTCGGACCTCGACTTCACCGGCGACCTCCTGAAGGTCACGCGCGGCGCCGACGTGGTGGAGATCGTCGAGCTGCCCGACGACGACGCGCCGTTCGAGCTCGCGCCGGGCGAGTTCCGCGACTACGACGTCCGGCTCCGGACCGTCGGCCAAGGGCGGTTCACCGTGGCTTCGACGGTCGCGGGCGAGGATGCCGGCGCCCACGCCGTCGCGCCGGTCACCGGCACGGCGAACGGCAACGTCTCGCCGCTCGCGGTCGTCCTCGACGGTCGCGAGGTGGGCAACGACGCGGTCGAGGTGACCATGTCGGTCACCAACCAGGGCAGCGGCCCGATCGACGGGCTCGAGTACCCGGGCAACGGCGGTCTGACGCTGCGGCCCGAGCTGATCGTCGGCGCGCTGCGCGGCGAGGTCGTGATCAGCTCCGGGCCGTCGCCTCGACTGCCGTCGTCGCTGGCGGCCGGTGAGACCGCGACCACGACGTTCCGCCTCGTCGCCGAGGCGCCCGGCTCGGTGCTCCTCGTCGGCCAGGCGCGCCGGGAGCGCGACGGCAGCACGCTGAGTGCGGTCGACACCGCCGAGGTCGAGGTCGGCGAGAAGAAGCTCTCGAGCGACTCGTTGCGCGACTGGCTGATCGCGCTCGCGGAGGGCAACCAGGCGGCGGCGCAGGACGAGCTCAAGCGACTCCAGACCAGCGCGGGCAAGCTCTTGCGCAAGCACCTCGCCGCCGCGGTGAAGCGCGGTGACGTCGACATCCCGATCGCACCCAACGGTCCCCAACCGGATCTCGTGCCGCTCGACAACCGCCAGCTGGCGGGTGCAGCGTTCGCCGGCCTCTTCGACGGCGTCGTGAAGGGCGCGGGCAACACCCTCGACTTCGGCATCGTGACGCCGGCCAAGTACTACGTGAGCGTGCTGCTGAGCGGCGAGTTCCGCCAGGCGGGCACCGACTTCGTGGATGCCGGCATCACCCTCAAGGGCGGCGCGGACGGGATCGCGTACGGCACCTTCGCCGCCATGTTCAACGGCTACGACATCGCGTCGAGCCAGCTCGGCGGCGGGAAGGAGTACAACGACCTCGTCGAGGCCATGCAGGACGATGCCAAGCAGCTCGCGCTGCTGGAGGCCGAGATCGACCCGACGGTCCAGGCCTTCGAAGCGCGGTTCGAAGCGTTCCTCCAGAGCCAGGAGGCACGCATCGCGGAGGACCCGGAGGGCTGGGCCCACGACGTCACCGAGTTCGCGGGCCAGATCATCGGCGAGGAGGTGTTCACCGAGGGCCTTGCCCGCGGCGGCAACAAGCTCATGGAGACGACCGTCAAGGCGGCCGAGAACAGCGCGCAGACGAGGCGCGCGGCCAGGAGGGCGACCTCTTCGGACACGCTCGAGGCGCTCGGGGAGGACACCGTCGTGTCGGTCGGCCAGGTGCAGCGGCTCGCCGGCATCACCGAGACCGATGCCGCAAAGATCCAGAAGATCACGCAGGAGATGAACGAGAAGTACGCCGACTACGGGCTGAACCTCGAGATCCAGGCCCGGCCGTCGAACGTGCACTCGGCCAAGTTCCTCAACGATCCTGGGACCTTCGCGCTGCCGAAGCCCGAGGTGTTCAAGGCCAAGAACATCAGTGACATCGACGTCGTGCTCGGCGCCGACGAGTCGGCGCTCGGTCAGCTCGGTGTGTTCCAACCGAAGCTGCCCAGCGACGCGGCGCTGCGGAAGAAGGGCTTCACCACGCCCGAGCAGATCAAGGAGGTGAAGGACCGCTTCAACACCCAGGCGAAGGTGTGGAAGGAGTGGAACGACCCGACCTCGGACTTCGCCAAGAAGTTCGCCAAGGCGAGCAAGGAAGGTGGCGGCACCTTCGAGTTCCCGGTGCCGACCGAGGTCGGCTCCAAGGCTCCGGCGGGCCCCCGGACGTACGACCTCCAGGCCACCGCCACGCCGTCGGGCCGGAACAAGACCACGCTGATCCAGGCGGTGGGTCCCGACGGCACGACGCACCCGATCGTGAGCGACATCGACTTCCACGCCTACATCGACGCCGAGAAGGGCAACCTCCCCGCCGGCATCCGGGCCCAGATCGAGGCCGATCTGGAGCGGAAGTACCGCGAGGCCGGGATCGCCTACGGCGAGCACGGGGCGTCGTACAACGGCTCCGACTGGAAGGGCCTGAACCGACCCAACGGGGCGGCGGCCCGGGCGCAGTTCCTGATCGAGAGCCGCCCGGCCGCCGAGACCGGGCAGCTGGTCGACGACGCCTACAACGCGATCCGCAAGGCGGCGAGCGAGCAGGCGACCGCGCTCGAGGAGCGGGCCGCCCGCCTCGACGCCGTGGCCGAGTCCCTGCCCATGGCCGGTCGCCAGGCCGCCCGGTCCGAGGCCAACCGGGCCCGGATGGAAGCGGCGACCCTGCGGGCCCAGCTGGCGACCTTCACCAAGGACGCCCTGCTCAAGGGCCTGAACCCGGGCAAGTTCGTGATCAAGTTCCGGGCCGACGCCATCCACGTGGGCTCCGGGGCGATCTGAACCGGGATCCGAGATCCGGGGTCCGGGCCGGGCGGGCTCGGACCCCGATTTCTCAAGGGTTCACAGGGCGTGTAGCCTGGTCAGGCTCCGAGAGAGTTTCGATTGGGCGTTTCGCGCGCCCAGGACCCACCGCCGGCCGCCCACTTCCGGGCGCCGGCTCGACGAAGTGAGAAGGCGCTGGCCAAGCCCAAGGACGACACGATCCTCGTGGAGGGAACGGTAGTCGAGCCGTTGCCCAACGCGATGTTCCGTGTGGAGCTCGAGAACGGGCACAAGGTCCTCGCCCACATCTCCGGGAAGATGCGCATGCACTACATCCGCATCCTCCCCGGCGACCGGGTGCAGGTGGAGCTGACGCCGTACGACCTCAGCCGAGGTCGCATCACCTACCGCTACAAGTAGCGGACGAAGAACCGATCGAGAAGAAGTGGAAGCGCTGCGATGAAGGTCCGACCGTCGGTCAAGAAGATCTGCGAGAAGTGCAAGGTCATCCGGCGTCACGGGTCGGTGCGCGTCATCTGCGTGAACCCGCGCCACAAGCAGCGCCAGGGCTGAGGAAGAGGAACGCGTAGCGATGGCGAGAATTGCCGGCGTCGACATCCCCCGCGAGAAGCGGTTGGAGATCTCGCTCACCTACATCTTCGGGGTCGGGAAGTCGACCGCGCAGCTCATCTGCGACCAGACCAACATGCCGCGCGACACCCGCGTGCGCGACCTCACCGAGGACGAGGTCGCCCGGCTGCGCAGCTTCATCGACGGCAACCTGAAGGTCGAGGGTGACCTCCGCCGCGAGGTGGCCGCCGACATCAAGCGCAAGGTCGAGATCGGCACCTACGCCGGTCTGCGTCACCGCCGTGGGCTCCCGGTCCACGGTCAGCGAACCCGCACGAACGCCCGGACCCGCAAGGGACCGAAGAAGACCGTCGCGGGCAAGAAGAAGGTCCGCAAGCACTGAACGTGTTCGAGCAAGGAAGCAGGTAACGGTGGCGAAGCCCCCCTCCGGCGGACGACGTCCGAAGCGCCGCGAGCGCAAGAACGTCGCCTACGGCGTCGTTCACATCAAGTCGTCGTTCAACAACACGATCATCACCATCACCGACCAGCAGGGCAACGCGATCGCGTGGGCCTCGTCCGGCAACGTCGGCTTCAAGGGCTCGCGCAAGAGCACTCCGTTCGCGGCGCAGCTCGCGGCCGAGACGGTCGCCCGGCGCGCCATGGAGCACGGCGTGCGCAAGGTCGACGTCATGGTGAAGGGCCCCGGGTCCGGCCGTGAGACCGCGATCCGCACCATCCAGAACACCGGCATCGAGGTCGTCGGCATCAAGGACGTCACCCCGATCCCGCACAACGGCTGCCGCCCGCCGAAGCGGCGTCGGGTCTGAGGGGGCTGGCTGATGGCTCGATACACCGAAGCCGTGTGCAAGCTCTGCCGCCGCGAGCGGATGAAGCTGTTCCTCAAGGGCGCCAAGTGCGACACGATGAAGTGCCCGGTGGAGCGCAAGCCGTACCCGCCGGGTGAGCACGGGCGGGGCCGCATCCGCGAGAGCGAGTACCTGCTCCAGCTCCGCGAGAAGCAGAAGGCGCGCCGCATCTACGGCGTGCTCGAGAAGCAGTTCCGCAACATGTACGCCGTCGCCAACCGCGAGGCGGGCATCACCGGCGAGAACCTGCTGCGCATGCTCGAGCAGCGCCTCGACAACGTCGTGTACCGCGCGAACTTCGCCGCGAGCCGCAACCAGGCCCGCCAGTTCGTGCGCCACGGCCACGTGCTGGTCAACGGCAAGCGAGTCACGATCCCGTCGTACCAGTGCCGCAAGGACGACGTCGTCGAGCTCGGCGCCAAGGCGAAGGCCAACATCGTGGTCCGGCACAACGTCGACACCATCGACCGCGCCGTGCCGCAGTGGCTCGACGCGTCGCCGAGCGACCACAAGGTGACGGTCCGTGATCTCCCGCTGCGCGAGCAGATCGACGTGCCCGTGCGCGAGCAGCTGATCGTCGAGCTCTACTCCAAGTGATCCCCCCGCGGGGCCGGATTCGGTCCCGCTGCACGCGAGCGAAGAAGGCAACCCCATGCTGATCATCCAGCGTCCCGAGGTCGAGGCCGGCGAGGCCGACGGCCACACACAGTCGTTCGTCGTGGCTCCGCTGGAGCCCGGCTTCGGCCACACCCTCGGCAACAGCCTGCGCCGCACGCTGCTGTCGTCGATCCCCGGCGCCGCCGTCACCCAGGTGCGCTTCGACGAGGCCCTCCACGAGTTCGACACGATCCCGGGCGTGAAGGAGGACGTGACCGACCTCATCCTCAACGTCAAGGACCTCGTGCTCACCTGCGTGGCCGACGAGCCGGTCGTGCTGCGCCTCGACAAGCGCGGCCCGGGCGAGGTGACCGCGGCCGACATCCAGACGACGTCGGACGTCGAGATCCTCAACCCCGAGCTGCATCTCGCCACGGTGAACGCCAAGGGCCGCCTGGCCGTCGACCTCACCGTCGAGCAGGGCCGGGGCTACCTCTCGGCCGAGCGCGGCAAGCGCACGTCGACGATCGGTGAGATCCCGGTCGACGCGATCTTCTCGCCGGTGCGGCGGGTCGCGTTCTCGGTGGAGCCGACCCGGGTGGAGCAGGCGACCAACTACGACAAGCTGACCCTCGAGATCGAGACCGACGGGTCGATCTCGCCGCGTGACGCGCTCGCGTCGGCAGGCGACACGCTCCGGAGCCTCGTGAGCCTGGTGGCGGAGCTGTCCGAGGAGCCCAAGGGCCTCGAGCTCGGTGAGGTGTCACCCACGACCGCGGCGTCGCCCGACCTCGAGCTGCCGATCGAGGAGCTCGACCTCTCGGAGCGGCCGCGCAACTGCCTCAAGCGGGCGCGCGTCGACACCATCGGTCAGCTGGTGCAGAAGTCGGAGGACGACCTCCTCGCCATTACCAACTTCGGGTCGAAGTCGCTGGAGGAAGTGCTCCAGAAGCTCGACGAGCGCGGCCTGTCGCTGCGCGTGAAGGAGTAGTCGTGCCCACGCCCCGCAAGGGTCCCCGGTTCGGCAAGGACCCCGCGCACCAGCGGCTGATGATGGCGAACCTCGCCGCGAGCCTCTTCGAGATCGGTCACCTCACCACGACCGAGGCGAAGGCGAAGGCGCTGCGGCCCTACGCCGAGCACCTCATCACCAAGGCCAAGCGCGGGAGCATCCACGACCGCCGACGCGTCGTCGCCACGATCCACGACAAGCAGGCCACGCACAAGCTCTTCGCCGAGATCGGTCCGCGCTACGCGCAGCGTCCGGGCGGCTACCTGCGGATCCTGAAGCTCGGCCCGCGTCCGGGCGACAACGCGCCCATGGCGCGCATCGAGCTCGTCTGACCCTGACGGCGTGAGCCTCTTCGACGCTCCGGCGAAGGTGCCCGGCTCGCGTCTGAAGCTCGTCGTCGCCTACGACGGCACCGACTTCCACGGCTTCGCCGCGCAGACACCCGACATCCGCACCGTCGAGGGCGTCCTCGCCGACGCGCTCGAGAAGGTGTTGCGGGCCCAGCGTGAGTACCTCAACCTCGCGTGCGCCGGCCGCACCGACGCCGGTGTCCACGCACGGGGCCAGGTCGTCACGGTCGACGCGCCGCCCGACGCCGACGAAGCCAAGGTCGTCGGCGCGCTGAACCACATGATCGGGCCCGAGATCGTGGTGCGCTCGTGCGAGCGCGTGGACGCCGGCTTCGACGCCCGCCGCTCGGCGACGTCACGCACCTACCGCTACTCGGTGCTGAACCGGCCCGAGCCCGACCCGTTCCTCGCCCGCACCGCGTGGTGGATCGCCGAGCCCCTCGACCTCGCGCAGCTGCGGCTCGCCGCCGATCCGTTCGTGGGCGAGCACGACTTCGCGTCCTTCTGCCGCCGCGGTCCGGCCGGGTCGAGCACGACCCGCCATGTCCTCGACGCGCGCTGGCTCCCCGAGGTCGAGGACGACGTCTACGTGTTCGAGATCCGGGCCACCGCGTTCTGCTGGCAGATGGTGCGCTCGATCGTCGGGACGATCGTCGACGCCGGCTCGGGCAAGCGCCGCCCCGGCGACATGCTCCGCATCCTCCGGGCCAAGGACCGCCAGGCCGCCGGCACCGTCGCGCCACCCCACGGCCTCACCCTCTGGGACGTCGCGTACGGCGCCTGACGGGAGAACCCCGGTCAAGGTCTTGTTTGGTCGATCGATGCGCCTCTGGCGCTATCGATCGACCACACAGGAGTCCAGGAAGGCCGTGACGGCCGGGGTGACGACGGTGTCGCCGTCGGCCCCGATCAGGCGGTTCACGTCGGCGTGGGTGAGCCCGGTCGCCTCGAGCACGTCGACCGTCGCCCCGGCGCCCTGCACCGCGTCGGCGAACGCCCGCGCCGCGGCGACTCGGCGGGGCAGGCCCCGCGTGATGACCAGGAAGTCGGGCGGGTCCTCGCGGTCGGCCACATGGTTGATCGGTGACGCGCCCGGATACGCGCTCGGGTCCGTCCCGAAGGCGTTCTGGACGAGCTGCAGCACGCGGCCGCCCTGGGCCGCGCGCTCGACCAGGTCGTAGCCCTCGGTGTCGTCGGAGACGACGCACCGCACCGCGTCGATGTCGCCGCCCGCGTCCTCGACGTACGTGGGGTCGAGGCCGACCAGCGACACGAGATGGCCGCCGGCGGAGTGGCCCAGCAGCGCGAGCTGCTCGCCGTCACCACCGAAGCCGGCGATGTGCTCCTCGACCCACGCGATCGCGGCGCCGACGTCCTGCGCGTGCGCCGGGTGGATCGGGTGGTCGGGATCGTCGCGCTCCGAGAGCCGGTAGTTGACCGAGACGAGGACCTCGCCGCGCCCGTTGAAGAGCCTTGCCTTGTCGGCGATGGCGTGGCGCTTGTCGCCGATGGCCCAGCCGCCGCCGTGCACCCACACCACCACCGGCGCCGGCGTGCAGCCCTTCGTCGGCCGGAAGCCGTACACGTCGAGCGTCTGGAGCGGGGCAGCGTCGTCGGTGTACGGGACGTCCTTCGCCACCTTGGGCGCGCCGTCCGCGCACGGCTCGTCGGCCGCGGCGCCGGCGCGGCCAGCGCCCGCCGCGTACACGACCGTCCCCGCGATGAGGGCCGTCACCAGGATCCGCGTCGTCGTCCGCATGAACCGAGTGTCGTACACGCGTGTGAGGGAAGTGTCAGACGCGGATGTGGCGTGCTTCAGGGCCGGTGCTGCGTTTGGTCGATCGATGCGCCTCTGGCGCCATCGATCGACCAAAAAAGGGTCTTGACCGGGGCTCCCAGGGTGGGGGGGGTCAGCCGGGCGGGTCGCCCAGGTAGAGGAAGCCGTAGCCCTCGTCGCGGAAGACGAGGCCCGCCTCCCGGAGGTCGACGTCCCAGTCGCCGGTGACGGCGGGGTCGTTCTCCTCCATGCCGTGGTCGGCCATCAGCACGAAGGCGGTGTCGTCGAAGACGCCGGCCCGCTCGACCGCGGCCATGATCTCGCCGAGCCGGCCGTCGCTGTCGCGGATCGACGCGGCGGCGATCTCGGAGTACGGGCCGCCCTCGTGCATCGCCGCGTCCGTGAGCGTGAAGTTGCAGAACATGAAGCGCGGGTGCGGGTACGACTGGTCGCGGTAGTGGCCGTCCCAGATGCCGACGGCCTGCTCGGTGCCCATGTGGTCGATGATCGACGACCACCGGTAGTCCTTCGACGGCCGCACGAAGCGTTCCGTCGTGTGCGGCATGCCCTCGGAGTCGGTCGGGATCGGGGGGACGTCGCCGCCGCGGAAGAAGTGGAAGGTCGAGTAGTCGGCGCCGATGTCGCACGGCTCGTCGACGGCGGCGGTGAACGCCCCGGGCTCGGCCCGGTGGATGGCGTCGTGGATCGACTCGACGCCGGCGAAGCAGTGGTCCATCGCGGTGGGCCAGGTGGCGTTCGAGTTGGTGATGATCTGCTCCCCGACGCGCCGGTCGAACCACGCGTTGTGGAGGATGCCGTGGTGGCCCGGCAGGCGCCCGGTGATGATCGACGTGTGGTTGGCGAGCGTGACCGTGGGGAGCCCGGCCATCGCGCCGTGCCCGTAGGCGGTGCCCATCTCGATGAGGCGGGCGACGTTGGGCGCCTCGCCCCGCGCCGCCATGTCGTAGAGCACGTTCGGGTTGGTGCCGTCGAACAGGACGGCGACGACGTGACGCGGCGTGCCACCCGCGAGGTCGAGCGCGTCCTCGCGCACTCGGCCGTCCTGACCGGCGAGGTGGTGGCCGTCGGCACCAGGGTCGATCCCGAGGAGGGCGAGGATCGTCGGCGCGATGTCGACGAGGCGGGCGCTGCGCGGCACGAGGCCGTCGGCGCGCACCCCGCGCCCGGCGAGCACGAACGGTGCTCGCGCCTGCACGACACCCAGCGAGCCGTGCTCGCCCCGATGGCCGCCCTGGTCCTCCCAGTTGTGGTCGGCCGAGTGCAGGACGCACAGGTCCGGCGCGGCCGGGTGGTCGAAGAGCTGCGCGACCTGGGCGTAGGCATCGGGGTAGGCGTTGTCGCCTCGCCGCGGGTTCGGGGCGGCCTGCTCCTCGGCGAGCGGCGTGAACCGGTGCGTCGACTGGTCGGCGATCGGGTTCGCGCCCTCCACGTCGAGCACCTCGAAGGCCGACCCGTCGCCGTCGACCCGGCGGAATCGCACCGATCCCTCGTGCGAGACCGCCTCGTAGGCGTCGTCGCGTGCGAGCAGCACCATGTCGACGATGGGGTCGAGGGTCGCGTCGGTGAGGATCTCCAGCGCCCGCTCGGCATCGCCCCGCCGCTCGTCGCCCAGCCACGTCGGACCCGCCACGGTGGTCATGGGGCCAGCCTACGGCGACGCGAACGCGACGACGTCACGTCCCTGCGGCAGCTGGTCGCGTCGGCGGCCGGCGTCGGCGGTGTCGACCGGCACCGGATCGGTCTCGGGGTTCGACCGCATGAGCTCCTCGAGCGGCGGCGTGCGCCCCGTGAGCGTGAACCGGTCGAACACGTACGGGAGCCCGTTGGAACGCAGCGCGGACGGCCGGTCCATGACGTGGAAGTGGAGGTGCGGGCCGGTGGAGCTGCCGCTGTTCCCCGTGCGGCCGATGACGTCACCGGCGCGCACGGTGTCGCCGGGCTGCACCCGCACGGAACCGGGTGCGAGGTGCGCGTAGAACGCGTACACGCCGTCGTCGACCTTCAGGATGACGTAGTTGCCGTCGGCCTCCGCGATGGTCACGGGCTCGGGCGCGTTCGGCACCTGGTCGGCGAACCCGTCGACGGCTTGCACCACGGTGGCGTCCGCCACCGCGAGCACCGGCTGGTCGTAGGTTGGCCAGCTCTCGTTGCGACCCTGGTCGCCGGTGGCGAGCAGCTCGTCCTCGCTCAGGCGGTTGAAGTCGATCGCGAACCGCTGCGACAGCCACAGCTCGCCGTCGATGGGCTGGACCGACCGCCGGTGCGGGCCGTCGCAGCAGCCGCCGACCGCGAGCCAACCCTCTCCCTCGAGCGGTGGCGCCAGGACGAGCGGTGGCGAGCGGTCGACCCCGGCGCGCGCGCCGACGTCGGTGATCTCGGGCGGCACGGGGAGGCCCGGCGGCACCGAGACGGTGAGCTCGTGCGCGACGCGGGCGGGCAGGTCCGACGGCCGGTCGAAGGGGAGGTCGAGCCACACCACGCCGACCGACGACGGCGCGAGCTCGGTCTGGCGCTCGGTGGGCGTCGAGAGCAGCGACATCGAGGCGGTGAGCTCCTCGCCGGAGAGCTCGGCGAGCGCGTCGCCGCCCGGGACGTCCCGCACCGTCAACCCGGTGACGGTGACGGGGATCGGGAAGCCGTTGGTGAGCTCGAGCTCGTAGACGAGGTGGACCCGGTCGTCGGTGCCGGTGAACCAGCGGGGCGGGCTCATGACCCGCATGACCACGGGGGTGAACTGCTCGTCGGCGGGCCCCTCGTCGGCGGCCGCCGGGGCGCCCGCGAGCGCCGCCAGCACCAGGCCGAGCGCCAGGAGCGTGGCGTGGCGGCCGTGGCCCCCGCCCGATCGAGCCGTCATGCCCTCGATTCTGGCCCCGATTGCTCGCTCCGGGCGCCGATCGCTAGCATTGTCCTTCGCGCCAGCGCCCCCCGGGCTGCCGTGCGCCCGTTCAGAACGCTCGTCCCGAAAGTCTTGGAGCCCCGCGTGCGGACCTTCCAACCCAAGTCGTCCGACATCGTGCGCGCCTGGCACGTGGTCGACGCCGACAGCGTCGTCCTCGGTCGCCTCGCCACCGAGGTCGCGACGCTGCTGCGCGGCAAGCACAAGCCCACGTGGGCGCCCCACGTCGACACCGGCGACCACGTCGTCGTCGTCAACGCGGCGAAGCTCGACGTCAGCCTGCGCAAGGCGGAGCAGAAGCAGTACTACCGCCACTCCGGCTACCCGGGCGGCATCCGCTCCGAGTCGCTCGAGCACCTGCTCGCCCGCAACCCGGAGCAGGTCATCCGCAAGGCCGTCAAGGGGATGCTCCCGAAGGGCCCGCTCGGTCGCCAGATGATCAAGAAGCTGCGCGTCTACGCCGGCCCCACGCACCCCCACACCGCCCAGCAGCCCACGCCGCGCCCGCTCGCGTCGGCGCGGCGCGGCTGAGACCCAGGAGCTCACGTTGCCGAAGCCGCTCATCCAGACGACCGGACGCCGCAAGGAGTCCGTCGCCCGCGTCCGACTGCGGCCGGGCAGCGGCCAGGTCGTCATCAACGGCAAGCCGGTCGAGCAGTACTTCACCATCCTCACCCACCGTCAGAGTGCGACCGAGGCGCTGCGCCTCAGCCAGACCGCCGACGTCTACGACGTCGACGCGACGATCACCGGCGGCGGGGTGAGCGGGCAGGCGGGCGCCCTCCGACTCGGCATCGCGCGAGCCCTCGTGGGGCTCGACGACGAGCTGCGTCCGACGCTCAAGAAGGCCGGCCTGCTCGTGCGCGACGCGCGCGAGAAGGAGCGCCGCAAGTACGGGCTCAAGAAGGCCCGCAAGGCGCCCCAGTACTCGAAGCGCTAGTCGCCCCCGGGCGGCGCCCTCCCTGTGACGCTGCAGTTCGGCACCGACGGCATCCGCGGTGTAGCCAACCGCGACCTGAGCCCCGAGCTCGTGACCGCGCTCGGCCGCGCCGCGGCGCGGGTGCTCGGTGCCGACGTCCCGTTCGTCATCGGGCGCGACACGCGCCGCTCGGGT
>CAZKTS010000106.1:0-6595 GCA_964555735.1 uncultured Bifidobacteriaceae bacterium
AAGTACCCGTTCGCCGGCCGGATCTGCGACGTCGGCGGCGGTACCGGCACGCTGCTCGCCACGATCCTGCGCGAGAACCCGGGCACCACGGGTGTGCTGTTCGACCTGCCGTCGGTCGTGGGGCGGGCCGCACCGGTGCTCCACGCGGCGGGCGTGACCGACCGGGTCGAGGTGGTGGGTGGTTCGTTCTTCGAGACCGTCCCCAGCGGGTGCGACCTCTATCTGTTGCAGGCGATCGTGCACGACTGGGACGACGACTCGTGCATCGAGCTCCTCGCACGCTGCCGCGACGCGATGGCGGCCGACGGCCGGGTGCTCGTGCTGGAGTCGATCATGCCCGAGCACGACGGCGACCACTTCATGAAGGCCGTCGACCTCGAGATGCTGGTCGATACGGGCGCCGGACGCGAGCGCACCCGCGCGCAGTTCGACGCGCTGTTCGCTCGTGCGGGCCTCCAGGTGGAGCGCGCGATCCCGATCGCGGTCTCGACCGGCTTCGTGCTGCGGCCCGCTCAGCTCGCGCCGTAGACGGGATCGGGCTCGCGGAGCTCGGCGAGGAGGTCGCGCACGACCGGTCCGAGCTCGGCCGGATCCCAACGGTCGCCCTTGTCGCGCTGCGGACCGTGATGCCAGCCGTCCGCCACGCTCACGATCCCGCCTTCGAGCTCGAAGACCCGTCCGCTGACGTCGGCCGACTCCGCACTGCCGAGCCAGACGACGAGCGGGGAGACGTTGGCGGGGTCCATGGCGTCGAAGCCGGACTCGACCTCCGCCATCATCTCGGTGAAGACACCTTCCGTCATGCGGGTGCGTGCGGACGGTGCGATCGCGTTCGCGGTCACGCCGTAGCGCCGGAGCTCGGCGGCCTGCACGAGCGTCAGCGCCGCGATCCCGGCCTTGGCCGCCGAGTACGCCGACTGCCCCACGCTCCCGAGGAGGCCGGCCCCGCTGCTCGTGTTGATGATGCGACCGTCGACCGGCTCGCCGGCCTTCGAGCGGTCGCGCCAGTACGCGGCAGCATGGCGTGACGTGACGAAGTGCCCCTTGAGGTGCACCCGCACCACCGCGTCCCACTCGTCCTCCGCCGCGTTGGCGAACATGCGGTCACGCACGAAACCGGCGTTGTTCACCACGACGTCGAGGCCCCCGAAGGTGTCGAGCGCGGTCTGCACGAGACGGCCCCCGCCGTCCCAGTCGGCGATGTCGTCGCCATTGGCCACGGCCTCACCGCCGAGGGACCGGATCTCGTCCACGACCTCGTCGGCCGGGCCGCGTTGGGCGTCGTCGGTGCCGTCCAGCGCGACGCCGAGATCGTTCACCACGACCCTGGCCCCCTGCCGGGCGAACTCGAGCGCGTGCGCGCGGCCGAGGCCACGCCCCGCTCCGGTCACGATGACGATGCGGTCGTCGCAGATGCCCATGCGCGCGTGCTCCCGAGTCGATGCGGCCGGGCCGGTACGGTACCCGCGTGCACTACGGCATCACGATGTTCGCGACCGACCAGTCGATGACGATCCCCGACCTCGCCCGGGCGGCGGAGGACCGTGGGCTGCACTCGCTGTTCGTGCCCGAGCACACCCACATCCCCACGAGCCGCCGCACGCCGGCACCCACGGGCGACGCCGAGCTGCGTGAGGAGTACCGCCGTACGGTCGACCCGTTCGTCGCGCTCGGTGCTGCGGCCGCGGTCACCGACCGCATCCGACTGGGGACGGGCATCTGCGTCGTCGCGCAGCGCGAGCCGATCGTCACCGCGAAGGCCGTCGCCACACTCGACGCGCTCTCCGACGGGCGCTTCGACTTCGGCATCGGCTTCGGGTGGAACCACGAGGAGATGGAGAACCACGGCGTCGACGTCAAGCGTCGGCGCGAGCTGGTACGCGAGCACATGCTCGTGATGCGCGCGCTCTGGACCGAGGAGGTCGCGTCGTTCGACGGCGAGTTCGTGCACCTCGAGCCCTCGTGGTCGTGGCCCAAGCCGGTGCAGCCCGGCGGTCCGCCGGTGCTCATCGGAGGTGCGCCCGGACCGAAGCTGTTCGCGCACATCGCCGAGTACGGCGACGGCTGGATCCCGATCGGCGGTGCAGGGATCCGCGACGCGCTGCCCGCGCTCCACCAGGCGTGCGAGGCGCAGGGACGCGACCCGCAGTCGCTCCGCATCGTGCCGTTCGGGACGATCCCCGACGCCGGCAAGCTCGAGTACTACGCGTCGATCGGCGTCGACGAGGTGGTGCTGCGGGTACCGACCGCCCCGGCCGACACCGTCCTGCCGGTCCTCGACGACTTCGCCGAGCTCCTCGAGACCGCGCCCTGAGCGGCGCGCGGCGCTCCGGTCACGGACGCCGCGAGCGGCGCGCGGCGCTCCGGTCACGGACGCCGCGAGCGACAGGCGGCGCTCCGGTCACGGACGCCGCGAGCGACTAGGTTGCTGCGCCGTGGGATCCAGCGGGATGAAGAAGCGGCGCAAGCCGAACAAGCAGCAGCACCTGCCGAAGGTGGGCACGTCGCCGTCGCACGACAGCGCAGCTCACGAGCAGCACCTCGAGCGCGAGGCCATCGGCGACGTCATGGGGATCGGCAACGCCCCGGGCTGGGTCCGCTGGGGCTGCCTCTTCATCGGTGCGATCATCCTCATCGGCGGCGTCGTCACCCTCATCGCGTTGGACTAGCGAGGACCAGAGGCGAGGATCAGCGGCGAAGGTACCCTTCGCCGCCCGAGCCGTGGCCCGAGCGGCCCGGCGCCGAAGGCGCCAAGAGCGGGAAGCTAGGTCCGCTCGATGATGGTGACGTTGGCCTGGCCACCGCCTTCGCACATGGTCTGCATGCCGTAGCGGCCACCGGTGCGCTCGAGCTCGTTGAGGAGGGTGGTCATCAGCCGGGTGCCGGTCGCGCCGAGCGGGTGACCGAGGGCGATCGCGCCGCCGTTCACGTTGACCTTGGCGAGGTCGGCGCCGGTCTCCTGCTGCCAGGCGAGCACCACCGACGCGAACGCCTCGTTGATCTCGACGAGGTCGATGTCGTCGAGCGACATGCCGGTCTTCGCGAGCGCGTAGGCCGTCGCGGGGATCGGCGCACTGAGCATGTACACGGGGCTGTCGCCACGGACCGAGAGGTGGTGCACACGCGCGCGGGGTGTGACGCCGTGCTCCTTCACCGCCCGCTCCGACATGACGAGCATGCCGCTAGCACCGTCGGAGATCTGCGACGCCACCGCAGCCGTGAGCCGGCCGCCCTCCTCGAGCGCGGGGAGCTGCGCCATCTTCTCGAGCGACGTGCCTCGACGGGGACCCTCGTCGGCGGTGATGCCGGCGAGCGGTGCGATCTCGCGATCGAACCGGCCCTCGTCCTGCGCGCGGATCGCGCGCTCGTGGCTCTCGAGTGCGAAGCGCTCCATGTCCTCGCGCGAGATGTTCCACTTCTCGGCGATCATCTCGGCTCCCCGGAACTGGGAGATCTCCTGGTCGCCGTAGCGCGCCTTCCAGCCCTCGGACCCCGAGAACGGGTCCGCGAAGCCGAACGGCTCGGCCGCGGTGAGTGCGGCCGCGATCGGGATCTGGCTCATGTTCTGCACGCCGCCCGCGAGGATGACGTCGTTGGTGCCGCTCATCACCGCCTGCGCCGCGAAGTGCAGGGCCTGCTGCGACGACCCGCACTGGCGGTCGATCGTCGTGCCCGGCACCTCCTCCGGATAGCCGGCCGCGAGCCAGCACGTGCGCGCGATGTCGCCGGCCTGCGGCCCGAGCTGGTCGACGCAGCCGAAGTAGACGTCCTCGACGATCGCCGGATCGATCCCGGTGCGCTCGACGAGCGAACGGATGACGTGGGCGCCCAGGTCGGCCGGGTGCACCTGGGCCAGGCCCCCGTTGCGCTTCCCGACCGGCGTCCGGACGGCGTCGACGATGAATGCCTCAGGCATCAGATGACCTCATTCCCGCTCTCGGTGCTCCGCACCGGGCCGCTCGGGCCACGGTTCGCTGCGGCGCAGGGTACCTGCGCCGCGGACGCTCACCTCCGTTCGTGGTCGGTGATGATCTCGTTCAACGGGTAGGTGGGGTCCTCGTATGCCCGAGTCTGGGCGATCCCCAGCACGGGCACGGACTCGGCGGGAAGGAGTCCCAGCTGCACGAGCAGGGACGCCTGGTCCCAGTAGATCCGCTCGGCGGCGATGCGGCCGTCCCGGAAGTCGACCACGGCGACGTGGGGCAGCTCGAACCGCCGGTCCGTGGGTGCCACCCCGGGCAGGACCGAGCGCATCACCCGATCGTGCGTCGCCCGCACGACCAGCTCGTCGACCACGCGGCCCGGCCCGACGGTACGCGAGACCATCCGCACCTCGGTGTCGGCGGGCCACGACGGCATGAACACATCGGCGTAGAAACGGCGCAGCGCGTCGGTGCCGCGGGCACCGGTGCCGACGGGCACGTGCAGGAGCGTGGCGTCGGCGCACATCGTGGCGACGGCCGCATCGGGGTCGCGATCGACGAACTCGGCCCGGACGTGCTCGTCCCAGACCGCCGAGAGATCTCGTTCACTCATCGATGGCCGCCTCCATCGCTCGGCGCCCCGGAGATCCGGCTCAGCCCGGGACGAGGGCGCGCCGGACCCGCGCGCGATGCCACCGCGCGTCGCCCCACGCCGCCGCGAGGACCCACGCGCGCTTGAGGAAGAGATGCAGGTCGTACTCGTAGGAGTACCCCATGGCGCCGTGGCACTGGAGCGCGGCCCGCCCGGCCAGCAGCGCCGCGCTCGACGCCTTGGCCTTCGCCATCGACACGTGGAGCGCACGCTCCTCGTCGCCGGTGGCCGTGGACCATGCGGCCCGGTACACGAGCGGCTGCGCGAACTCGAGCGCGATGCGCGCGTCGGCGAGGTGGTGCTTGACCGCCTGGAAGCTCCCGATCGGCACCCCGAACTGGGTGCGCTCCTTCGTGTACTCGACCGTCATCGAGAGCATGCGCTCGCTGAGCCCGCACAGCATCGCGGCAGTGCCGAGCGCGCCGCGGTCGAAGGCCAGGGGTGCAACAGCGCCGTCGAGCGCCGTCGCGTCCGCCGGATCCCACTCGACCGCGGTCAGCCGGCGCGAGCCGTCGACCGACTCGATCGGCGTGAGCGTCACCGCGTCGCGCTCGGCGAGGTGGAGCGTGCCCTCGTGGTGCAACAGCAACAGGTCGGCGCTCTGGCCCCACGGCACGACCATCTCGTCGGCGAACACCGCGGTGACGGTGACCTCGCCGGCGGCGGCCGCCGCGGGGTCCTCGAGCAGCGGCACCCCGACCGCGGCATGCTCGACGACCGGCTCCGGCAGGCCGGCGCGGCCGCACTCCTCGAGGATCAGCACGAGGTCGAGATCGGTGAGGCCGAGACCGCCGGCTGCCTCCGGCGCGAGCAGACCGAGCACGCCCATCTCCGCCAGGTGCGACCACACGCCGCCGCCGTCGGAGCTGGCGGTGCGACCGGTCTCGTTCGTCCACGCCTCGCGCACGACCGAGGCCGGACACTCCTTCTCGAGCAGGTCGCGCACGGCGTCGCGAAAGGCGAGCTGGTCGTCGGTGAAGGAAAAGTCCATACCGCGGTCCTGGGCCTACTTCCTCGGAAGCCCGAGCACGCGCTCGGCGATGACGTTGCGCTGGATCTCGTTGGTCCCGGCGTAGATCGGGCCCGAGAGGGCGAACTGGTAGCCCTTGAGCCAGCCCGTGGTGTCGGTCTCGGCGTCGGGACCCAGCAGCTCGAGCGCGGTCTCGTGGAGGCGCACGTCGAGCTCCGACCAGAAGACCTTCGTGAGGCTCGACTCGGCACCCAGGTTCTCACCGCTCGTCATGCGGGTGACGGTTCGGAACGTCTGCCAGCGGTACGCCTCCGCGTCGATCCACGCGTCGACCACCTCGTCGCGCAGGCGGTCGTCGGCCGCGTCGTCGTGCTCGCGACACAGGGCGACGAGGCGCGCCGCGGTCGCCATGAACCGGCCGGGGCTGCGCAACGTGAGCCCGCGCTCGGCGCTGGTCGTGGCCATCGCCACGCCCCAGCCCTGGTGCACCTCACCGAGCACATCGGCGTCGGGCACGAAGACGTCGTCGAGGAAGACCTCGGCGAAGCCTTCGTCGCCGTCGAGCCGCCCGAAGCCACGCACGGTCATGCCCTCGGCGTCGAGCGGCACGAGGAAGTACGTGAGCCCGCGGTGACGCTCGGCGTCCGGGTCGGTGCGGAAGAGGCCGAAGAGGTGCGTGCAGAACGCACCACGCGTGGTCCACGTCTTCTGCCCGCTGAGGCGCCACCCTCCGGCATCGTCGTCGCGCACCGCGCGGCTCTGGATGCCGGCGAGGTCGCTCCCGGCGCCCGGCTCCGACCACCCCTGGCACCAGAGGTCCTCGGCGGCGGCCATCCGCGGCAGGATGCGCGCCCGCTGCTCCTCGGTGCCGAACTCGAAGACCGTCGGCGCGAGCAGGAAGATGCCGTTCTGGGTCACGCGCTGCGGGCCGCCGGCTCGGTAGTACTCCTCCTCGAAGATCAACCACTCCATCGGCGTGGCGCCGCGGCCGCCGTACTCGGTCGGCCAGGACACGACGGCGTAGCGCGCCTCGAACAGCGCTCGCTCCCA
>CAZKTS010000107.1:0-25431 GCA_964555735.1 uncultured Bifidobacteriaceae bacterium
TTCGAACCCCCGACCTCCGGGATCACAACCCGGCGCTCTAGCCAACTGAGCTACGGCCACCAAGGCGGGGACAAGGGTACATGGACTCGTTCTGCGGCCCCGCACGCGAATTCGTCATGCGCCAGTGCCACGGGGCTGCTCAGATGAGCGGGTGCTGATCCGGCGTGAGCGGGTCGACGACGTCGAGGCGGTGGCCGCGATCCACCGGGTCGCATTCGCGCGGCCGGAGGGTGGGGTGGAGCCGGTCGAGGTGCCGCTCTACCGAGCGTTGCGCGCCGGCGATGACTTCGTGCCGGCGCTGTCGATCGTCGCGACGGTGGAGGACGTCGTGGTCGGCCACGTGATCTCGACGCGCGCGCACCTCGGTGGAGCCCGGATCGCGCTCGGCCTCGGCCCGATCTCCGTGCTGCCCGAACACCAGGCGGCGGGCGTCGGGTCGGCGCTCATGCACGCGTCGCTGGGCGCGGCCGACGCTCTCGAGTACCCGGTCGTGTGCCTGCTCGGCGACCCGGGCTACTACTCGCGCTTCGGGTTCCGGCCCGCCGCGGACGTCGGGATCACCGCGCCCGACGAGTCGTGGGGCGTCCACTTCCAGGCACGCACGCTCAGCAGCTGGACGGACGATCTCGCCGGCCCGTTCCGGTACGCCGCCCCCTTCGACGACGTCTGACGCGCGGTCAGGCTCCGGCAAGGAGGGCAGAAGCGGTTCCCGGCGCGAGGCCGCGTGCGCGCAAGCCCTCCACGATGCTCGGGACCGCCGCGATCGTTCCGGGGTGGTCGAAGTGGAGGCTCACGATCGAGCCGGCGCCGGCACTGTCGAGCACGCGTGAGGCCACCGCGTTCGCGCCGGGGTCCTGGTAGTCGTACGGATCGACGTCGAAGCCGAGCACCGTCGGGTAGCCGTTCGTCCCGGCGACCTCGAGCACGCTGCTCGGTAGGGGTGACGTGCCGTCGGCCGTGCCCGACGGTCGGAAGTACGCGCCGGGTGATCCGGTCAGGCCGACGATGATGTCGCGGCAGCGGACCACCTCGTCGGTCATGGTCTCGACGGGAAGAGCGGCAAAGCCGGACGGATGGTCATAGGTGTGGTTGGCGAGCTCGTGCCCGGCGTCGAGCAACCGCGTCGCGTACGTGGGGTTCGCCTCCAACCAGTCGCCGACGATGAACGCGGTCATGGTCGTGCCGCTCGCGGCGAGCGCGGCCAGCAGCTGGTCGACCAACCCGAGGTCGCCGTTGGTGTGGAAGGTGAGCGCGACGCGAGCGGTCGTGGTCGGGCCCGTCGTCACGAACTGGGCCGGTCCGGCCGGCGCCGTCGTCGGCGGGAGCGTGGTCGGTGGCGCCGTTGTGGACGACGGGAGCGTGGTCGTCGGCGCACTCGACGACGAGGAGTCACCGCCACACGCGGCCGCGACGAGCCCGGTCGCGGTCGCCGCGAGTCCGATGAGGAAGGCGCGTCGATCGACCGTCATCGGCCGCGCACGCTACCGGCGGAGTGCGCCCCCGGCAGGATTCGAACCTGCGACCTCGTCATTAGAAGTGACTTGCTCTGTCCAGCTGAGCTACGGAGGCAGACGCGAACGAGTGTACGGCGCGTGTCCGATCGCGAGCCGTGATCTAGAGGTCGGGCAGGTTGAGCGAGAGGTTGGGATACTCGATGCCGCCGTCGATCTCGATGATCTTGCCGGTCATGAAGCTGCCGGCGTCGGACGCGAGGTAGAGCACGCCGAGCGCGATGTCGTCGACCTCGCCGAGCCGCTTCAACGGCGTCTTCTCGATCATCTCGTTGCGGATGACGTCTTCGGTGAGCACCACCTCGAGTGCCGACGTGGCGGTCGAGCCGACCGCGATCGCGTTGACGCGCACCCGCGGCGCGAGGTCCATCGCCATCAGCCGCGTCATGTGACTGAGCGCACCCTTGGCCGTGCCGTAGGCGACGAAGCCGCGATCGGTGAGACGTCCCATGGTCGACGAGATGTTGACGATCGACCCGCCGTCGCCGGCGAGCATGTGGGGGACCGCGGCCTTGCTGAGCGCGAACGCCGTGGTCACGTTGAAGTGGAAGGACTGCTCGAACATCCGCACCGACGTATCGAGGAACGGTGTCGGCATCGTGCCGCCGGCGTTGTTCACGACGATGTCGATCCGTCCGTACTCGGCCATCGTCTGGTCCACGAGCTCGTCGAGCGTCGAGAGGTCGCTGACGTCGCCGGGGACCACCAGCGCGCGTCGACCGAGGTCGCGGGCCTGATCTGCGACCGCCTCGAGCTGTTCGGGCGTGCGTGCCGTGATGGCGATGTCGGCGCCGGAGGCAGCGAGTGCGAGGGCCGAGCCGGCGCCGATGCCGCGCCCGGCACCGGTGATGACGGCGACGCGTCCTGTGAGGTCGAACCGATCGAGCAGCATGCGGGCGACGGTACCCGGACTCAGTGGGTCGCGAGGTCGAGGTGCTCGGCCTCGAACGCAGCTGCGGAGGCCGGGCGCGCGAGGAGGAACCCCTGGACGTACCCGCAGCCGAGTCGCGTGAGCAGGTCGAGCTGCTCATGGGTCTCGACGCCCTCGGCGACGACCCGGATGTCGCGGGTCGCGGCGATCCGGATCACGCTCTCCACGACGGCCCGTGCGGTCGGGTCGTCGTGCAGCGCCCCGACGAAGGATCGGTCCACCTTCACCCAGCTGATCGGGAGGCGGCTGAAGTGACCGAGCGACGAGTAGCCGGTGCCGAAGTCGTCCAACGAGACCTCGACGCCCAGGGCCCGGACCTCGTCGAGTCGCCGGATCGCTTGGTCGAGGTCGACGAGCGCCGACGACTCGGTGAGCTCGAGGCACAGCAGCGTCGGGGCAAGGGAGGCAGCGTCGAGTGCATCGGCGACCAGCTCCACGAAGCCCGGCGCCAGCAGCTGGCGAACCGCGACGTTGACGACGATCTGGAGACCGTCGGTGCGCCGGGCCCATGCCGCGGCCTGCCGGCAGGCCTCCCGCACGCCCCAGGCGCCGATCGATTCGATGAGCCCGCTCTCTTCGGCCAGCGGCACAAAGGCAGCCGGCTGGAGCAGACCACGCGTCGGATGGTCCCACCGGATCAGGGCTTCGGCGCCGATGAGCTTCCGCGTGCCGGTCTGGAACTGCGCCTGGTAGTCGAAGTGCAGCTCTCCGGTTCGCGGGGCCTCGCGAAGGTCCTGCTCGAGCTCGAGGCGGTCCTGTGACAGCGCCCGCGACGCCTCGTCGAAGAACGCGAACTGGTTCCGTCCGGCGTCCTTCGCGCGGTACATCGCCGTGTCCGCGTCGCGGATCAGCGTCTCCGCGCTCTCGCCGCCCATGGCACCGGACACCGAGATGCCCACGCTCACCGAGACGCTGAGCTCGCGGGCACCGCAGGTGAGCGGGCGGGCGAACCCGTCGACGATGCGGGTGGCCGCCACCTCCGCGTCGGCCGCGTTCGCCAAGCCCTCGCACACGATGACGAACTCGTCGCCGCCGGTCCTCGCGACGGTGTCGCCGGTGCGCACCACATCCCGGAGTCGCTGACCGACGGCGATCAGCAGCTCGTCGCCCGCGGCGTGGCCGAGGCCGTCGTTCGCGAGCTTGAACCGATCGACGTCGACGAACAACACCCCGACGCAGCCGCCGATGCGGCGCTGGAGGTCGAGCGCGTGCGAGAGCCGGTCCTCGATCAACGCGCGGTTGGGGAGGCCGGTGAGCGGATCGTGCATCGCCTGATGCGCGAGCGCTGCGGTGCTCGCCTCGAGGGCCGCGCGCGACCGCTCGTGGTCGGTGATGTCGAGAGTCGTGCCGTTCAGCCGCGACGGGTTTCCGTGCTCGTCGAAGACCACCGTGGCCCGCGCCTGGAGCACGCGCTCACTGCCGTCGGGCAGCTGCACACGACAGCGCAGGTCGTACGGCTCCCCGAGGGTCGTGGCGCGCTCGCGTGCGGCCGCCGCGACCGCGCGGTCGTCGGGGTGAAGTCGGAGCAGGAACGACGGGAAGCCTGGCTCGATCGACCCCGGCTCGAAGCCGAGCAACCGAAACTGCTCGTCGGACCACCAGCTCGTAGCGGTCGCCACGTCGTGGGCCCAGCTCCCGATGCCGCCGAGCGCCTGGGACTCGGCAAGGAGCGTCTCGGCGCGAGCGAGTCGGTCCTCGAGGGCCTCGGGTTCGCCGCCGCGGTGGGCGGATTCGCGTCCCGCGCTCTCGCCCAAGCGGTTCCTCCCCATCCGCACCCCCGGAGAGGGTAGGCCCGTCAAGGCGACGTCGCTCGCGTGGCACGATGCTGACGTGGCGAACGACTCCCTGGAGCCCAGAACCGTCCTCGATGCAGTGCAGCTGCTCGACGCGTCGGGCTTCGACGGCGAGTTCTCGCTCGTCCCCGGCGGGTTGTCCTGCACCGCGTGTCATCGCGAGCACACGATCGACGCCGCGAAGGTCGTCGGCGTCTACCGCTTCGAGGGGCCGAGCGACCCCGACGAGGAGGCCGTCGTCTACGCGCTGCGCTGCCCGCTCTGCGGGGGTGGCGGCACGCTCGTCTCGGCCTTCGGGCCCGGTGCCGATCCGGAGATCGCCGACCGCTTGGTGATGCTGGACACGCGCTTTCGGGAACACCCGAGCGGATAGACGGGTTCGCCGCCACCATGGAGTGCGCACACCTCGAAGATGTGAAGACCGCGCCGCCGCCGAGCGGGCCGGGATGCGTGGAGTGCACGGCGATGGGTGCGCGGTGGGTGCACCTGCGTCGGTGCATCGAGTGCGGCCATGTCGGTTGCTGCGACAGCTCACCCAACAAGCACGCGACCGCCCACTTCCACGAGATCGCTCATCCACTCGTCCAGTCGTACGAGCCGGGTGAGGAGTGGTTCTGGTGCTACGCGGACGAGGTCCTGTTCGAGCTGCCCGGGAACCAGCCGAGTCCGTCGCACCCGTGACCGACGCCCGCCGTCCCGCACCGCCCGACCTCCGAACCGGTACGACGACCGGTCGGTGGGTGATCCTCGTCGCGGTGCTCGGCTCGGGGGTGGCGTTCCTCGACGGCACCGTGGTGAACGCCGCGCTGCCGGCGATCGCCAAGGACCTCGACTCGAGCCTCGCCGACCTCCAGTGGGTGCTCACCGGCTACCTGCTCACGCTCGGGTCCTTCCTCGTGATCGGTGGCTCGATCGGCGACCTGTTCGGTCGTCGGCGCGCGTTCGTCGTCGGCCTCGTGGGCTTCGGGGTCGCGTCGCTCCTCTGCGGCCTCGCTCCGTCCAACGGCACGCTGATCGCGGCGCGCTGCATCCAGGGGGTCGCGGCGGCGCTCCTCGTGCCAGGGAGCCTGGCGATCATCTCGGCGTCGTTCCACCCCGACGACCGCGGGCGCGCCATCGGCGCCTGGTCGGGACTCGCCGGGGTCGCGAGCGCGCTCGGCCCGTTCCTCGGGGGCTGGCTCATCGATGCGGTCTCGTGGCGGTGGGTCTTCTTCATCAACCTGCCGCTGATCGCAGTCGCGGTGGTGCTCGCGCTGCGGCATGTGCCCGAGACGCGCGACTACGACGCCGATCGTCGCGTCGATGTGCTCGGTGGTGCCGTCCTCGCCTTCGGCCTCGCCGGTGTCGTGTACGCCCTGATCGAGGGGCCGGCCGAAGGATGGTCGGGGTTGCCGCTCGTGCTCGGCATCGCGGGCGTGGCCGCGCTGCTCGCCTGGGTCGTGATCGAGCGCCGCTCCTCGCACCCGATGATCCCGCTCACGGTGTTCCACTCTCGCCAGTTCAGCGGCGCCAACCTGGTCACGTTCGCGGTCTACGCCGCACTCGGGGCCGCGACGTTCCTGCTCGTCGTGCACCTCCAGACCGACCTGGGGTACTCGGCGCTGGGCGCGGGCGCGGCGCTGCTGCCGATCACGATCCTGATGATGCTGTTCTCGGCGCGCTCCGGTGAGCTCGCGCAGCGGATCGGCCCGCGCATCCCGATGACGGTCGGCCCGCTCGTGGTCGGCGCGGGCATGGCGCTGCTCGTGATGGTCGAGCCCGGCGTGTCGTACTGGGAAGGTGTGTTCCCCGGGGTCTTCGTGCTCGCGCTGGGCCTCACGATCACGGTCGCACCGCTCACCGCGACGGTGCTGGCCGCGATCGACGATCACCACGCGGGCATCGGCTCGGCGATCAACAACGCGGTCGCGAGGATCGGGAGCCTGCTCGCGATCGCGGTGCTGCCCGCGGCCGCGGGCCTGGCCACCGCCGGCGGCGGGCTCGACCTCGACGACGGCTTCGGCACCGCCATGCTCATCTCGGCCGCGCTGTGCGTCGTCGGCGGGGTGGTGGCGTGGCTCACGATCCGCACCGCGGTGCCTGTCCGCGAGATGACCATGGCCAACCCCGCGGAGGGGTGCCTGCCCGCCTGCGTCGTCGAGGGCGAGGATCCGAGAGCGGCGTGACCATGCCGGAGGCTCCGACCCGGCGGTCGTAGTCTCGACGACGGATGGGTGAGCTGTTCCGGACCGTCCTGCCGCTCGCGCTCGGCGCGGCCATCAGCCCGACGGTGCTGACCGTCGCGGTGCTGACGCTCAGCTCGCGCGACCGCCCCGTCGCCCGCGGGTTCGCGTACCTGGTGGGCTTCCTCCTGGTCCTGGGCGTCTACACCGCGCTCGGACTCACCGTGCTCGACCGGGTGCACCACCAGCCGAGTGCCTCGGAGCGGGCGGTGTCGGACGCGGTCGATGTCGTCATCGGCCTCGTGCTGTTCGCACTCGCGATCCGCGCCATCGTGCGCCACCGCGGCGGGGACGACGGCGACACACCCAAGCCTCCGAAGCAGCACCACGCGAGCGTCGGGGCGTCGTTCGTCGCCGGCGTGGTCATGATGCTCACCAACATCACGACGATCGTCCTCTACATCCCGGCGATGCGGGACATCAACCACTCGGATGTGTCGACGACCGACAAGGCAGTCGTGGTCGTGGTCGCACTCCTGATCACGTCGCTGCCCGCCCTCGTGCCGCTCTTGGTGCGGATCGTTGCGCCGGGTCCTTCGGTCCGCATGCTCACCTCGTTGAACGCAGCGATCACCCGCCACCAGCACGCGGTGGTCGTGGGGGTCGAGATCGTGTTCGGCGTCTACCTGCTGCTCAAGGGCTTCGGGGTCTGAGCGGTGGCGCAGGTCACGGCCACGTCCGACGGTCCCGGATCGTGGCGGGTCGAGGTGGACGACGACGACGGTCGGACGACCAGCCACCTCGTGCGCGTGCCCGACGACCTCGTGGCCGAGCTCGGGCTGGCGACGGACCGCGAAGCGGACCTCGTGCGCGAGTCGTTCTACTTCCTGCTCGCCCGCGAGCCCGCGACGTCGATCATGTCCGAGTTCTCACTCGACGTGATCGGCCAGTACTTCCCCGAGTACCGCGAGGAGATCGGGGCGACGCTCGGTTGAGGTATTGCGGCCTGGGCACGAGCGTCGCCCGCTGATGGACGTGTGCCCCGCTCTACCATCGAGCGAATGCCGACTCCGTACATCGGTCGGGTCCGGATCAACGGAACCGCCGAGCTTCGAGTTGCGATCGATGACATACGACGACGGCGCTGGTCTGCTCAGCCTGCTGGACATCCGATCTTTGCTGTCGCCGTCGGTCGAGGGACGGTGAAGGTGGAGCTCCTCGACGGGCGCCAGGCCGGTGCTGGAGCAACGGCACGTCTCGTGGGCCGCGACTGGTCTGAGGGAAGAGCCCGGACTGCCATCCGGCGCGTCAGGCACTGGTTCCCGCGTCGCTACCGCACGCCGATGCTGCGAGGATCTTCCGTGTTCGTGCCGCGCGGCAAGGCGACGCTCCAGTGAGCACAGCTTGAGCGGCGGACGGGAATCGAACCCGCGTCATCGCCTTGGAAGGGCGAGGCTCTGCCGTTGAGCTACCGCCGCGGCACGCAGGAATCCACCGCGAGCGGCGGTCCTGCGACGGTGACAGTTTGCACACACCACCTCGCACTTTTCCATCTCCGCCAGCACGTCGGCCCACCGGCGATACCGGATTCCTTGTGAGATGGAGAACAGCTTGTCGTTCAGATGATCGAACTCCAGCACGATGGGATCGGTCTCTCCACAGTCAACGCACGGATGATCGGCGAAGTAGTCGAGCAAGAGCGCCCATCGCTCCTCAGCGACGCGTCGGTTGCGTTCCCATGCGCTCGAGACGTACTTCTGCTTGTTCGCGAGGTAGTGCTCGCGTCCGTACGCCGACCGACACGGCTTGCAGTAGGTGTCGAACCTCTGTTGGTTCGCGTGCCAAACGAAGTCCGCCGATGGCTTGCTTTCCTTGCAGCGACTGCAGCGCCTCATGTGGGCAGCCTACCGCGCGAATCGAACATACGTTCCTCAGGCTCGCGGTGTCCGAAGAGCGCACCGATCACCGGTGCGCGCGCCCGGGCGCCGGGCACGCGACGCCGCGCCGCTCAACGCTTGCGCGGTACGACGTCGACGGCGCAGTTGAATTCGCAGCCCAGGGGCGCGAGCCCGGCGCGCAAGCCGTCGAAGTTGGTTGACCGTGATGCGAGAGGGCGTCGGGTCGGCGCCAACCTCGCTCGACCGCTCGACGGTGCGCATCAGCCAGAGCAGCAGCACACCATCCCGTTAGATTGGACGCCGACGGGGAGTGGCGCAGCCCGGCAGCGCACCTGCTTTGGGAGCAGGAGGTCGGGGGTTCAAATCCCCCCTCCCCGACCACACACCATCGCCCACGGTGCGAGGGCGGCGGGATCCGCACGGGTATCCTTCGCTTCCCCCTATGTCACCCCTCACGACGACCGTCGAACCGCTCGAGGGCAACAAGGTCAAGCTCAGCGTGGCCGTCCCGGCCGCCGACTTCGAGCAGGCGATCGACGCCGCCTTCCGCAAGCTCGCCCGTGAGGTGAAGGTTCCCGGCTTCCGGCCGGGCAAGGCGCCCCGCAAGCTCCTCGAGGCCCAGTTCGGCCCCGAGGTCGCCCGCGAGCAGGCGCTGCGCGACTCGCTGCCGGACTACTACGCCGAGGCGGTCACCGAGGCCGACCTCGACACGATCGCCCCGCCCGAGATCGACATCACCGCAGGCGAAGAGAGCGGCGACGTGGAGTTCGACGCCGTCGTCGAGGTCCGGCCGATCGTCGAGCTCTCGGGGTACGACTCGCTCACGGTCGAGGTGCCGAACCCTGCGGTCGCCGACGACGTCATCGACGGTCAGGTCGACGCGCTGCGCGACCGCTTCGCAGATCTCGAGGACAAGACGGGTCCGCTGGCCGACGGCGACTACGCGCAGATCGACATCAAGGGCTCGGTGCACGACGAGGTGATCGACGCGCTGAGCGCGACCGACTTCCTCTACGAGGTCGGCTCGGGGATGCTCGTCGATGCGCTCGACACCGAGCTGCGCGGCGCGAAGCCCGGCGACATCCTGAAGTTCAACGACACGCTCCCCGAGCGGATGGGGGAGCGAGCCGGCGACGAGGTGACGTTCCAGGTCCTCGTCAAGGAGGCGAAGGCGAAGGTCCTGCCCGAGCTCACCGACGAGTGGGTGTCGGAGGTGAGCGAGTTCGAGACGGTCGACGAGCTGCGCGCCGACGCGCGGCAGCGCCTCGAGCTCTACGCCAAGGTGCAGGCCTCGATGATGGTGCGCGACAAGGTGCTCGAGGCGGCGGCCGCGCTCGTCGAGATCGACCCGCCGGACGCACTGGTCTCCCAGGAGATGGAACGCCGCTTGCACGACCTCGCGCACCGCCTCGAAGCGCAGGGCGCGACGATCCCGCAGTACCTCGAGGCCACGGGGCAGGAGCAGGAGGCGTTCGTCGCCGGCGTGCGCGACGGGTCGACCGGCGCGGTGAAGGCCGACCTCGCGCTGCGTGCCGTCGTCGCCCAGGAGGGCATCGAGGCAACCGACGAGGAGCTCGACGCCGAGATCGAACGCCTCGCCGAGCGCATGGAGCAGAAGCCCGCGAAGGTCCGGCGCGATCTCGAACAGCGGGGCGTGATCGAGGCGGTACGCTCTGACATCGCCAGGAGCAAGGCGTTGCAGCATCTCGTCGACCACGCAACGGTGGTGGACGAGGCCGGCGAGCCCATCGATCTCACCCTCCCCGGTCCCAGCGCCGAGGACGAAGCAGCAGACACCGCAGACGAAGCACCCGAGGACGCAGCCGCCGACTCGGAGGCCACAGCACAGGAGCCGACCGAGTGAGCGAGCCGATCCGCAACTACCTCGTCCCCACCGTCATCGAGCAGACGAACCGCGGTGAGCGTGCGTTCGACATCTACTCCCGGCTGCTCAAGGAGCGCATCATCTTCTTGGGCACCCCGATCGACGACGCGGTCTCGAACCTCCTCATCGCGCAGCTCCTGCACCTCGAGAGCGAAGACCCCGACAAGGACATCTCGATCTACATCAACTCGCCCGGCGGCGAGATCACGGGGCTCTTCGCCATCTACGACACCATGCAGTTCATCAAGCCCGACGTCTCGACCACCTGCGTGGGGCAGGCGGCCTCGGCGGCCGCGGTGCTGCTCGCCGCCGGCGCGCCGGGCAAGCGCTTCGCACTCCCGCACGCCCGCGTGCTGATCCACCAGCCGCACGGCGGGGCGTCCGGTCAGGCCGTGGACATCGAGATCCAGGCCAAGGAGATCATCCGGATGCGTGAGCTGCTCGACAACCTGCTCGCGCACCACACGGGTCAGACCGTGGAGAAGGTGGGGGCCGACACGGACCGCGACTTCATCATGAGCGCGCCCGAGGCCAAGGACTACGGCATCATCGACTCGGTGATCTCGAACCGTGAGCTCTCGGCGGTCGCGGCAGCGGCCGGGGTGAGCTAGCCGTCCCAGGCAGGGGGGAAGCGTCGTGGCGAAGTTCGGTGACGGGGGCGATCTGCTCAAGTGCTCCTTCTGCGGGAAGAGCCAGAAGCAGGTCAAGAAGCTCATCGCGGGTCCGTGCGTCTACATCTGCGACGAGTGCATCGATCTCTGCAACGAGATCATCGAAGAGGAGCTCTCGCAGAGCTCCGAGGTTCGCTTCGACGAGCTCCCGAAGCCGCGTGAGATCTACGACTACCTGAACGACTACGTCATCGGGCAGGAGACCGCGAAGAAGATCCTCTCGGTCGCGGTCTACAACCACTACAAGCGCGTGCAGGCCGGCGCGTACGGCGACCCCGACGTCGAGCTGCAGAAGTCCAACATCTTGCTCATCGGGCCCACCGGCTGCGGCAAGACGCTGCTCGCGCAGACGCTCGCCCGCCTGCTGAAGGTGCCGTTCGCGATCGCCGACGCCACCGCGCTCACCGAAGCCGGCTACGTCGGCGAAGACGTCGAGAACATCCTGCTCAAGCTGATCCAGGCTGCCGATTACGACGTCAAGAAGGCCGAGACCGGCATCATCTACATCGACGAGATCGACAAGATCGCGCGCAAGGCCGAGAACCCCTCGATCACCCGCGACGTCTCGGGCGAGGGCGTGCAGCAGGCGCTGCTGAAGATCCTGGAGGGCACCACCGCGTCGGTGCCGCCGCAGGGTGGTCGCAAGCACCCGCACCAGGAGTTCATCCAGATCGACACCACGAACATCCTGTTCATCTGCGGCGGGGCGTTCGCGGGGATCGACAAGATCATCGAGAGTCGTGCCGGCGGCAAGGGCGTGGGCTTCGGCGCCGACGTGCGTCGCGCCGACGAGAAGGACCTCGGCCGTCTGCTCGCCGGCGTCTTGCCCGAGGACCTGCTGAAGTTCGGACTCATCCCCGAGTTCGTGGGCCGGTTGCCGGTCGTCAGCGCGGTGCACAACCTCGACCAGGCGGCACTCACCCGCATCCTCGTCGAGCCGAAGAACGCGCTGCTGAAGCAGTTCCAGAAGTTCTTCCAGTTCGACGACGTCGATCTCGTCCTCACCGACGACGCGATCGAGGCGGTGGCCGACGAGGCACTCAAGCGAGGCACCGGTGCGCGCGGTCTGCGGGCGATCCTCGAAGAGGTGCTGCTCGACGTCATGTACGACCTGCCGAGCCGCTCCGACGTGGCGCGCTGCGTCATCGACCGCGCCGTGGTCCTCGAGCACATGACGCCGACGCTGATCACGAGCACGCCGGACCGCCGCAGCGCCTAGCGCGTCAGCGCCGCAGTCCCAGCTTCCGCAGCGCCCGCCCCAGGGCGCGCCGGGCCCGACCCCTCGACGAGCGATCGGTCGCGCGGGTTGCCCGTTCGCTGGCGTAGTGCGTCGCGACCGCGCCGTACGCGGAGAGCACCGAGACCATCCCGCCGTCGGCGAAGAGCTGCTGTCCGGTGACGTACGACGCGGCATCCGACGCGAGGAACAGCACCACCGACGCGATCTCGTGCGGTTCACCCGGGCGGCGGAGCGGCAACCATGCGTCGTCGTGCCGGGCGAGATCGAGCTCGCGGTCGCCAGGCACGTAGCCGGGAGCGACGGTGTTCACCCGGACGCCCATCGGCCCGAGCTCGGCGGCGAGCGACCGGGTCAGGCCGACGAGCGCCGACTTCGTGGTGGAGTACGTGATGTCGGGGGCCATGGACCCGTGGCCGTGCACGGAGCCGATGAGGACGACCGCGCCGCCCCGGGCCGCCAGGGCCGGCGCGGCGGCCTGGGTCAGGAAGAGCGGCGCCGTGAGACCGATGCGCACCTCGCGCTCCCACTCGGCCGGCGTCAAGGTGGTGATCGTCGCCGGGAGGTAGCCGCCGCCCATGCAGACCAGGACGTCGAGGCGGCCCAGTGCGTCGAGGCACGCGCCGACCGCGCGGGCGGGCGTCGCCGGGTCGAGGAGGTCGGCCCGGTGGTGGATGACGCCGGGGGGTGCCGCCTCGTCGTCCCCGTAGCCGTGATCCACCGCGAAGACGCGTGCCCCGGCCTCGACGAACGCCGCGGTGATGGCGCGTCCGAGGTTTCCCCGCGCACACGTGACGAGCGCGACTCGCCCGTCCAGAGGGAGTGACACGGCGTCAAACTACGCTGACCGCCGTGCAGGTGCCCGAGAAGCCGAGCCTCGACGGGCTCGAGGACAAATGGTCGGCGACGTGGGAGCAGGGTGGCACGTACCGCTTCGACGCGTCGGCCGAACGGGGTGCGGTCTACTCGATCGACACGCCGCCACCCACGGTCAGTGGCTCGCTGCACGTGGGGCACGTGTTCTCGTACACGCACACCGACACCATCGCCCGCTACCAGCGCATGCGCGGACTCGAGGTGTTCTACCCGATGGGGTGGGACGACAACGGTCTGCCCACCGAGCGGCGGGTGCAGAACTACTTCGGTGTTCGCTGTGACCCGTCGCTCCCGTACGACCCCTCCTTCGAGCCACCCGAGAAGCCGGGCAAGCAGGCGGTCGCGGTGTCTCGCCGCAACTTCGTGGAGCTCTGCGATCGTCTCGTCGAGGAAGACGAGCAGAAGTTCGAGGAGCTGTGGCGCTACCTCGGGCTGTCGGTCGACTGGGACCTCACCTACACGACCGTCGGTCGCACTGCGCAACGGGTCTCGCAGCTCGCGTTCCTGCGCGTCCTCGCGCGCGGCGAGGCGTACCAGGCCGATGCGCCGACGCTGTGGGATGTCGACTTCCGCACCGCCGTCGCTCAGGCCGAGCTCGAGGATCGCGAGACACCCGGCGCGTACCACCGGCTGAAGTTCGCCCGCTCGGTCGGCGGTCCGGCCGTGGAGATCGAGACCACGCGTCCCGAGCTGATCCCTGCGTGCGTCGCGCTCGTCGCCCACCCGGACGACGACCGCTACCGGCAGCTGTTCGGCAGCAACGTGCTGACTCCGCTGTTCGGGGTCGAGGTGCCGGTCGTGGCTCATCCGCTCGCCGACCCGGAGAAGGGCTCGGGCATCGCGATGGTCTGCACGTTCGGTGACCTCACCGACGTGACGTGGTGGCGCGAGCTCGATCTGCCCACCCGCTGCATCGTCGGATGGGACGGTCGGCTCGTGCGCACGGCGCCCGAGTGGATCGCGGCGCGGCGCGAGAACGTCGCGCGCTGGGACGAGCATCTCGGCGGGAAGACGGTCAAGCAGGCGCAGGCGGCGATCGTCGCCCTGCTCACCGAGCACGGCGACCTCGTGGGCGACCCGCGTCCGATCACCCACCCGGTGAAGTACTACGAGAAGGGAGATCGCCCGCTCGAGATCGTCACGTCGCGCCAGTGGTACATCCGCAACGGTGGCCGTGACCCGGTGCTGCGGGCCGAGCTGCTGAAGCGCGGCGCCGAGCTCCGCTGGCACCCGCCGTACATGCAGGCGCGCTACGAGTCCTGGGTCGAGGGTCTCAACGGCGACTGGCTCGTGAGCCGCCAGCGGTTCTTCGGGGTGCCGTTTCCGCTCTGGTATCCGCTCGACGCCGACGGCCAGCCGGTCTACGACTCGCCGCTGGTTCCTCACGACGACGCGCTCCCGATCGATCCGTCGAGCGACACGCCCGAGGGCTACGGACCCGAGCACCGCGGCGTCCCCAACGGGTTCATCGGCGACCCCGACATCATGGACACGTGGGCGACGTCGTCGCTCACGCCGCAGATCGCGTGTGGTTGGGTCGACGACCCCGACCGCTTCGCCCGGACCTACCCGATGGATCTGCGACCGCAGGCCCACGAGATCATCCGCACCTGGCTCTTCTCGTCCGTGGTGCGCGCGCACCTCGAGTTCGATGCGCTGCCGTGGTCGAACGCGTCGATCTCGGGGTGGGTGCTCGATCCCGACCGCAAGAAGATGTCCAAGTCGAAGGGCAACGTCGTCACCCCGCTCGGCCTGCTCCAGCAGTACGGGTCGGACGCGGTGCGGTACTGGGCGGCGAGCGGCCGGCCCGGCACCGACACCGCCTTCGACGAGGGCCAGATGAAGGTGGGTCGCCGGTTGGCGATCAAGCTGCTGAACGCCTCGAAGTTCGTCCTGGGGGTCGCCGCCGGGGCCGAGGCGTCGGCGGACGCGGTGCAGGCACCGACGGATCGGGCGCTGCTCGCGGAGCTGGCGGCGTTGGTCGAGGACGCCACCGGCGCGTTCGACGGCTACGACTACGCCCGCGCGCTGGAGCGCACCGAGCGGTTCTTCTGGGGCTTCTGCGACGACTACGTCGAGCTGGTGAAGCAGCGCGCCTACGGCGACGCCGGCGACGCGGACGCCGACTCTGCTCGCGCGACCCTCCAGCTGGCGTTGGACACGCTGCTCCGACTGTTCGCACCGTTCCTGCCGTTCGTGGCGGAAGAGGTGTGGTCGTGGTGGCGCGACGGCTCTGTGCACCGGTCGGCGTGGCCCGATGCGGCGCCGCTTCGCGTCGCCGCCGGCGACGCTGTGCCGCTCGTCTACGAAGTGGCCGCCGAGGTCCTCGGTGCGGTGCGCAAGGCCAAGACCACGAGCCAGCGCTCGCTCCGCACGGAGGCGACCGAGGTCGTCGTCCACGACACGCCGGCGCGGTTGGAAGCGCTGCGCGCCGCGATCGGCGACGTGCAGCTCGCGTCGCACGCCGGCGCGATCCGGCTCGAGACCGCGGACGAGTTCTCGGTCGACGTCGAGCTCGCTCCGCCTGACGCTGCGTGAGAGGCGGTTCGTCGTGAACGTGGGAGACGCGTTCTCGTGGCTCGACGCGCACGTGAACCTCGAGTCGCTCGGCGTGCCCGTCGACGTGCCCCGACGGGCGGCCCAGCCCACCCTCGATCGCATGGAGGCGCTCGCCGCGCTCTTGGGATCGCCGCAGGTCGAGTACCCGGTGCTGCACTTGACCGGAACCAACGGCAAGACGTCGGTGGTGCGGCTGTCGCGCTCGTTGCTCGTCGCGCACAGCGTCTCGACCGGGAGCTACTCGTCGCCGCACCTCGAGCGCGTGAACGAGCGCATCGCGTGGGACGGCGAGGAGATCAGCGACGAGGCGCTGGCCGAGCTGCTCGGGATCGTGGCCGACATCGAGCCCCACCTGCCGGCGGTGCCCAGCTATTTCGAGATCCTCACCGGCGTCGCGTTCCGCTACTTCGCGGACGTTGCCGTGGAGGCGGCCGTGGTCGAGGTCGGCATGGGTGGCGGCTGGGACGCCACGAACGTCGCCGACGGCGCGATCGCGATCGTCACCAACGTGAGCCTCGACCACGTCCAGTACTTCGGTCCGACGCTCGCCGACATCGCGGCGGAGAAGGCCGGCATCGTGAAGCCCGGATCGACGCTGGTGCTCGGTGAGACCGACCCCGAGCTGGTGCCGTTCTTCACCCAGCGTGACGCGGCCCGGGTGGTGCTCCGGGATCGCGACTTCGGCGTGACGACGAACGAGCTCGCGCACGGTGGTCGGTCGGTGAGCATCTACACCCCGTCCGCGCGCTACGACGACCTCTTCCTGTCGCTGCACGGTGCGCACCAGGCCGACAACGCCGCGATCGCACTGACCGCGGTCGAGAGCTTCCTCGGACGCGCGCCCGAGCGCGACGTCGTCGAGGAGGTGTTCGGCACCGCCCGGTCGCCGGGGCGCCTGGAGGTGGTCGGGCACCAACCCCTCGTCCTGCTCGACGGTGCCCACAACGTCGCCGGCGCGCAGTCCCTCGCCGCGGCACTCGCCGAGGCCTTCGTGCCGTCACCTCGGATCATGGTCGTGGGCCTGCTGCGCGAGAAGGACCCCGCGGAGATGCTCGCCGCCTTCGACGTCACCGCAGCCGTGCGGCTCATCTGCTGTCGCGCCCCGAGCCCGCGAGCGCACGACCCCGCCGACTTGGCCGCCGCGGCCGTCGAGCTCGGGATGGACCCCGACCAGGTCGAGGTGGTCGAGGAGGTCGCCGGCGCCGTCGAGCGGGCCCTCGAGGTGGCCGAGCCCGACCAGCAGGTCATCGTCACGGGAACCCTCTATGTGGTCGGGGCCGCCCGTGCGGTCCTCGCGCAGGCCGACCACTAGCCTGCGCCGACCATGAGCACCCGAACCCTCTTCCTCTGCAAGCCCGACGCGGTCCGCCGCGGGCTCGTCGGTGAGATCGTCGGCCGCATCGAGCGCAAGGGCATCTCGATCGTCGCGATGGACCTCCGCACGATCGACGCCGACCTGGCCGGCCGTCACTACGAGGAGCACCGGGACAAGCCGTTCTTCGGTGACCTCGTGGCCTTCATCACCGGCGGTCCGCTGGTGGCGATGGTGCTCGAGGGCGGCGAGGACACCTGGAAGGTCGTCCGCGGCCTCATGGGCGGCACGAACCCCCGGGAGGCGGCGCCGGGCACCATCCGCGGCGACCTGGCCCTCGAGACCGGCGAGAACCTCGTCCACGGCTCGGACGGCCCCGAGTCTGCCGAGCGCGAGATCGGGCTCTTCTTCCCGGGCCTGTAGGCCTGCCGACTCCCTTTTCCCGTAATGCCGCGCCTCGTCCGGCGTTGGCTGGAAGAATCGCCCGGAGCGGAGCCGGGCGACCGTCGGGGTCGGCTGGACCGCCCCATTTGGAGGTCCTAGCCTTGGCGCCTCGTGGCTCCCACTCGCCGGCAAGGCCATCCATGACCGCGCCCTGGTACTCCAACGTGATCGGCCGCGACATGGCCGTCGACCTCGGCACCGCCAACACGGTGGTCTACGTGCGCGGGCAGGGGATCGTGCTCAACGAGCCGTCGATCGTGACGGTCAACACGCGCACCGGCGACATCCTGGCCGTGGGCGCGGAGGCCAAGCGCATGCTCGGCCGCACGCCGGGTCACATCCAGGCGATCCGGCCGCTCAAGGACGGCGTGATCGCCGACTTCGACATCTGCGAGAAGATGCTCCGCTACTTCATCCAGCGGGTGCACCAGAAGAACCGCTGGGCCAAGCCCCGCATGGTCATCTGCATCCCCTCGGGCATCACCGGGGTCGAGCGCCGAGCGGTGCAGGAGGCGGCCGAGTACGCCGGCGCCCGCAAGCCGGTCATGGTCATCGAGGAGCCCATGGCCGCGGCCATCGGGTCCGGCATGCCCATCCACGAGCCGGCCGGCAACATGATCGTCGACATCGGCGGTGGCACCACCGAGGTCGCGGTGATCTCGATGGGCGGCATCGTCGCAGCGGAGTCGAGCCGCGTCGCGGGTGACGAGTTCGACGAGGCGATCCTCGCGTTCATGAAGCGGGAGTACTCGCTCGCCCTCGGTGAGCGGACCGCCGAAGAGGTCAAGACCAAGCTCGCCAGCGCGTACCCGCTCGAAGAGGAGTTCGAGGCCGAGGTGCGCGGCCGCGACCTCGTGACCGGTCTCCCGCGCACGGTCGTCGTCTCCACCCAGGAGATCCGTGAAGCGATCGAGGAGCCGGTCGCGGCCATCGTGGACGCGGTGAAGGTCACGCTCGACAAGACGCCGCCCGAGCTCGCGGCCGACGTCATGGAGCGCGGGATCATGCTCGCGGGCGGCGGTTCGCTGCTGCTCGGGCTCGAAGCCGCCATCGAGGCGGAGACCGGCATGCCGGTGCATCGCGCGAAGAACGCGCTCTACACGGTCGTGCTCGGCTCGGGGCAGTGCCTCGAGCAGTTCGACGTGCTGCGCCAGGTGCTCATCAGCGGCCCCGACGACTGACCGGCCCGCTCCCGGCTGACGAGCGGAGAGTCCGATGGTCGCCTATCGACGCGACACGAGGCGGCGGTCGTTGTTGCTGCTGCTGCTCGTCACGTCGCTCATCCTCGTCACCGTCGACTCGCGCGGCAACGGGCTCATCGACTCCCTTCGCAGCGCGGCGCGCGAGATCATGCGACCGGTGCAGAACGTCGTCGACGACGCCTTCGCGCCCGTGCAGGACTTCTTCGGGGGCATCACCGACTACGGCTCGCTGAAGGAGGAGAACGCGCGGCTCAAGCGCGACCTTGCGGAGGCGCAGGGCAAGCTCGACCGTGAGCGTGCGGTCGGCTCCGAGGTCGGCGAGCTCGAGAAGCTGCTCGACCTGCCGACCATCGAAGATGCGTCGGGCGTCGCGGCTCGCGTGATCGGTGTGGCTCCCGGCAACTTCGAGCGCACCGTCCAGATCAACAAGGGGACGAGCAAGGGCGTCGACGTCGGCCAGCCGGTGGTCGGCGGCAACGGCCTCGTCGGCAAGGTGACGGAGGCGACGCCCTCGTCCGCCACCGTGACCCTCATCGACAGCCCCGGGTTCGGGATCGGGGTGCGCCTCGAGAACAGCAAGGAGCGCGGCCTGGCGGAAGGGCGGACCGGCGAACGCGACATGCGCCTCAACTTCCTCTCCAAGCCCAACATCCGCATCTGCGCCAAGCAGAACGAGACCGCGCCGGATCAGTGCATCAAGAAGGGCGAGTACGTCTTCACCTCGGCCACGGAGACGGGCGTGTTCCCGCCGGACATCCCGGTGGCGAAGATCACCAAGATCGAGAAGAAGACGGGCGACATCGAGCCGACGATCACCCTGCGTCCGCTCGTCGACCTCGACGACCTCACCTACCTCAAGGTGCTGCGCCTTCCCGAGGCGCCGACCGCAAGCACCGGCTGAGGTGGCCATCACCGCACGGCCGGTGGCGACGTGCTGATCCGCCGCGTCCGCCTCGTGCTCGTCGTGGTCACCCTGGTGGTGCTCCAGACCACGATCGCACCGCATCTGCGCGTCTTCGGCGCGGCACCGGATCTCCTCCTCGTGGCCACCGTGGCGATGGCCTACGAGGAAGGGCCGGAGTCCGGGGCCGTCTTCGGGTTCGCGGGTGGCCTCACCCTCGACCTGTTCCTGGCGTCGCCGCTCGGGCTGTCGGCCCTCTCGTTCGCCGTGACCGGCTTCGTCCTCGGCGTGTTCCAGGGCGGCATGGTGCGCGAGTCGCGCACCATCGCCCCGCTCCTCGGCTTCGTGGGCGGGCTCGTGGGCGGGTCGATCTTCGTGGTCGTCGGGGGCATCGCCGGCGAGGCCGGCTATCTCTCCCTTACGAGCGTCCGCATCATCATCGTGGCGGCGATCTACGACGCGCTCGTGGCCTTCGCGATCTTCCCGTTCGTGCGGTGGGCGAACCGCGATCCGGACGGCGACTACCGCCGGACTCGCGGCTACAGCTGACACGCCGGTCGGTACGCTCGTCGGCGTGGGCACCCCTCCGCCCGGTCCGGGCGATCCGTCGCGTCGTCCGCGCGCCCCGAGACCTCCTGGCCCGGCCGGGCCCCCGCGACCCGCCGGACCGCCGCGCTCGTCCGGTCCGTCGCGTCCCCCTGCACCCGACGGACCACCACGGGGGCCGGTCGGCGGACCCGGTGGGCCTCCGGGCGCCCCGCGTCCCGCGGGTCGGCCCCAGCCCGGCGGCGGACGCGGGACGCCGCCCCCCGGTCGGGGCGGGCCGCCCCGTCGGCCTGGGTCGCCCGGTGGTCCGCCGCGTGGGCGCGGCGGTGCGCGTCCCGGCAGCAGTGCGGGTGGGCCGCGTCGGCCATCGCAGGGCTCCGGGATGCCCCAGCTGTCGCGACGCGGCTTCCTCATCGCCGCGGGGACCACGCTCGCGGGTCTGGGCGTCCTCGCGCTCGATCCGTTCGGCGGTGGCGGCGGTGACGGGGGCGGTCCGTCGGTGCGCGTGGTCGCCGGCGCGTCGCCGAGTCCCGATCCCGCGAGCCACACGTTCGATCTGGTCGTGCGGGGCGGACGCGTCATCGATCCGGACTCGGGCTACGACGCGGTCGCGGACCTGGGCATCGACGGAGGGACCGTCACCGCGATCGCCACCGGGTTGCGCGGCACGACATCGATCGACGCGGCGGGGCTCGTCGTCGCGCCGGGGTTCATCGACATCCTGAGCTACGAGCCCAATGAGTACGGCATCTGGTTCAAGGTCGCCGACGGCGTCACCACGAACCTCGGTCTTCACGGCCTACGTTCGCGGGCCGCGGACTTCTTCGACGTGTGGGGCTCCGAGACCAAGCGGCCACCGACGCACTACGGCGGCGCAGTGAGCGATCCGTGGATGCGCGAGCAGCTGGGTCTCGGCATCGACGATCCGGCGTCGAAGGAGCAGATCGACCAGCTCGTGAAGTGGGCCGAAGAGGACCTGCGCGCCGGCTACATCGCCGTCGACTTCGAGCCCGAGTACACGCCGGGCGTCACCTTCGACGAGATCAAGGCCCTCGCCGAGGTCGCCAAGGAGTTCGATGTGCCGGCGACCTTCCACGCCCGGTACTCGGACAACGAGCCCCCGGGCACCAACGCCGAAGCGCTGGCCGAGGTCCTGAAGGTCGGCCGCGAGACCGGCGCGCGCGTCCACGTCGAGCACATCATCAGCACGGGCGGCACGTTCACGATGAGTGAGTCGCTTCGCACCCTCGAGGCGGCGCGCAAGGACGGCGTGGAGATCACCGCGTGCATGTATCCCTACGACTACTGGGCGACCTACCTCGGCTCCGCGCGGTTCAACGACGGCTGGCAGGAGCGCTTCCACATCTCCTACGACGATCTCGCCATCGTCGGCACCGGCGAGCGGCTCACGGCGTCGAGCTTCGCCAAGTACCAGCGGGACAACGCGCTCACCGCCGCGTTCGCGATCCCGGAGTCCGACGTGCGCGAGGCGCTGCGCGCCGACTGGGTGATGCTGGGCAGCGACGCGATCCTCGAACCGGGGGACCACAACCACCCGCGCTCCACGGGCTGCTTCGCGCGGACCATGGGCCACTACGCGCGGGACGAGAAGGTGCTGTCGCTGCAGGCGGCGCTGGCGAAGGCGACGATCCTGCCCGCACGGTTGCTCGAGCAGGGCACCCCGGCGATGCGCCGCAAGGGCCGCCTGCAGATCGGTGCCGACGCCGACGTGACGATCTTCGACCCTGCCACCATCGACGACCGCTCCACGATCGAGCGTCCCGGTGTGGAGTCGGAGGGTGTCCGATATGTCGTGATCGCGGGCCAAGTCGTGCGGGATCCGACCGGGAACCTCCGCCAGGTCCGACCGGGAACCGCGATCACCAGGCGTTAGCCTGACCTGCGTCCCCCCAGACCTCCTTCGGGAGTGCGTTGCGGCGTGGGGAACTGACGGAGCATCCGGGCCGGCGGAGGTGAGCACGCCCACGTGAGTGAGCAGAACAGTCGCGTGCGCCTCGGCGTCATCGGCGTGGTCATCATCGCCCTGTTCAGCGGGCTCTTCGCTCGGCTCTGGTTCCTCCAGATCGGCGACTCCGACACGGCGGTGGCGCAGACCCGGGCGAACCGCATCCGCGTGATCACCGAGCCGGCAGTGCGCGGCAGCATCCTCGACCGCAACGGCAAGGTGATCGTCCAGAACGAGCTGGTCGACTCGCTCCAGATCCGTCGTGGGCTCACCGACGCGGAACGCAAGGCCATGGTCCCCCGTCTCGCGATGGTCCTCGGCGTGCGCCAGGCGTCGCTCGAGAAGCGCATCGACAGCGTCGCCTACTCGCCGTACCAGCCGGTGCCGATCCTCGATCGCGTCCCGTACGAGGTCGCGGTCTTCGTGAAGGAGCGACCCGAGCTCTTCCCGAAGGTCGACATCGTCCGCCGCAGCATCCGCGTCTACCCCGCGTTCACCGCCGAGCAGTCCTTCGGCCTCCACCTCCTCGGCTACACGGGTGCGATCAACGCCAAGGAGGCCAAGGTCCACAAGGGCGAGGGGTACGTCGGCGACAGCATGATCGGCAAGGACGGCGTGGAGCAGATGTTCGAGACCGAGCTCCGGGGCACGCCGCGCGTGCGCAAGCTCGAGGTCGACAGTCGCGGCCGGCTCGTACGCGTCATCAGCGACAAGCCGGCCGAGGCCGGCAACGACGTCCAGCTGACCGTCGACCTCGACGTGCAGCGCGTCGCGGAGGAGTCGCTCCAGCAGGGCATCGAGGGGGCCGGGGGCCTCCGCAACACCTCGGTCAAGGACCGCTTCGCGACCTACGACCCGACGGGTGGTGCAGCCGTCGTCCTGGACGCGCGCGACGGATCGGTCGTGGCCCTGGCGTCCGCGCCCACGTTCGACGTCCGGAAGTTCACCGACGGCATCCCGGTGGAGGACTTCGCCGCCCTCACCGACCCGAGCAGCAACTACCCGTTGCTCGATCGTGCGATCCAGGGTCAGTACGCCCCAGCCTCGACGTGGAAGACGTTCACCTCGATCGCCGCGCTCGAGACCGGTGTGACGACACCCGACGAGGTGATCAACGACCGCGGCTTCATCACGTTCGCGGACCAGGAGTTCAAGAACGCCAAGAAGGAGCCGCACGGAAGCGTCAAGCTCCAGAGCGCGCTCTCGGTCTCGAGCGACGTGTACTTCTACACGATGGGTCTTCGGCTGTGGCGCCAGTTCTTCAACAAGGGGAACACGAAGAAGGGCTACGCGGTGCAGGACGTCGCGCGTCGGTTCGGGTTCGGCCAGCCCACCGGGATCGGGCTGCCGAACGAGCATGCCGGCCGGATCCCCGACGAGAAGTTCAAGGAGCAGATCAACGCGAACTCCGATGATCCCGCGACGCGTGAGTGGCTTCCCGGCGACAGCATGATCACGGCGATCGGCCAGGGCGACCTGCTGGTCACGCCGATGCAGCTCGCGGGTGGCTACGCCGCATTCGCGAACGGCGGCACGCGGTACGCGCCGCGGCTGGCCGAGCGCATCCTCACCCCCGGCGCGACCTCGATCCTGCGCGAGCTGCCTGCGCAGCAGACGGGCAAGGCGAAGCTCGACCCGAAGATCCGTGAGGCGATCCTCGCCGGTCTCGTCGACGCCGCCAGCCCGGGCGGCATCGGTACTGCCGGCCGCGCGTTCAGCGGGTACGACGGGCTGCCCGTCGCCGGCAAGACCGGTACGGCGCAGGTGAACAACAAGAACGACAACTCGGTGTTCGCCGCCATCGTGAACCCCGATCCGCCGCCGGACTCCGGCCAGCCGCAGTACGTGGTCGTCGTGTTCGTGGAGGAAGGCGGCAACGGTGGCTCGGTCGCCGCGCCGATCGCCCGTCGTATCATCCAGAGCCTCAACGGCGACCCCAACCCTCCGGCGGTGCGCGTCGTGCCGCCGGCGAGCGACTGATGGCTGATCCCACCCGCGCCACCGCGATCCGCAGCCGGTCGATGCACGGCCGCAACATGCGCGCGGCCGCGTACGGGCCGCAGCGCGGGCGGCGCCCGATCCTCGACGCCGAGCTCGCCAGTCGGCTCGACTGGATCATGATCGGCGCGATCCTCGGCATCGTCGCCCTCGGGATGGTGATGATCTACTCCACCACCCGCAACCTCGTCGACGACGATCCGCTGTACTTCGTCAAGCGCCAGTCGATCGCGTTGTTGATCGCGACTGCCGTCGTCATCGGCCTGCTGAAGATCGACTATCGCAAGTTCCGCGACTTCTCGCTGCTCGCGTACGTGGTCGTCTTGGTGCTGCTCTTCTTCGTGCTCACCCCGGTCGGTGCGTCGGCCAAGGGTGCCCAAGCCTGGTACCAGCTTCCGTTGAACTTCCAGCTCCAGCCGTCGGAGATCGCGAAGTTCGGCATCATCGTCGCCCTTGCCGGCTACGTGAACGAGCACCGCGGCGACATCGATGCGTGGCGACTCACGGTGATCGTCGGCCTCGCCCTCGTGCCGATCGGACTCATCCAGCTCCAGCCCGACCTCGGGACCAACATGGTGATGCTGTGCATCGTCATCGGTCTGCTCGCGGTCGCGGGGGTGCGAGGCCGCTACCTGCTCGTGCTCGCGGCGCTCGGGATCACCCTCGTCTACGCGGTGATCAGCGTGGGCATCCTGAAGCAGTACCAGCTCGACCGTCTGACGACGCCGTACGAGTCGGCGAGCGGCGAGCGGTTGCAGGGCGCTGCCTACAACCAGAACCAGTCGGTGACCACCATCAAGAGCGGTGGCCTCGAAGGCCAGGGTCTGTTCAACGGTCCTCAGACGCGTCTCGGGTTCGTGCCCGAGCAGCAGACCGACTTCATCTTCACCGCGGTGGGGGAGGAGCTCGGCTTCGTCGGCGCGGTGCTCCTGCTCTCCTTGTTCGTGATCATGCTGTGGCGCATCTGGCGAACAGCCCAGCTCTCCGCCGACTACTACGGCACGCTCGTGTGCGCCGGCGTCCTGGCGATGTTCACGTTCATGATCTTCGAGAACGTCGGGATGACGCTCGGGATCATGCCGGTCACCGGCATCCCGCTGCCCTTCATGAGCTACGGCGGGTCGAGCCTCATCTCGTGCGCGGCCTGCATGGCGTTGGTCCTCAACGTCTATTCGAACCGCTTCAACTAGTCCGCTGTCCCGCTCTTGCTGCTTCGCAGCAGGCCGCTCGGGCCCCGGCTCGGGCGGCGGCGTATACCGCCGCCGCTGAATCCTCGTCCTCGTTCCCGCTCTTGGCGCCTTTGGCGCCGGGCCGCTCGGGCCCCGGCTCACTGCGCCGCAGGGTACCTGCGGCGCGGGCGTTCGCCTCCGGTTGCTGGGTCTGGCCGCTGGCGCGGAGACATCGTTGACTCAGTCGGGTTCTGGGAAGGGGTGGAGTAGGCTGGTGGGCAAATGACCACCGATTTGTGGCCGAGGATCGAACCTCTCCTGGCCAGGGTGGAGAAGCCCGCTCGCTACATCGGGATGGAGCGAGGCAGCC
>CAZKTS010000108.1:0-40504 GCA_964555735.1 uncultured Bifidobacteriaceae bacterium
ACGACCACGAGCGCCATCCCGCCGATCGCGGCTCGCCGCTCACCGACGCGCACCGCGACGTAACCGAACGCCGGCGCCGACAGGGCGAAGCTCAGCGGCCGACACACCATCGCCAGCGATGCCTGCGCGACCGAGAACCCGAAGATGCCCTCGACGAAGAGCGGCGTGACGATGAACCCGCCCATGTAGGCGAAGTTGGCGCAGAACTGTGCGACGAGTGACGCGTTGAACCGTCGCTTCGAGAACAGGCCGAGCGGCACGAGCGGTTCCGGCGCCCGTCGCTCGACCCCCACGAACGCCACCAGCGCGACCGGTACGAGCGCGAACAGGCCGAGGACGAGCGGGCTCGTCCACCCCTCCGTGCCGCCGAGGTTCAGGCCGAGCAGGAGCGCGATCGTCGCCAGCGCGAGCATGCCCGCGCCGAGCCAGTCGATGCGCTCGTCGTGCCGGCGCGGCGTCTCCCGCAAGACCGCGAGCGCGAGCACGAGCGCACCGAGAGCGAGCGGCACCTGGAGCGCGAAGATGCCGCGCCACCCGATCGCGTCGACGACCGGCCCGCCGACGACGAGCCCGACCACCGGCGCGCCCGATCCCACGAGCGACCACCAGCCCATCGCCTTCACGCGGTCGTGGTCGGGGAACGCCCGCATGATCAGCGCCATCGACGCCGGACCGGTCGCGGCCCCCGGGATCGCCCCGAGGGTGCGCACCACCACGAGTGCGGGACCGCTCCACGCGAACGCGGTCAGCAGCGTCGCGATCGTGAAGCCGGCCAGTCCGAGCACGTACACGCGCCGGTGCCCGACGATGTCGCCGAGCTTGCCGAACAGCGGCATCGCCAGCGCGAGTGCGAGGAACGGACCGGTGACGGCCCACGTGAGCAGCTGGGTGCTCGTGCCGAGGTCGTCGGCGATGTCGCCGAGCGACACCGCGATGATCGTGATGCTGAACCCACTGGCGAACAGGCCCGCCAGCACCGTCCACAGGACCAGCCACGGCGACGGCCCTTCACCCGTGGATGGGCCCCGCGTGATCCGCTCGCGCAGCAGCAACGGCCACGCGACGACGGTCTCCTCGCCGACGACCTCGACGACGAGCGGATGCTCGTCGTCACGCGTGTGCTGCGCGTCGTGCTCGTTCAGGCGCGGCGCTCGCTCAGTCGCGGTGCTCGGGGAGCCAGTACCAGGCGCGCCAGAAGATCAGCTTCGACACGCCTGCGAGGATGCCGAACGACAGCAGCTGCGCGATCCCGGCTTCACGCTCGAAGTCACTGTTGTCACCCGTGACACCCGGCACGATGATCCGGAACAGCCCGTAGAGTCCCTTCGCCGCCGCGAAGATCCCCACGACCACGGCAACCGTGCACGCGCCGTAGAGCGCGGCGCGTGCGACGGCTCCGGTGGCGTCGCCCGGGAAGCGGTCCTTGGGTGCGAGCCGATGCGCGCGGCGGTCGTGGAACGCGAACACACCGGCGGCGATGAGGAACAGCAGCCCGAACTGGATCGTCAGCTCGAGCTGGCGGTCGTCGTAGGTCTGCGGGTCGCGCTGCTCCGGCACGAAACCGAGCTGGGTCTGCACGCCCTCGGGCAGCTGGTCGAGGATGTCCTGGAGGTCGATGTCCTCGAGGCTCGGGATCGCCCCGCGGCCGTCGTCCGAGCCTGCGTATGGCGTCGTCAGCCGGCCGAACTCATACTGCTCACCCGGGATCATGTTGGTGAGCGCGCGCACGACGCCGAACAGGGCGAACAGCGCGACGAACAACGACAGGAGCGCGACCACACCGACGTAGCGCGCCTGCGTCCGCGTGCCGGCGCGGTCGTCGTCCTTGCGCCCGGCGACCAGCGTGAGGATCACCGCGATCACCAGCGCGACCGCGCCGAGCGCGAGCACACCACCCGGCCCGTTGCCCCGGAGCAGCCCCATCGTCCCCCCTCGTCCGTGCCGGACCGAGCCCGGCCGCCGCTAGCTGCTGGCGATCGCGAGCTCGCCGGGGCCGCCGCGCTTCTCGGCGGGCGCGAGCTTCGGGCCCTCCTGGATGAGGCGCTCGACGGTCCAGCGCTCGCCGTCGTTGCGGATCTTCTCGGCGATCACGTACGGCTGGTAGCGGGCGAGGATGTCGCCCTGCACGAAGAACGTCTCGCCCGTGAACGGGCAGGCCGACGTGCCGAGGTACGCGATGACCGGCGAGATGTTTGCCGGGTCCCACTCGTCGAACTCCGACGGGTCGGTGGGCGCCTTCACCAGGTCGCCGAGGCCCGGCGTCTGCTCGGTGAGGCGCGTCCGCGCCATGGGCGTGATGGCGTTGGACCGCACGCCGTAGCGCCCGAGCTCCATCGCGCAGATGTTGGAGAAGGTCGCGATGCCGGCCTTCGCCGCGCCGTAGTTGGCCTGGCCCGCGTTGCCGAGCACGCCCGACGTCGACGACGTGTTGATGATCGAGCGGTCGCCTTCCTTGCCCGCCTTCGCCTGCTCGCGCCAGTAGACCGCGGCGTGCTTGGTCGGGCAGAAGTGGCCCTTGAGGTGCACGAGGATGACCGAGTCCCACTCTTCCTCGGTCATGTTCACGAGCACGCGGTCGCGCAGGATGCCCGCGTTGTTGACGAGCACGTGGAGGTCACCGAACGCCTCGATGGCGGTGTCGACCAGGCGCTTGGCGCCCTCGAAGTCGGCGACGCTGTCGGTGTTGGCGACGGCATCGCCGCCCATCGCCTTGATCTCGTCGGCCACCTGCTGCGCCGGCGCGCGGTCGGCGCCCTCACCGTCGATGTCGCCGCCGAGGTCGTTGACCACCACCTTGGCGCCCTCCGACGCGAACAGCAGCGCGTGCTCGCGCCCGATGCCGCGTCCCGCGCCGGTGATGATCGCAACTCGCCCGTCCAACGTGCCCATGGGTCGGTGTCCGCCTTCTCTTGGTCTGGCTTCGTGGTCTGGTGTCGGTCGCCTGCTGAGGAACGCCAGGAGCGTACCGGGGCGAGACGGCGATCACCCAGGCCGGACGGGCCACCCGCCGCGGCCACCGCTCAGAGGAAGAGGGTGACCTTGGCGCCCTTCTTCACCTGGGTGCCCGGCGCGGGATCCTGGGCGCGCACGCGCCCACCCGGGGCGTAGTCCTTCACGTCGGGCTTCAGACCCACCTCGGCGAGCTTGGCGCTGGCCTGCTCGACCGTCATCGTCACCAGGTTCGGCACCGCGACGAGCTCCGGGCCCTTGCTCACGATCACCGTCACCTGCGAGTCGCGCGCCGCGGCCTGCCCTGCGGCCGGGTCGGTCCCGATCACGACGCCCGGCGCCACGGTGTCGCTGAACCCTTCGCCCTGGACGGCCTGGAGCTTCGCCCCCGCGAGGATCTGCGCGGCCTCGTCGTAGCTCTTGCCCGCGACGTCCGGCACCGGCACCGGCGCGGGGCCGTCGCTGACGATGAGGGTGACGGTCGACTCGCGCGGCGCCTTCCCCACGGCGCCCGGAGGGTCGGTGTCGATGACGATGTCCTTGGGCACGACCTCGTCGAACTGACGCTTCGGCGCGACGACGAAGCCGGCCTGCTCGAGCAGCGCGACCGCCTCGGCCTCGGGCTTCCCGGCGACCGCGGGCAGCGCGACCGGCGGTGGCCCCTTCGACACCACGACGTCGATCTCGCTGTCCTCGCCGATGAACGAACCGGGTGACGGGTGCTGCTCGATCACGAGCCCGGCCGGGTCGTCAGAGACCCGCCGCTCCACCACGTTCATGAGCAACCCTGCGTCGGTCGCGGCCACGGCCGCGTCCTGACGCTGGAGCCCGACGACGCTCGGCACCGCCACGGTCGCGCCGCTCGCGCCGCCGAGCACGAGCGCGGCGGCGGCCACCAGCACGCCGACGATCGCGATCGCGACGATGACCGGCACGACGCTGCCGCGTCGGCGGTGCTGCTCGACGACGATCGCCATCGGCGCGGCGTCGTCGTGCTCGACACGCGTCGAGTCGTCGGGCGCGTCCTGGTCGAAGGCGCGCGACGCGCGACCGATGCGCGTGGGCTCCGGATCGATCGCGCCCTCGCCGAGGCCGGGCAGGTGCAGCGGCGCGGGTGCCGGCAGCTGACGACTCGCGGCCGTGAGCGCGTTGCCCATCGCCGCGGCGTCGGGGAAGCGGTCGGCCGGCGCCGGTTGCCCGGCACGCGCGATCACCGGGACGAGCGGCCCCATCTCGGCGGGTGCCTCGATCGGACGCGTGGCCCGGGCCGCGAGCGTGCTGATCGCGGTCTCGCCGACGATCGGCACCTCGCCGGTGCAGGCCTCGACCATCACGATGGCCAGGGAGTAGAGGTCGGCGCGGCCGTCGACCGCGGCACCCGACGCCTGCTCGGGCGCGGCGTAGCGGGCGGTCCCCACCACCGTGCCGGCGGGCTCGGTCCAGCTCGCCTCGGCGAGCGCCCGGGCGAGCCCGAAGTCGGCGACCCGCACGAGGCCGTGCTCGTCGAAGAGCAGGTTGGCGGGCTTGATGTCGCGGTGCACGAGCCCGCGGGTGTGCGCGTACCGCAGGGCCGCGGCGACCTGGCGTCCGACGTGGGACGACTGCGCCGGGCTGAGGGTCGTGCCGGTGTCGAGGAGTCCCCGCAGCGAGCCGCCCTTCAGCAGCTCGAGCACCATGAACGGCACGCCGTCGTCCTCGCCCCAGTCGTAGACCGCCATCACGTGAGGGTGGTGCAGCGCCGCGGCCATCTGCGCCTCGGCACGGAACCGGCGCAGGAACCCGGCGTCCTCGGCGAGACCGCCGTGGAGCACCTTGACCGCGACCCGCCGGCGCAGGCGCACGTCGTCGGCGACGTAGACCCGCCCGCTCGCCCCCGACCCGATCGGCGCGAGCAGGCGGTAGCGGCTCGCGAGGACGCGACCGACGAGATCGCCGACGGCAGTGCTGGTCATGGTGCATCCAGGCTACGGGCCGTCACCCCCGTGCTTGCGTCATGGTCGCGGGTCCCGGGCCGACCCGTGGGCTGCCGACGGCGGGGCGTAGCCTCGAACCATGGCGTCCACCGCCGCACCGCCCCAGAGCGGGCCGACGCGCCCACCGACTCGGAAGCCCTTGTTCCGCCATCCCTGGCGCGTGGCGGTCGTCGTCGCGGCGCTGTTCCTCGTCGGCAACCTGGTGGCGATCTACATCCTCGACGGCGCCGACACCCAGCGCGAGGGGCGCACGTTCCCGGTGGCCATCGACACGGTGACGCCGCGGCCCGGCGAGATCATCCGACCCCAGGACGACATCGTCGCCGACCTCGAGCCCACGCTCACCGGCGTGCTGCTGATCGGGACGGCCGAGGTGCCCGAGGACCAGACCGACCGCGTCGTCAACCTCGGTGAGATCGCGTTCCGGCCGGGGCCGGGCAAGGACATCGAGGCGTTCGAGCCCGGTGAGTACACCGCGACCGTCCTCTACTGGCCCCAGGGCAAGCCACGACCCGCGAACCCCGCCAGCTACTCCTGGAGCTTCCGGGTCAGCGCCTGAGCGTCAGGCCGCCACGTCCGGCGGGCCGTGCTCGAGCAGGTCGGCGAAGCCGGCCTCGTCGAGGATCGTCACCCCGAGCGACTCGGCCTTCGCGAGCTTCGATCCCGGGCTCTCGCCCACGACCACGAAGCTGGTCTTCTTCGAGACCGACGACGTCACCTTGCCCCCGCGTGCGGCGATCTCCTCTTCCGCCTCCTCGCGTGTCCACCGCTCGAGGCCACCGGTGAGCACGAAGGTCATCCCGCCGAGGACGGCATCCTCCGGCGCGACCGGCGCGGTGGTGGGCGCGGTCAGGTCGACGCCAGCGCGCCGCAGCTTCTCCACCACCTCCCGGTTGGTGTCGATCGCGAAGAATCGCTGGATGCTCTCGGCGATGACCAGGCCGACACCGTCGACCGCGGTCATCGTCTCGACCGAGGCGGCTTCGACGGCATCCATCGACCCGAGCGTGCGCGCGATCGCCTGCGCGGCCGTCGGGCCGCAGTGACGGATCGAGAGCCCGACGAGGACGCGCGCGAGCCCCTGCTGCTTGGACGCCTCGATCCCGGCGACGAGGTTCTCGGCCGACTTCTGCGCCATGCGCTCGAGCGGCACCAGGCGCTCGACGGTGAGGGCGTAGACGTCGGCGACGTCGAGCACCAGCCCGGCGTCGACGAGCTGGCGGACGCGCTCCTCCCCCAGCCCCTCGATGTCCATCGCGCCCCGGCCCGCGAAGTAGGTGATGCGCTGCACCCGCTGCTCGGGGCACTCGACGTTGACGCAGTGGTGGTCGACCTCGGTGTCGAGGCGCACCAGCGGCGCGCCGCACGCCGGACAGTCGGTCGGGAACTTCCAGCGCCGCGCGCCGCGCACGCGCTTGGCGAGCACCGGACCCACGACCTCCGGGATGACGTCGCCGGCCTTGCGCACGATCACCGTGTCACCCACGCGCACGTCCTTGCGCGCCACCTCGTCCTGGTTGTGGAGCGTGGCCAGCCCGACGGTCGATCCCCCGACGAACACCGGCTCGAGCTGCGCGAACGGCGTCGCGCGACCGGTGCGCCCGATGGACACGAAGATGCCGAGGAGTCGCGTCGTCTTCTCTTCCGGTGGGAACTTGTACGCGATCGCCCACCGCGGCGCCTTGCTCGTGAAGCCCATCTCGGCGCGCTGTGCGAGGTCGTCGACCTTCACGACCGCACCGTCGATCTCGTAGCCGAGCGAGTGGCGCTGCTCGAGCATCTGCCGGCAGAACGCGGCGACGTCGTCGAGCGCGTCCAGGCGCGCGATGTGCGGGTTGACCGGCAGTCCGAGCGCGGCGAGCCACTCCAGCGTCTCGTGGTGTGAGCGCAGCTTCGGACCGCCCTGCTGGAGCCCGAGCTGGTACGAGAAGAACGAGAGGTCGCGCGACGCGGTGACCTTGGCGTCCTTCTGGCGCAGGCTGCCCGCCGCCGCGTTGCGCGGGTTCGCGAACAGGCGCTCGCCGGCGTCGCCCTGGCGGCGGTTGAGCTCCTCGAACGAGGTCAAGGGCATGAAGACCTCGCCGCGCACCTCCAGCCGGCTCGGCACGTCGCGGCCGGTGAGTCGCTTCGGGATCGCGCCGATCGTCCCGACGTTGGGCGTGACGTCTTCGCCCGTCACGCCGTCGCCGCGAGTCGCGCCGCGCGTGAGCCGACCGTCCTCGTAGAGCAGCGAGATCGCCAGTCCGTCGAGCTTGGGCTCGCCCACGAACGTGACCGGGTCGGTCACCAGCTTGACGATGCGGTCGTGCCAGGCCTGGAGCTCGTCGCGGCTGAACGCGTTGTCGAGCGAGAGCATCGGGACGTCGTGACGGACGGCCGCGAACGTCGCCGACCGGGCCCCGCCCGGGCGCTGGGTCGGGGAGTCGGGCGTGACGAGCTCGGGGTGCGCGGCCTCGAGCTCGCGCAGCTCGCGCACGAGCGCGTCGAACTCGGCATCGGCGATCTCCGGCGCGTCGTCGAGGAAGTACCGGTCGGTGTGGTAGTCGACGAGGGTGCGGAGCTCGGCCGCCCGCGTCGCCGGGTCGGGCGCGGCCACCTACGTCGTCGAGGTGGGCAGCGTCGTCGTGACCGGCGGCGCGGTCGTGGGCGGCGGCGCGGTGGTGGGCGGGCTGGTGGGCGGGGACGTCGGCGGGCTGGTGGGGGGCGCGTTGGTGGTGCTCGTCTGCGTCGAGCTGCTCGTGGTGGACGGCGGGGTGTCGTCACCGCCGTCGTCGTCGGCGAGGACGAGCACGACGAGGAGGATCACGGCCACGGCGATCACTGCGGTGATGACGACCACCAGCCAGCGCTGCGCGGAGGACCAACCGTCGTCGTCGCGGCCGTTGCGCGGCGGCTCGTTCCCGCCGCCGTCACCGCCTCCGCCGTAGCCACCCGGGCCGCCGCCGGGTCCACCGGGCTGGCCGGGACCCGGACCCGTGTAGACACGGGTCGGCTCGGCCGCACCCGACGACACGGACCGCGGGTACGAGGGCTGCGTCGGATCGCTCGTCATCGGTTGCCAGTGTAGGCAGCGGCCCCGCGAGACTCTTCGGGTGACGACCGACGCCCGGGCCTGGTCCCGAACGATCCGCCGATGGGGTCTCGCTGCCATCTGGCTCGTGCTTCCCCTCGCCGCCGGTCCCGCCGCCGGCGACGCGCTCGACGGGTGGGCCGACGCGCCGCAGGTCGTGGCCGCGGTCGTGCTCTGGAGCGCGTGGGGCGCAGGCCTCGTCGCGATCCTGGCCCCCCGACCGGTCGGGCTGACCGCGCTGCGCACGATCGCGCCCGCGTTCGCGGTCGGCGCGATCGCCGTGCTGGTGTCGGGTGAGGCCGACGGCGCGGCGGCGTGGGGGGCGGTGGCCGCGACGCTCGCCGCGGCCGCGCTCGCCGCGGATCACGAGATCGCGGTCGCGGCGGCGAACGGGATCGCCTACGGCGACGAGGAGCGCTTCCCGCTCCGCGTCCCGCCCGGCCTCTTCCTCGCGCCACTGCCACTGGCGCGCGCCGCGCTCGTCGCCGGCATCGTCGCCGGGCCGCTGCTCCTCGCTGACGAGCAGGTCGTCGCCGGCATCGCCGCGCTCGTCGTCGGTCTGCCGGTCGCCGTCGTGGCGGCCCGCGCGCTCCACGGGCTCTCGCGGCGCTGGACGATCCTCGTGCCCGCCGGCGTGGTCGTGCTCGACCCCCTGACCCTCGCCGATCCGACGCTCTTCGTCCGGCGCCACATCCGGGCACTGCGCGCCGCGCCGGTCGACGGCGCGCCCGCCGACGGTGCGGTCGACCTTCGGCTCGGCGCCACGCTCGGCAGCACCGAGCTCGTGCTCGACGGCGACACCGACATCGTCCGGGCGTCGCGCGGGCGCCACGGCGGGCAGACGGTGATGGCGACCGCGTTGCTCGTCGCGGTGGTGCGGCGGGACGATCTCCTCGAGACCGCCGCTCGGCGACGCGTGCGGGTCGAGGTTCGCTAGCGGGCGATCCCGCCGCCCAGCAGGACGTCGCCGTCGTAGAGCGCGACCACCTGCCCGGGCGCGACGCGCGGCTGGGCCGCCGCGAACACCACCCGGTCGCCCTCGAGCGCCGCCTCGACGGGCTCACCGTGCGCTCGCACCTGCGCGACCAGCCGCTCACCCTCGCGCGGCGCGCGACCAACCCACGTCGGGTGTTCGAGCGCGACGTCGTCGCGCAACAGGTCGGCGCGCGTGCCGATGGTGACGGTGGCGGCGGCGGCATCGACCGCGACGACGTAGCGCCGCGCGCCGACCGAGACGCCGACGCCGCGACGCTGCCCGACGGTCAGGTGCGCCGTCCCGTCGTGGCGACCCACCACCGCGCCCCCGCCGTCGACGATCGGCCCGGGGATCGCCGCCAAGCGCTCGTCGAGGAACCGACGTCGCCCGCCTTTGGTGATGAAGCAGACGTCCATGCTCTCGGGCTTCGCCGCGGTGCGCAGCCCGAGGCGGACGGCGTGCTCGCGCACCGCGTCCTTGGTGAGGCGCCCGATGGGGAGCACGACGCGCGCGAGCGTCGGCTGGGTGAGCATGTAGAGGACGTACGACTGGTCCTTCGCCGCGTCGACGCCCCGCAGGAGCGTACGGGTGCCGTCATCGGCCACCGCCACCCGAGCGTGGTGCCCGGTGGCGACCGCGTCGAAGCCCAGCGCGTCGGCGCGGTCGAGCAGCACACCGAACTTGATGGACCGGTTGCACTCGACACAGGGGTTGGGCGTCCGCCCCACCCGGTGCTCCTCGAGGTACGGCGCCACCACGTGGGCGTCGAACTGCTCTCCCAGGTTGAACACGTAGTGGGGAACGCCGAGCTGCGCGGCGACGCGCCGGGCGTCCTCCACGTCGGCGACCGAGCAGCAGCCGGAGTCGGACTCGCCGCCCCAGAGCCGGAGCGTGACGCCGGTGACGTCGTGGCCCTGCTCGACGAGCAGCGCGGCCGCCACCGACGAGTCCACGCCGCCGCTCATCGCGACGAGGACGTTCATGCCGGAACGCTCGCACGACCGCGCAACGCGCCAACCGCCGCGGGCACGAGCTCGATCGCGCGGTCGACATCGGCATCGGTGGACGCGTAGCCGAGGCTGAGCCGGATCGACGCGAGCGCATCGGCGCGGCTGCGACCCATCGCGGCGAGCACGTGCGAGGGCTCCGTCGCGCCCGACGAGCACGACGACCCGGCCGCGGCACACAGCCCGGCCCGGTCCAGCGCGACGAGCAGCGTCTCCGCCTCCACGCCGCGAAACCCGACCGCACAGCTCCCCGCCACCTTGCGGTCGACGGCACCGTTCACGAACGAGTCGTCGACGGCAAGCAGCGCGTCGAGCAGGCGGTCGCGGAGCGCGCGGACCCGCGCGACCTCGACCTCGCGACGCTCGTGGGTGATCCGGAGCGCGGTCGCGAGCGCGACGACGCTCGGGACGTTGACCGTGCCCGCGCGCAGCCCCCGCTCCTGGCCGCCCCCCTCGACCAGTGGCTGGAGCCGCACGCCGTCGCGCACCACGAGTGCACCGCAGCCCTTGGGGCCGCCGAACTTGTGCCCGGAGATCGCGACCAGATCGGCCGGGCGGGCCGCCGACGCGACGTCGAGCCACGGCACCGCCTGCACCGCGTCGGTGTGGAGGATCGCACGGGGCGCGCGCTCGCGCACGAGTGCGGCCACCTCGTCGAGCGGCTGGACCGTCCCGACCTCGTTGTTCACGAGCATCACGCTCACGACCGTGGTCCGTTCGTCGAGCGCGGCCGCCAGGCGGTCGACATCGACCACACCCTCGGACGTGACCGCGGTGCGCGTCACCCGGAAGCCCTCGGCCTCGAGCCGATCACACGCCGCCAGCACACCCTTGTGCTCGAAGGCCGTGGTGACCACGCCGTCGCCCAGACCCGAGCCCCGCGCGGCCCGGGCTGCCCCTTCGATCGCCAGGTTGTCGGCCTCGGTGCCGCTGCCGGTGAAGACCACCTCTCCCGGCGCCGCGCCGAGCGCGCCGGCCACGAGCTCCCGGGCCTCCTCGAGCGTGGTCTTCGCCTCACGAGCGGCCGCGTGGCTGCCCGACGGGTTCCCGAAGTGCTCGGCCAGGAACGGCGTCATGGCCGCGATCGCCTCGGGGCGCATCGGGGTGCTCGCGGCGTGGTCGAGATAGGCGCGGGGCTGGTCGGGCACCGCACAAGTCTACGAGCGGGCAGCCACGACGATTCCGGCGGTTCGCGCCGCGGCCCCACCGTCAGGGCCGCGGCGGGGCATCATGGTGCGTGCCGCGCGGGGCGGCGATCAGCAACGACGGGGTGCAGGGGTGACGCGGAGGGTTCGGGCACACCGACGACGACTCGCGTACGTCGCCGTCCTCGGAGCGGTCGCGGTGGTCGCCGCCGGCTGCATCCCGGTCGCACCGCCCCCACCCACCGTGGTGTTCTACGGCGACTCGCTGCTGGTCGAGTCGCGCGGCGTCGTCGCCTCCGAGCTCGCAACCCTGGCGCCCGGGTACCGGGTCCTCACCTCCGGGCGGAGCTTCGGTGGCACCGCGCTCTGCGACTGGGGCGCGCAGATGCAGGCGGACGGCAACGAGAACGTCCGCCTCGTCGTCATCCAGTTCAGCGGCAACAACCTGACCCCCTGCGCGGCCGGCCTGACCGGCGTCGCGCTGGAGAGCTGGTACCGCTTCGCCGCCGAGTGGACCGTGTCGCTGTGGTCGTCTCGCGGCGCCAAGGTGCTCTTCGTCGGCAGCCCCACGCTGGTCGTCGACGACGTGAACCCGCAGCCACCGAACCCGATCTCCGAGGTGTTCCGCTCGGTCGCCGAGGCGAACCCGGCGTGGGCCGCGTTCGACGACGGCCCTGCCCTCGCGCTCAGCAGCGAGCCGCCCGCGGATCCGCCCCCCGACACCACCACCACCACGGAACCGACGACCACCAGCTCGACCACGGCCACGAGCTCCACGACGACGACCAGCTCCAGCACCACCACGACCACCGAGCCCGAGGTCACGACCCAGACCCAGCCGGACGCGCCACCGATCGGGCTCGAGGCCGTCGAGCCGCTCCCGGTCGGCGCGGCGGTGCCGGCGGGGTGGCGCCTGTTCCCGTTCGAGCTCCCGTGCCTGTCGGCGTCGGAGCCGGGCTGCGGTCAGTTCACGCCGGGACTCGCGGCGGTGCGGTGGGCCCCGCCGTCGCCGGGTTCGCCCACCGGGAACGGGCACCTGTGCACAGGCATCCCGATGACGCTCGCCAGCGACGCCACCTGCCCGGAGTACCGGTCCGGCGTGCAGCGCTTCGGGCGAGCGATCGCCCTCGCGGTGGCCGGCCGGCTCTGAGGCGCGAACCCAGGAACTCCCAGGGCTCCGGGGGCGTTCTGGTGATGTCGGTCACGTCCGGGAATGACTGTCACACCCCCCGGAGATACTCCTGTCATGAGCACGCAACTTCGCCTCGTCGAGACCACCACGGAGCCGGCGCCCCGCCCGCGCCGCCGGTCGGCCCGGCCCGCTCGGGCAGCCGTCGGGCCGGCCGCCACGAGCCGGCGGGTGCGCTGGGACGCCGAGTGGCGCCTCAGCACCACGACCCGCCGGATCGGCCGAGAGGGTGTGGCCGCGGCCCGGGCGGCACTCGAGCACGCCGACCGCCCTCCCGACCTCCGGCGCGAGCCGCTCTCCCGGGCCAGCTGACGCCGGCCCGCGGCTCACGCGGCGTGACTCAGTCGATCCCGTAGACCGAGTCGATCACGCCCCCGAGGCCGGCCCAGCCGCTCCAGGTGCCGGACACGCGGCGCTGCCAGAAGAGGCTGCGGTCGCCGCCGCGCCCGAAGAGGTACACCCGGCCCGAGCCGTCCACCACGGCGGCCGGGTCGCTGGTGAGCACCCCGCCGAGGCCGGCCCACGACGACCACGTCCCGGCCGTGTCGCGCACGGTCTCGTAGTACGCGCCGTTGCCGCCGCGCCCGAAGACGTAGACGTTGCCCGCCTCGTCGGCGACCACGGTCGGATCGCTCGTGAGGGTGCCGCCGAGCGACTCGAACGCCGACCACGTGCCGCCGGTTCGGGTGCTCACGAAGAACGCGTTCCCCGGTCCGCGCCCGACGACGAGGATCCGGCCGGTCGAGTCGGCGACGATCGCGGGGTCGGAGGTGAAGGTTCCGCCGAGCGACGTCCATCCTGACCACGAGGCCCCGCGCTCGTTCACGAAGTACGAACCGTTGCCGCCGCGTCCGACCGCGAACACGTGCCCCGACGTCGGGTCGAATGCCACCGCAGGATCCGACGTGAAGATGCCACCGAGCGCCTCCCACCCGCTCCACGACGAGCCGGTGAGCACCTGCTCGAGGTAGCTGTTGTCGGAGCCGCGCACGATGACGTGCACCCCGCCGCTGCCGTCAGCCGCAGCCGCAGGATCAGAGGTGATGACGGCGGGGACGGAGTCCCAACCCGGCCCGCCCACGACCTGCCAGCCGAGTCCGGCCGACTGGTTGCGCGCGATCGCGACGACCTCGCCCGACGAGCGCGTCGCGGCCACGATCCGCGACGTCACGCTCATCGATCCCGGCAGGTCCGCGTACGGCGACCACGTCGTGCCGTCGTCGGTGGACCGGCGCGCCGCGCCACCGTTGCCGCCGCGCACGATCACGTCGACGTGGCTCGCGCCGGTGGCTGCCGCCGCACCGAGCGAGACCTCGACGGGCGGCGGGATGCTGATGCCGGGCTGCACCTGCGCGCGCAGCGCACCGAGCTGCGACGCCACGGCGGCGCCCGGGCAGCCGGTCTGGTCGACGTCGCCGTGGCCGACGATGGCGTTCGGGAAGGACACGACCGTGCCCACCGGCCAGTTCTGGCAGTTGCACGGCGAGTCTCGCACCGTGGTCGTGAAGCCGGCGGCCGGGTCGACCCTCCCCACGCTCAGCCGCCACTGGAGCAGCGCGACGAGTGCGTTCCACTGCGCGGGCGTGGCCGGAGTGCTCGAGTTGTCCCCGAGGAGCGCAACGCCCGTGGACGCGGTGTTGAAGCCGCCCGCGTGCCCACCGATGACCGGCTTGTTCACGCCACCGGCCCGGCCCTCGAAGATCTGGCCGTACCGGTCGATCACGAAGTTGTACGCGATGTCGCAGTAGCCGTTGGTGCCCATGTGGTACTGCTGGATCGACCGAACCATCGCCGCGCTCTGCGACGGCGAGTAGTTGTTGCTGTTCACGGTGTGGTGCACGACCGCGAACAGCAGCTTCGGTGCGTACTCCGGACCGCCCGGGCACGGGACCGGTCCGGTGCCGAACGTCTGCGCGCCCCACTGCGCGCGACTGATCATCGCGGGGGCGCCGGGTGGGACTCCGCCGGGGCCACCACCGCCCCCACTGCCTCCGGTGGGGGGACCGGCGACCGGGACGCACGCACTCAGCGCGAGCGCGCCGGCGGCCACCACCGTCGCGACCAGCACCGCGCGGCGCCGACGACCGCGCCACGGCGACCAGCCGAGCGCGATCGCGCCGAGCACGAGCGCGGCCGCGAACAGCAGAGCGGCGAACCCGTAGCGCTCGCCGGAGGAGCCCGCGACCGCGAGGCCGTCGAACGCGCCCGCCGCGCCGTCGGACGCGGTGGTGGGCGACGGGTCCACCGCCGCCAGCGTGACGTCCTCGGCGGTGCCGCTGACGAGCGTGACCCGTACCTCGGTGGCGTCGTCACCGATCCAGACCGGCTCCGTCGCGTTGCCGTCCACCTTGGCCGCCGACTTGGCGTCCTTGGTGCCGGCGTCGAGCCCCACGTCCTCGTCGACCGTCGCCGCGTCCGTCCAGCCGGGGTCGGGGATGCCGGCGTCGGGCGTGGCGTTCTCGGGTGCAGCGGTGTCGGGAGTGGCGGTGTCGGGGGTGGTGGAGCCCGGGGTCGCGGTCTCGGGCGTCACGGCCTCGGGCGACGCGGCATCGGACGGGCCGCGGGCCTCGATCGTGAACGTGGCGTCGGGATCGCCCTTCCACGTGACGCCGACCAGGTTCGCTTCGACCGGCGTCGGCTCGGACTGCCAGCCCGTCGTGACCGGTGCACCGGCGGGCGCGATCGGCACCTCTTCGGTGGTGGGCGCCGGCGTCTGCGCGGGCACTGCGGCCAGCACGGGCGCGCCCAGCACCACGAGCGCGAGCGCGGGAAGGAGCAGCAGCCGGCGCCACGGGAGCTTGCGGATGGTCACGAATGGCCTCGGTCTCGTCGGGCTCCGCCGGTGGACAGTTTCGCGCAGGGTGCGCCTGCAGCCGTGGCAGGAACGGTCAGGCCTGCAACGTCAAGGGGAGCCGTCGGTTGCACCGGTTCCCCGGCCGCCCTCTACCCTCGGTCCCATGACGACGCACGATCGCGAGACCTGGCGAGCGCTCGCCGCCAAGGAGCTGGGGGGCGACGACCCCTCCCGGCTCGTCTGGGAGACGCCCGAGGGCATCGCGGTCGAGCCGCTCTACACGGCTGAGGACCTCGAGGGGCTGGCCCAGTCCGAGGGAGGCGGCGTCGGGACGATCCCGGGCGTCGACCCCTACCTCCGCGGGGTCCGGGCGACGATGTACGCCAACCGGCCCTGGACGATCCGCCAGTACGCCGGCTTCTCCACCGCCGAGGAGTCGAACGCCTTCTACCGGAAGAACCTCGAGGCCGGGCAGATGGGCCTCTCGGTGGCCTTCGACCTCGCCACCCACCGGGGCTACGACAGCGACCACCCGCGGGTCGTCGGCGACGTCGGCAAGGCCGGGGTGGCCATCGACTCGGTCGAGGACATGAAGATCCTCTTCGACGGCATCCCGCTCGACCGCATGTCGGTGTCGATGACGATGAACGGCGCGGTGCTTCCGGTGCTCGCGGGCTACGTGGTCGCGGCCGAGGAGCAGGGGGTGGGCCAGGACCAGCTCGCCGGGACCATCCAGAACGACATCCTCAAAGAGTTCATGGTCCGCAACACCTACATCTATCCGCCCGAACCGAGCATGCGGATCGTCGCCGACATCATCCAGTACACGTCGGAGCACATGCCGAAGTTCAACTCGATCTCGATCTCCGGCTACCACATGCAAGAAGCGGGCGCGACCGCGGTGCAGGAGCTCGCGTTCACCCTCGCCGACGGCCGCGAATACGTGCGCAGCGCGCTCGCACGTGGCCTCGACGTCGACAAGTTCGCCGGGCGCCTCTCCTTCTTCTTCGCGATCGGCATGAACTTCTTTATGGAGGTCGCGAAGCTGCGCGCGGCGCGGCTCCTGTGGGCGCGGATCATGCACGAGTTCGATCCGAAGAAGCCCGGGTCGCTCATGCTGCGCACGCACTGCCAGACGTCGGGCGTGTCGCTCACCGAGCAGGATCCGTACAACAACATCGTGCGCACGACGGTCGAGGCGATGGCGGCCGTTCTCGGCGGTACCCAGAGCCTGCACACGAACAGCTTCGACGAAGCGATCGCGCTGCCCACGGAGTTCTCGGCCCGCATCGCCCGCAACACCCAGCTGGTGCTCGCCGAGGAGACCGGGATCACCCACGTGGTCGACCCGCTCGGCGGCTCGTACTACGTCGAGGCGCTCACGCACTCGCTCGCCGCGCACGCGTGGGCGCTGATCGAGGAGGTCGAGGCGCTCGGCGGCATGACCAAGGCGGTCGAGTCCGGCATGCCCAAGCTCCGCATCGAGGAGGCGGCCGCTCGTCGCCAGGCCGCGGTCGACCGCGGCGACGAGGTCATCGTCGGCGTCAACAAGTACCGCCTCGCCGAGGAGTCCCCCATCGACGTGCGCGAGGTCGACAACACCGAGGTGCGACGCGCCCAGATCGAGCGACTCGAGCACGTCCGCGCCACCCGCGACGAGGCCGCATGCCGCGCCGCCCTCGACCGGCTCACCGAGGGCGCCCGGGGCGACGGCAACCTGCTCGAGCTCTCGATCGCGGCGAGCCGGGCTCGCGCGACCGTCGGCGAGATCTCCGACGCGCTCGAGTCGGTGTTCACCCGCCACCGGGCCGAGGTCCGTACGATCTCGGGGGTGTACGGCGGCGCGCACGAGGGCGACGAGGCCTTCGAGGCCGTGCAGGCCAAGGTCGAGGCGTTCGCCAAGGCCGAGGGCCGGCGGCCCCGCCTGCTGGTGGTGAAGATGGGGCAGGACGGCCACGACCGCGGCGCCAAGGTCATCGCGACCGCGTTCGCCGACCTTGGTTTCGACGTCGACGTCGGTCCGCTGTTCCAGACGCCGGAGGAGGCGGCACGCGACGCGGTCGAGAACGACGTCCACGTCGTCGGCGTGAGCAGCCAGGCCGCGGGGCACAAGACGCTCGTCCCCGAGCTCATCGAGCAGCTCCACAAGCAGGGCGGCGACGACATCCTCGTCGTGTGCGGCGGCGTCATCCCCGCCCAGGACTACGCGTTCCTGCACGACGCCGGCGTGAGCGCGGTGTTCGGCCCCGGCACCAACATCCCCACCGCGGCCGCCGAGGTCCTCGACATCCTCTCGAAGCGCTCCTCAGCCCAATAGAGCGGACTGAGGAGCGCCCCGTGCACGTGGTGTGGGTGTGAGCGAGCTCGCCGCCCAGATCGCGGACGGCGACCGACGCGCGCTGGCCCGGGGGATCACACTCGTCGAGAGCACGCGCGACGACCACCGCGACGAGGCCGACGCACTCCTCGCCGAGCTCATGCCGCGCACGGGTGGCGCGATCCGCGTGGGGATCAGCGGCGCGCCGGGCGCCGGCAAGTCGACGCTCATCGAGGCGGTCGGCCTGCGCCTCGTCGACGGCGGGCACCGCGTCGCGGTGCTGGCGATCGACCCGTCGAGCCCACGGGGCGGCGGCGCCATCCTCGGCGACAAGACCCGCATGGGTGAGCTCACCCGGCGCGAGGCGGCGTTCGTGCGACCGTCGCCCACCGGCGGCACCTTGGGCGGCGTCACCCGCCGCACTCGCGAGGCGCTGCTGCTGTGCGAGGCCGCCGGCTTCGACGTCGTCATCGTCGAGACGGTCGGCGTCGGGCAATCGGAGGTCGCGGTCGACGGGATGGTCGACTGCTTCTGCCTGCTCATCTCGCCCGGCGGTGGCGACGAGCTCCAGGGCATCAAGCGGGGGATCATGGAGCTGGCCGACGTCGTCGTCGTGAACAAGGCCGACGGCGAACTCGAACCGGTCGCGAAGGCGACGGCCGCCGACTACACGAACGCCCTCCATCTCCTTCGCCCGAAGCACGCGTCGTGGGCCGCGCGCGTGGTCGTGTGCTCGGCGCTCACCGGCGCCGGCATCGACGACGTCTGGACGGCCGTCGCCGAGCAGCACGCCGCGCTCGACGGCGCGGGCGAGCTCACCGCTCGCCGCGCCGAGCAGGCCCGGTCGTGGATGTGGGCCGAGCTCTCCGAGGCGCTCCTCGAGCGGCTCCGCCGCGATCCCGATGCTTCGGCCGCGGCCGGGCGCCTCGAGGCCGAGGTCGTCGCCGGCACGATGCCGCCACCCGTCGCCGCGGCCGAGGTCTTGCGGGCCTTCGGCGTCAGCGACGACTGAGCGACCGCGGCTGCTCCCGCAGCCAGGCACCGAAGAGCAGCACCGGCCACAGCGGGTAGTGCCAGTCGCGCGTGCCGTCGAGGTGCTCACGCCACGCACGCCCGACCACCGCGGCGTCGAGAAGCCGTCGGCCTCGATCGCGCTCGGCGCCAGCAGATCGGACGCCCAGTCCCGCAACGGGCCACGCAGCCAGACGTCGATCGGCGCGCTGAACCCGTGCTTCGGTCGCTCGAACAGCTCGGGTGGCACGTACTGCGCGAGCACGCTGCGGAGCAGTGCCTTGGTGCGCTTCGGCGTGCCGAGTCGCATCGCGGCGGGCAGTCGCCACGCGACGTCGAAGACGTCGGGATCGAGGAAGGGCGCGCGCACCTCGAGGCCGACGGCCATGCTCGCCCGGTCGACCTTGGTGAGCAGGTCGCCGGGGAGGTAGGTGAGCGTGTCGCCCAGCAGCAGCTGCTCGGCGGTGAGCTCGTCGCCGAGCGCGCGCAGGCGCTCCCGCACGATCGACTCCCCGGCCGCCGGCTCGCGCACCAGGCCGTCGGCGTCGGTCCAGTAGGCGAGGAGGTCGACGTAGCGATCGACAGGGTGACGCGGCTCGAGCAGCGCGGCGACGCGCGCCTGACGGCTCCCGGGCTCCGAGCTCGCGACGCGCGGCGCCGCCGCGGGCGATACCCGCCCGAGGAGCCGCTCGAGCCGGAGTGCGTGGTGATAGCGGGGGTAGCCACCGAACAGCTCGTCGGCGCCGTCACCCGAGAGCGCGACGGTCACGGACCCACGCGCGAGCCGCGAGACCAGGACCGTCGGGATCTGCGACGAGTCCGCGAACGGTTCGTCGTAGAGCGCGCCGAGCCGCGGCACGACGCTCAGCACCTCCGTCTCGCTCACGAGCAGCTCGGCGTGCTCGGTGCCGAGGTGGCGCGCGACTTCACGAGCGAACGGCGCCTCCTGATGCGCGGCAGTCTCGAACCCGATCGTGAACGTCCGGACCGGTCGCGTGCTCTGCGCCTGCATGAGCGCGACCACCAGCGATGAGTCGATGCCGCCGGAGAGCAGCGCGCCCAACGGCACGTCGGCATCCATGCGGAGACGGACCGCGCGGCGCAGCCGCCCGTCGATCTCGTCGCGCGCGTCGCCCTCGTCGGTGATCGGTGCCGCGGCGGCCCGCTCGGCCGCCGTCCGCGCCGACCAGTAGGGCTCGACGACGGGTTCGCCGCGCCTCGGATCCACGACGAGGTGCGTGCCGGGTTCGAGCTTGGCGACGCCCTCGAAGATCGAGCGCGGTGCCGGCACGTACGCGTGCCGCGTCAGCTCTGCGAGCGCGACCGGGTCGACGGCCGGCTCGAAGTCCGGATGCTGCCAGAGTGCGCGGACCTCGGACGCGAAGACGAAGGCGCGACCGGCGAAGCCGTACGCCAACGGCTTCTCGCCGAAGCGGTCGCACGCGAGGTGCAGCAACCGGTCGCGGCCGTCCCAGACTGCGATGGCGAACATGCCGTTGACGCGCTCGAGCGCGCCGCGCACCCCCCACTCCTCGATCGCCGCGACCAGGACCTCGGTGTCGGACGTGCCCCGGAACGCGTGGCCGAGCCCGGCGAGACGTTCCCGGACGGCGCCGTGGCCGTAGATCTCGCCGTTGAAGGTCAGCGTGTAGCGCCCCCCGGCCGAGACCATGGGCTGGCGCCCGCGGTCGGAGACGTCGACGACCGCGAGGCGCCGGTGGGCCAGGGCGACGCCGGCGGCCGGGTCCACCCAAACCCCGTGGTCGTCCGGGCCGCGATGCCCGAGCGTGGCGCCCATGGCGGCGGCGACCGCCCGGAGGTGGTCGGCGGACGTCCGGTGCGTGGCGTCCACCACACCCGCGATGCCGCACACGGCTACCACTCTCCCGTCGGTCGAGGGGCTCGGGCCGGGCCCACCAGGCACCGCCGAGCCGGATGGACATGATGGCCCAGGCCCGGCAAAAGGCCTCAGGTTGCCCTCCGACCCGGCCGACAACCCCGGTGGGATGGGTACGGAGGCGATCCTGGCTTTGGCCTTCGGTGTGGCGCTGGGCACGTTCCTGACGGCCGCCACGCTGTGGCTCCACGAGCGGTCGGAGCGTCGCGCCCTCGCGGAGATCGGCGTGCAGGTCCGCCGCAGCGAGGCCCAGCTCCAGGCCATGCTCCGCGACTCCCACGACATCCTGGCCGTCATCGACGACCAGGGTGCCCTCGCCTACGCCAACCCCGCCGCCGAGCGACTGTTCGGCCGCCGGGTCGAGCCGCTCCTCGGCACCAGCCCGTTCGACTACGTCCATCCCGAGGATCGCGACCACGTGCTCGAGGTGTTCGCGCATTCACTCCAACATCCCGGCGAGACCGAGCGCGTCGAGTTCCGCGTCCAACATCAGAACGGCCAGTGGCGAACGCTCGAGGCGATCGGCACCAACCTGCTCGCCGACCCCGCGGTCAAGGGCATGGTCGTGAGCGCGCGCGACGTCAGCGAGTCGAAGGCGACGCAAGCGCAGCTCCGCGACGCCCAGGAGCGCTTCCGCACCGCGTTCGAGTGGGCGCCGATCGGCATGGCCCTCACGTCGCTCGACGGGCGCTTCTTCCGCGTCAACCGGGCCTTGGCCCAGATGCTCGGGCGCGCCGAGGACCAGCTCGAAGGTGCGTCCGTCATCGCGCTCACCCACCCCGAAGATCGCGAAGCGAGCGCGCAGGCGTTGCGAGCCGCCGTCATCGAGAACCAGTCGGGCTACCGCATCGACAAGCGCTACCTCCACGCCGACGGACGGCCGGTGTGGGTGAAGCTCTCGGCGTCGCTGGTGCACGACCTCGACGGCAAGCCGCTCTACTTCGTCAGCCAGATCGAGGACATCACCGAGCGGCGCGCCAACGGCGAGCTCCTCGCGCACCAAGCGATCCACGACCCGCTCACCGGCCTGCCGAACCGGCTGCTGTTCGTCGACCGGTTGCGGCGCGCGCTCACCGAGGCGAATGGCCAGCAGCGCATCGCCGTGCTCTTCCTCGACCTCGACCACTTCAAGATGGTGAACGACAGCCTCGGCCATCCCGCCGGCGACCGGCTGCTCATGGCGCTCGCCGACCGCATCCGTGCCGCGATCCGCCCGAGCGACGTCGTCGCCCGCTTCGGTGGCGACGAGTTCATCGTCCTGTGTCGCGACGTGCCCGACGAGAGCGCGGCGCGGCTCGTCGCCTCGCGCATCAGCACCGCGATCGCCCACCCCATCGCGCTCGCCGAAGGCGAGGTCTTCGTCACCGCCAGCATCGGGATCGCCCTGTCGGGCGGAGAGCTCGAGACGCCCGAGACCCTGCTGCGCAACGCCGATGCCGCCATGTACCGCGCCAAGGACCAGGGCCGCGCTCGAGCCGAGGTCTACGAGTCGGAGTCGCACGATCGTGCCGTGCACCACCTCCGCACGGGCAACGAGCTCCACCGCGCCCTGGAGCGCGGTGAGCTGCGAATGCACTACCAGCCGATCGTCCGCCTCGAGGACGGGATGATCACCGGCTTCGAGGCGCTGCTGCGCTGGGAGCACCCCGAGCGCGGCCTCGTGCGACCCGACGAGTTCGTGGGCCTCGCCGAGGAGACCGGGCTCGTCGTGCCGATCGGCGTCTGGGCGCTCGAGGAGTCGTGCCGCCAGACGGTGCAGTGGCACGGGGCCGGTGCCGACGTCACGATCAGCGTCAACCTCTCACCCCGCCAGCTCGCCGAACCGTCCCTTCCCGACGACGTCGCGCGCGTCCTGCACGAGACCGGCATCCGGCCCGACGCGGTGTGGCTCGAGATCACCGAGAACACCCTGATGCGCGACGCCGAGTCGATGGCGCGCTCGCTCGCGGCGCTCCGTGCGCTCGGCGTGCACCTCGCGGTCGACGACTTCGGCACCGGCTACTCGTCGATGACCTACCTCAAGCGGTTCCCCGTCGACGCGCTCAAGGTGGACCGGTCGTTCGTGGATGGCCTCGGGCGCGAACCCGAGGACACCGCGATCTGCACCGCCGTCGTCAGCCTCGCCCACGCGCTCGGTCTGCGCGCGGTCGCCGAGGGCGTCGAGACCCCCGAGCAGCTCGCGCAGCTCCGCACGCTCGGGTGCGAGCTCGCGCAGGGCTACCTCTTCGGGAAGCCGGAGCCGGCCGAGGCGCACGGGATACGCCCCGACCGGCAGCGGTGGGGCGCATTCGGCGCCGACGCCCTCACGACCTGACGGCAACCTGCTCCGCCCGCGCCCGCAGCGCGCGGTTCATGAGGTCGAAGCCGTCAGCGGTCCGGTCGAGCGTGCGGCGCGCGAACGGTACGAGAATCCCGCGGAACGTCTCGCGGTGGACGAAGGTGCAGGCGCGGCCATCCTGGACTTCATCGATCACGAACTCGTGGGCGCCTTCGAAGAGCCAGCGATGGCCGAGCCGACCGAGCCAGGCGAAGCGCCGCGCGGGCTCGTTCGCGGTGACCTCCGGGCGGATGTCCATGGCGCGGCGCCCCGGCGGGGCGATGTGCACCTCGAGCCGCGCACCCACCTCGGGCGTGCCTCGCACCGACGTGATGAACGGGTTCCAGGCCGGGTAGGCGTCGAGGTCGAGCAGCACGGCCCAGACCGTCGCAGGGGCGGCGTCGATGTGGATCCGTCGTTCGATGACTCGCATGGGGTCCTCCTCGGATCGCAACGATTCGTTGCGTTTGCAGCATGCCACGACGGCTCCACTATCGCAACACATTGTTGCGATACCCTGCGCGGGTGCCACCGAGCCCGTCCAGCACCGGGAGCAGCCGACCGGGCGGACGCAGCGCCCGTGTCCGCACCGCCGTGCTCGAAGCCACCATCGAGGCGGTCGCGGATGGCGGGTACGGCGCCCTGAGCATCGACGACGTCGCATCCCGTGCCGGGGTCCACAAGACGACCGTGTACCGGCGGTGGCCGACCCGCGAGGCGCTCGTGCTCGACGCGCTGCTCGACCGATCGGCCGATCAGGTGGCGATCCCCGACACCGGCACGTTCGCGGGCGACCTGCGCGCGCTCCTCGACGCGGTGGTCGCCAACATCACCTCTCGCGCCGGCCGGGCGATCCTGCTCACGCTGTGCGCCGAAGCCCCGCACTCGGACGCTCTCGGCGCGCTGCGGCACGACTTCTGGTCCGCCCGCTTCGAGGTCTCGGCGGTGATCGTCGAGCGCGCCATCGCGCGGGGCGAGCTCTCACCGACGACCGACTCGAAGTGGGTGATCGAGCAGGCCATCGCCCCCCTCTTCCTCCGCACCCTCGTCACCGGCGACGCCGTCGACGAGGCGTTGGTCGCCGCCCTCGTCGAGCGCGCCGTCCGTTCGTAGGACGCGCGCGCCGCTCGGCACGCGCGTCACGCACCCGCGTCCTCGGCGTCGTGCGGACGACCGCACTCGCCCGCCCGGAGGCCTCATGCCCGCGACGCTCACCATCCAGCCGTGGCCCGACCCGGTCATCGACACCGTCGGCCACGATCCCCGATCGCTCTACGTCGAGACGTTCTGGCTCCCGACCCTCGGCCCGACCGCACTCCTCCTGCTTCGCCACCTCGCGACCCGGTTCGACACCCGGCCCGGCCCGGTGGAGCTGCCGGTGGCCGAGGCGTCGCAGGCGCTCGGGCTCGGTGACCGCGAGGGCAGCAGCTCGCCCATCGTGCGCAGCCTCGCCCGGCTCGAGACCTTCGACCTCGCGTGCTCCGACGGCGACACGACGGTCGCGGTCCGTCGCAACCTGCCGCCGGTGCAGCGACGCCACCTCCGCCGGCTGCCGCTCCAGCTCCAGTCGTTGCACGCGTCCTGGACCGAGGCCCGCCTCGCCGACGAGCCCCACGCCGAAGCCCGCCGGCGCGCCCGCCGCCTCGCGCTCGCGATGCTCGAGGAGGGCGACGACGCCGACCGCGTGGAGCGGGTGCTCTTCTCCACCGGCTTCCACCCGGCGATCTGTCACGACGCGGCACGCTGGGCGTGGCAGCGCCACCGCGACGCCTCGGCAGCCGCCAACGTCACCGGCTGAGCGGCGCACATCCGCACCTGCTTGAATCGCCGCCGTGCTGGCGGGGCTGCGGGCGCGGGTCCGATGGTGGGAAGCGGTGCCGGCGGTGGCCGCCATCGTCAACATCGTCGTCTGGTACGCCGTCGATGCCTCGAACCGCGTGTTCCCCGACACCGGCTCGTATCTGAGCGCCGCACGACGGCTGCACCTCACCGTCTTCGGCGGCTTCCGCGAGCCGGTCTTCCCCGCCCTGCTCGCGATCCCACAGTGGGCGTTCGGGCACGGCGAGACCGTGGCGCGCATCACGACCACGGCGATCTTCCTCGGTCTCGTCCTGACCGTCCAGTACGTCGGGCGGCGATGGTGGGGGCGGGGCTGGGGCGTCGGGGCTGCGCTCGCGATCGCCGCGAGCCCGTACCTCGGCTTCTACGCGGTGTCGGGCCTGCGCGAGGAGCTCGCCTGCATCGGGATCATCGGCGTCGGCTTCGCCGTGACCCGCGCACCCCTCACCCGGTGGCAGTGGCTCGGCGTCGCGTTCGCCACCGGCGTGACCGCGATGATCCGCTGGGACACGCTGATGCTCACCCTGCCCGTGGTCGCGCTCGCACTGTTGCTCGGTCGCGTCGGCATCCGCACGATCGCGCTCTGCGCACTCGTGGTCGTCGCGGTGGTGAGCCCGTTCATCGTCGGCAACTGGCGTCGCAACGACGACCCGTTCTTCAGCTCCAACAAGACGGCCGCGTTCCACCGCAACGACGAGTTCGCCGGTCAGCCCGGCTACATCACCCGCGCCGAGTTCGAGCGCGACGCGTACCAGGACCCCACGACCTGGGGTGAGTACGTCTTCGGCGACCACGAGCCCGACGAGCTGGTGCGGCGGTTCGTCGAGGCGCCGCTGCGATCGAGCCTCGGGATCACCGCGTACGCGCTCTTCTACCCCGAGCCACCGACACGAGAGCCGGGATGGCCCGACCTCGGCGAGACGGGTGAGTGGAAGCTGCTCGTCGTGTGGGCAGTCGTGATCGCCGCTGCGCTCGGCGCAGTCTGCATGATCCGCCGCGGCCGCTGGCCGTTCGCGCTGCTGCTGCTCCTGGCGGTGCTCCAGCACTTCCCGATCGTCGGGCTTCCGCACTACGACATCCGCCTCGAGACCGCGGTGTACCCGTTGATGGTCCTCGCCGTCGTCGAGCTGGTTCGCGCAGTCGCGATGCGTCACCGATCGGAGGCTCCGGCCGTCGGCTGATCGGTACCCTCGGGGCGTGCCGCGCCACCGTGACCGTCTTCTCTTCCTCCACATCCCGAAGACCGCCGGCACCGCGCTCGTCGATCTGATCGGTCGGGAGTACGGCACGGAACACATGGTTCGCATCTACGGCGGCGAGTTCGGCATCGATGTCGACGAGCTCCGCGCCTGGCCGCGACGGCGGCGCCGCGCCGTGCGCGCCGTCGTCGGGCACATGGCGTTCGGGTTGCACGAGGAGCTGCCCGGGCCGTCGACCTACGTCACGGTCCTGCGCGACCCGCTGGATCGGATCGTGTCGCACCACGGCTACGTGCTCGGCGAGCCGACACTCGTCGACATCCACGAGGCGACCGGCGAGCGCGCGACGCTCGTCGGTCACGTCACCGGGTCACCCGCGGCATACCTCGTCAACAACGGCCAGACCCGCTTGCTGGGCGCCGACGTCGACGACTCGCGCCGGGCACCGGGTGAGCGCGAGCTCGAGCGCGCCCTCGAGCGCATCGATCGAGACATCGCGGTCACCGGGATCCAAGAGCGCATGGCCGAGACCGTTTGCCTCATGGCCGAGACGCTCGGCTGGTCGAGCGCCGACCTTCCGGTGCTCAACGTCACCCCGTCGCGACGCGCCGTCGACGTCCTGACCGATGACGAGCGGGCCGTCGTGGAGGAGCACAACCAGCTCGATCGGGTCTTGTACGACCACGCCCGGGCCGCGTTCGAACGAACGGTCGCGACGCGGACGAAGGAAGACGCCCGATGAGCACCGATCTCGATGCCGTCGCAGGATGGATCCGCGGCGCGCGCCAGATCGTCGTGCTCACGGGTGCCGGCATCTCGACGGAGTCCGGCATCCCCGACTTCCGCGGCCCGCAGGGCGTGTGGACCAAGAATCCCGCGGCCGAGAAGACCGCGACGCTCCAGTACTACGTGTCGGATCCCGAGGTGCGGAAGCAGGCCTGGCGCAACCGCGTCGAGGGCAACTTCTTCTCCGCCGAGCCGAATGCCGGCCACCGCGCGCTCGCCGAGCTCGAGGGCCGCGCCGCGCTGCACACGCTCGTCACCCAGAACGTCGACCGCCTGCACCACGATGCCGGCAGCGACCCCGAGCGCATCGTCGAGATCCACGGCAACGTGCGCGAGGTGAAGTGCCTCACCTGCGGATGGCGGGCACCCATGGACGTCGCGCTCGACCGTGTGCGCGCAGGAGAAGAGGACCCGGCCTGTGAGGAGTGCGGCGGCATCCTGAAGTCGGCGACGATCTCGTTCGGCGAGAACCTCGACCCCTCTGACCTGCGCCGCGCCCAGACCGCCGCCGAAGGCGCCGACCTCTTCCTCGCCGTCGGGACATCGCTCGGCGTCTACCCGGCCGCCGCGCTGCCGGAGCTGGCGCTGCGCAACGGCGCTCGGCTCGTGGTGCTCAACGCCCAGGAGACCCCCTTCGACGGCATGGCCGCCGCGGTGAGCCGCGACCAGCTCGGCACCGTCCTCCCCGCCCTGGTGGCCCTGGTCTGAGGGCCCGCCACCAAGCGCAGACGAGCACGCGCACATCGCAGATCAGCGAGGAGCGGGCCGAAGGCCGGTGCCGGGTATCCCGGCACCGAGCGAGGAGCGCATCAAGACGGATGCACGTCGCAGATCAGCGAGGAGCGTCCCGAAGGGCAGCGCCGGGTATCCCGGCGCTGAGCGACGAGCGAGTCAGGCGGGGTTGGGAATATCTGACCCTTCAGGTAGCATTTACAACCCCACAGACGATCGAAGACTGCCGATCCCGGCACAGGAGTCCCGTCATGGCCGGCTTCCGCGACCTGCTCGCTGCCGCGAAGCAGAACATCACCGAGGTTGACCCCGCCACCGCCGAGCCGCGCCTCGGCGAGGCGACGTTCCTCGACGTGCGCGAGCTCGATGAGTACGAGCAGGGCTCGATCCCCGGCGCGGTGTTCCTTCCACGCGGCCACCTCGAGAGCAAGATCGAGAACACGATCACCGACCGCTCGCAGCCGGTCGTCATCTACTGCGCGAGCGGCGTCCGGTCCGTCTTCGCCGCGGAGACCCTCCAGCAGCTCGGCTACACCGACGTCGCCTCGATGACCGGCGGCTTCGGCCGCTGGAAGGACGAGGGCCGGCCGTGGACCACGCCTGCGGTGCTCAACCCCGACCAGCGCGACCGCTACGGGCGCCATCTCCTGCTCCCCGAGGTCGGCACCGCCGGCCAGCAGAAGCTGCTCGAGAGCAAGGTGCTGCTGCTCGGCGCCGGCGGCCTCGGCTCGCCCGCCGCGCTCTACCTCGCCGCGGCCGGCGTCGGCACGCTCGGCATCGTCGACATGGACGTCGTCGACGCGTCCAACCTCCAGCGTCAGATCCTCCACAACATGGATCGGATCGGTGAGCGCAAGGTCGACTCGGCCAAGAAGACGCTCACGCAGCTGAACCCCGACGTCGACGTCGTCACCTACGACGTGCGCTTCGGCGCCGACAACGTGCTCGACATCATCGACGGCTACGACGTCATCGTCGACGGCACCGACAACTTCCCGACGCGCTACCTCCTCAACGACGCGTCGCTGCTCAAGCGCATCCCGGTGGTGCACGGCTCGATCTTCAGATTCGAGGGTCAGGTCACGGTCTTCCAGCCCTACGAAGGCCCGTGCTACCGCTGCCTCCTGCCGGAGCCGCCGCCGCCCGAGCTCGCCCCGAGCTGCGCGGAGGCCGGCGTGCTCGGCGTGCTGCCCGGCATCATCGGTTCGATCCAGGCGCTCGAGGCGATCAAGATCATCCTCGACCTCGGCGACTCCCTCGCCGGGCGGCTCCTCGCGTACGACGCGCTCGAGACCAGCTTCCGCACCTTCAACGTGCGCCGGGACCCGGCGTGCCCCACGTGCAGTGACAGCGCGCCACCGATCGTCATCGCCGAGTACGACGACTTGTGCCTGCCGCACGCCGTGCTCGCCGACGGCTCCGTCGCGGGCCACTGACCCTCCGACGCTGACGCCGGGGCGGCGGTGACCGCGCGGGTCCTCGTCGTCGGTCTGGACGCGGGCGACGGCGACCTCGCCCTGCGACTCGTCACCGACGGACGCCTGCCGAACCTCGCGACGTTGCTCGCCTCCGGCGCGGCGGCGACCTTCGACCAGCCTGCCGACGCGACGTACATCGGCGCGATCTGGCCGACGCTGATGACGGGTTGCCGGCCCGAGCACCATCGGTATGTGTCGTGGGCTGCGCTCGACCCCGCGTCGTACGCGGTCGTCGAGCTCGGGAGTGAGCAGATCGCTCGGGCGCCGCTCTGGATGCAGCTCGCGGAGCAGTCGCAGCGGGTCGCGGTCATCGACGTCCCACGCTTCTCCGCCTCGCGCGCGCTCGGCCCCGACAGTCTGGAGCTCTACGAATGGGCGAGCCACGACCGCGTCGAGGGCCTGCACTCGTGGCCACCGCACCTCGTGGACGAGCTCGCAACGACGGTCCCGCGCCCCGAGCTCGGTCGCCCCGCCGATGGCCACCCGCGCGGCTACGCGCCGTGCGACTGGACCCACGGCGGCCCGACGGGACCGCGAACCCCGGAGCAGCGACGCGCCCTGCGCGACGCGATCCTCGCAAGCGTCGACGCCAAGACTGACCTGTGCGAGCAACTGCTCGACCGCGGCGAGTGGGACCTCTTCCTCACCGTCGCGGCCGAGACGCACTGCGCCGGCCACCATCTCTGGGCCGAGCGCACCGACAGCGGCGACGACGATCCGGTGGTCGCGGTGTACGAGCGCCTCGACGCCAGCCTCGGTCGGCTCGTCGAGGGCGCCGGACCGGACGCGACGACGGTGGTCGTGTTCTCGCACGCCATGAGCGCGAACCCGGCTCGCGCCGCGGCGCTGGAAGTCGTCCTCGACCGCATCGCGCGCACGTCCGACCCGCGCGCGACTCCGACGGTGGGCGTCGCCAAGTGGAGCTGGGCGCGCCTGCCGCGTTCACTGCGCCGCCGGCTGCACCCAGCGGTCGCCGGCCTCGCGCGTCGCGCGGCGCGCGGCCGGACGATTCACCCGGACCCCCCGATCGCCGACCGCGCCAGCCGGCCGTACGCAGGCGCGCCGGGTGCCGCGGCGGTGGCGGGCGTCCGCCTCAACCAGGTCGGCCGGGAGGCGCGCGGCATCGTCCGGGCCGAGGACCGGGCCGCGACCCTCCGGCTGCTCACCGACCAGCTCCTCGACCTCGTCGACCTCGACACCGGCCGCTCGGCCGTCCGTCGCGTCGTGGCCGCCGACGACGCTCCCGGCAGCTTCCCCGACGACGGACAGCCGGACCTTCTCGTGGAGTGGGACGACCGAGCCGTCGGCGGTGTCCTCTACTCACCCGCAGTCGGCATCGTCACCGCAGTGACCACGACCGCGCGCACCGGCGACCACCGCGAGGGCGGAGGGCTGCTCGTGGCGCACGGTCCGGGGATCACGCCAAGCGCCAAGCGTCCGAACGTCGGGCCCGAGGACGTCGCCCCGACGATCGCCGCGCTCTGCGGGGTCACGCTGCGCGACGTGGACGGGCGGCCCGTCCGCGCGCTGCTCAGCGCTGACGCGCGAGCCAGCTCGTCAGCGCCTCATTGAACTCGGTCGCGAACTGCTTGCCGAGCATCGGGTCGGCGAAGTTCGCGAGGCCGTGATCGACGTTGCGCGCCCGCTCCTCGTCGACCGCCGGACCGCCGGCGAGCACTTCGCGCACGTGGGCAACGATGTCGTCGGCCGAGTCGTAGCCGCGGAAGCCGCTCCCGATCATGCGACGAGCCTCCTCGCGGTTCGGCGCCACGACGCACGCCCCCGCACAGAGCCCCTCGATGATCGAGTTTGGGTTGCCGAACGCCTGCCCCGGCTCCAGCGTGTAGACGAGCACCGCCGTGCGCGCGAACAGCTCGAACACCTGGTCGCGCGTGAGGTTGACCTGCAGGAGCGGAGGGTCCGGCTGCTCCTGGAGGCGCAGCACCAGCTCCGACGGGAGCGACTCGTGCAGGTACGTGGTGCCGATCACGATCCGTCGGTCCACGCCGGGGAGCGCCTCGAACGCGCCGAGCAGCACGTCCCAGTCCTTCTTGGGCAGCCCCGCCGAGACCGAGAGCACCAGATCGCGCTCGGCCGCGGGCGGCACCAGCGCCTCGTGGGCGGTGAACAGCGAGGGCAGCGGCCGAACGCCCGGCACGGTCGCGGCGAGATGGGGATAGGCCCACACTCCGATGCACCCGGGCGCGTCCAGGTGCTCGCGCACGAGATCCGGCGAGAAGTCGAAGGAGTGCGCGCGTACGGCGTACGGCACGCCGCGCGCCTCGAGCGCCGGCCGGGCCGTGCCGGCGAAGGTCGCCCAGTGGACGAGGACGACGTCGGGACCGAACCGGCTCACCGCCTCGTCGAGATCGGTGAACAGCGGCGCCTCGACCGGCATCGGCGCGGAGCGCTTCCCCTCCGTGCAGAACGCGACCTCCGCGCCCGATCGCGCCAGCGCTTCGACCTCGTCCGCGATGTAGGTCTCGGTGAGCAGCGGGAACATCGCGTTGTACGCCAGCACGCGCAGCGGCCGCTCGGCGCGGAATCGCGTGCGGAGGCGGGCCATCGTCGCCGCCTTCTCGGGACCCTCGGAGATCCGGCCCGGCGCACCGGTGTGGTAGTTGCTCGCGATCACCGGGATGACACGCGGCTCAGTGCGCGCGGTGAGGCGGACGACGAGGTCCCAGTCGACGAGCATGTCGAGCGAGTCGTCGAAGCGGGCGCCGGGTGCGGTACGCCGGTGCGCGAGGACCCCCATGTCGATGTAGTTCGCGCGCATCAGCAAGGCCCGGTTGAACGGCGGCAGCGACAGCGTCGGCTCACTCGGAGGGTCGGTGTCCGCGGTGCGGCCGTCCTCGATGAGACGAGCGCCGTACCAAACCTGCACCTCGGCATCCGCGCCTGCGGCGTGGACGACGGCGCGCAGCCACTGCCGGCCCATCGTGTTGTCGTCGTCGCAGTAGGCGACGAGCTCGCCGTTCGCCGCGTCGAGCCCGGTGTTGCGAGCCGCGGAGACGCCGGCGCCGTTGCTCTCAAGCACCCGGATCCGAGGGTCGTCGGACAGGTCGAGCGTCGCCGGGTCGACGCGGTCGGCCACGACCAGGAGCTCCCAGCGCGGGTAGCTCTGGGCGAGCACCGACGCGACCGCCCAGGCGAGGAGCGTCGGGCGCTCGCCTCGTGTCGGCATGACGACCGACACGAGGGGCCCGTCGACCAGGTCGAGCTGCTCCATCCACTGCGTGGTCGTCCAGACCCGCTCGAAGGGCGACGTGGTGAGGCCGACGGCCGTCCGCCGGGTGTCCTCGAGTCCGTCGACCCGGTGCACCAGGTCCGAGATCTCGCCGGTCATCAGATCGACGCGCCCGGTGGTCACCGGGCCCATGTCGAGCAGGTGCCGGATCCGGTGGACCGTCGCGTGTCGGATGCCGACGGCCCGCCGATCAGCGTTGAACGCGTCGACCTGCGTGCGCACCCGGCGGCGCCAGCTGCCCTCACTCATGGGCCCAGAACGGTACCTGACCGGCGAGATGCCTTCAGCGCCGCCGCGTCGGTCCGAGGCCCGGGGACACGTCGCTACGCTTCGCAGCCATGCCGGCGCGGGTCCTCTTCGTTGCGTTCGACGCGTGCGACGTCGATGCCGCGCGCGGGCTCGCCGCCGCGGGTCGGATGCCGACGCTGCAGTCGCTCCTCGACGACGATGCCACCCTGGCCATCGGCACGGTCGCGCCGCCCGGCGGCGTCTACGTGAGCGCGATCTGGCCGACGATCGTCACCGCGGTCGGTCCGGAGCACCACGGCTACACCTGCTGGCAGCGCGTGGATCCGGCGACCGGCGCCCTCGAGAACACGTCGCCCGCGGAGGTCGCGGCCGAGCCGTTCTGGCTGCCGCTGAGCCGGGCCGGACGACGGGTGGCCCTGCTCGACATCCCGCACACGTCGCCGCACCCCGACGTCAACGGCATCATGGTCTGCGAGTGGGCCGCCCACGACCGCCACTTCGGGCTCCAGTCGTGGCCACCGTCGCTGGCGGACGAGCTCGTCGGCCGGTACGGGCTGCACCCGGTCGCCGGGCTCGACCACGACCAGGTGCGCCAGTTCGCACCGTGCGACTGGACCGAGGGCGGTCCCTACGACCCCCGAACGGTCGAGCAGGAGTCTGCACTGCTCACCGGGATGCTCCGCGGCCTCTCGGCCAAGCGCGCCGCGTCGCTCGACCGCCTGCGCTCGGAGGACTGGGACCTCTTCGCGGTCGCGTTCGGCGAGACCCACTGCTCCGGCCACCAGTTCTGGCATCTGCACGAGGAGACGCACGAGCTCTTCGACCCGGGTCATGCCGAGGTGCTCGGGGACCCCATGGGCGACGTCTACGCCGCGGTCGACGATGCCCTCGCCGCGCACCTGGCCGCCGTCGACGCCGACACCGATGTCATCGTGCTGCTCAGCCACGGCATGGGCGCGCACTACACCGGCACTCATCTGCTCGACGGCATCCTCACCCGACTCGACGAGCACGAGGAGATCGGGCCACGCGGCCGTGTGACCGCACGCGCCGCCAAGCGACTGTGGGGCGCCGTCCCCGTGTCGGCCCGACGCGTCGCCCACCCCGCCGTCGCGCGCGCGGTGCGCACGGCAACCCGCGGTCGCGCCGGCATCGGTGCGAACCCACCCGACCGGCTCCGCCAGCGCTTCGCCGCCGCCCCCAACAACGACCCCGTCGGGGCGGTACGCGTCAACCTGGCCGGCCGCGACGAACCCGGTGTGGTGCCGGTCGAGCGGTACGACGCCGTCGTCGACCAGCTCGCCGAAGACCTGCTCGACATCGTGAACCTCGAGTCGGGCCGTCCGCTCGTCCGCGCGATCGAGCGCGGCACGGACCTCTATCCGCCGTCGACGCCGTGGCTCGCCGACCTCTACGTGCAGTGGGATCACACCGCCCAGTGCAACGACGTGTACTCACCGAAGATCGGTCGGTTGCGCATCCCGTATCACCACGTTCGCACCGGTGATCACAAGCCGCACGGCCTCCTGCTCGCCCGCGGCCCGAGCTTCGTCGACCAGGCACCGCTCACCCGCATGCCGGTCACCGGCATCGCGCCGACCATCGCCGCCCTCCTCGACACCGAGCTCACCGACGTGGATGGTCGGGTGCCCGACGGGCTCCTGCGCGCGCCGAGCAGCGCATGACCGACGAGCATCGATCGACGGCTCCCCGCTCGACGGCCGACCACGTCCGGCGCTGGCGCGAGGAGCGCGGCGAGCTGGGCCTCACACGCGCGACCCTCCAGCGACTGCGCGACGCCCTGGGCGTGGTCGAGCTGTCCGAGTGGGCCGACGTCACCAACGCGCGGTTCGAGACGGTGGAGCACGACGTCTTCCGTCTCCGCGAGAGCGCCGACGGAACCGAGCGGGCGGTGGCCGTCTGGGCGTTCATGACGTGGCTCGAGGCCATCGGCGGCGAGACCGACACGCACATCTCCGTGATCACGCCCACGCGCAACCGCCGGCCGTACCTCGAGCGAGCGATCGCCTCCGTCTTCGCCCAGCAGCACCGCAACCTCGAGCTGATCGTCGTGGACGACGCGAGCGAGGACGACACCCAGCAGATGCTCGCCGCCATCGAGGATCCGCGGCTTCGCGTCGTCGAGAGTCCGGGCGGCGGACCGTGCGTCGCGCGCAACCTCGGGCTCGACCACGCGACCGGCAGCATCGTTGCGTACCTCGACGACGACAACCTCATGCACCCGATGTGGCTGCGTGCCGTCGGCTGGGCGTTCGAACGCAGCCCCGAGGCCGAGCTCCTCTACGGCGCGCGGATCATCGACGACGACGAGGCGATCTACGGCCGTGAGGCCGGCGGCTGGCCGATGCTGCTCTTCCGGCGCTTCGACCGCGCCGAGCTCGAGCACACCAATTTGGCCGACCAGAACGTCATCGCGCACCGGGCCGGGCTGCCGGACGCTCGGTTCGACGAGACGCTCCGCGAGTACGGCGACTGGGACCTCTTCCTGCGCATGACCGAGCACCGCGTGCCGATGGAGCTCCCGGCGATCGCGTGCTGCTACTCCACCGCCGCGCCGGGCCGTCTCACCGGGTCGGCCGAGGGACCGCGCGAGATCGAGCACATCCTCGCCAAGGGCGCCGACCCGCCCGCGGGGCCGGTCAGGCCGTCGGCACCGGGACGCGCCGAACCTTGAGCTGGAACGACGGCTCGTCGGTCGCCGGACGCGGCCGCGCCGTTCGGGCCCGCGGCATCTCCGGCAGGTCGGTGCGGTCCGGGAGCGGGACCACCTTGTAGTCGGCCGGCGGGGGCTTCTCGCCGAGCAGCACCGCGGCGAAGGTCGCGAGGTCGGCCGCGAACGCGGGAGATGCCGGGGCATCGCACGGGAGCAGCTGCTGGATGTCGGGCGGCACCGACGTCGTGTAGGTGTTGCCGGCGAAGCAGTTGTCGCCGGGATCCGACGCGTCCTCGATCGTGGCGAGCGCGGCGAGGTCGTAGGTGTTGCCCTGGCTCACGTTGTCGCGGATCGAGTTGTGGCGCGCCTCGTAGTCCTGGAGCTCGGGATCGTCGGGATCGAGCAGGCGCTCCGGGAGCGGGATCGCCGCGATCCCCGCCGCATCGTGGCCGGTCACGAGGTTGCGAGCGACGAGGTTGCGGTTGCCACCCGCGAGGAGGATTCCGTTGCCGGTCGCGAGCTCGGCGATCTCGATCGCCGAAGTCGAGGGGTTGCCGTTGTCGTACACGCGGTTGCCCACGATGGTCGCGCCCCGCTGCGGCGCCAGCTTCTCGCTGCTGAGGCTGTTGGGCACGATGCCCCCGCGGTTGTCGTGCCAGCTCGAGCGGGCGATCACGAGGTTCCCGCCCGCGTTCGTCCCCGAGTAGCCGAGCCCGTTCCATTCGGCCTCGGAGTCGAGGATGAGTGCGTCGCACGGGAAGCACTGGCCGATGTAGAAGCCCGCATCGGGGCTGCCGGACGCGTACGAGTGGTCGAGCTGTCCGTGCACCGAGTCGTACGCGTAGATGCCGTAGTCGCCGTTGCGCACCGCAGTGAGGTACGAGCCGCGGTAGCCGTCGACGCCGGTCCAGAAGAAGCCGTTGGTGGTGAAGTTGCGGGCGGTCATGTTCTCGATCGCGACGCCGTCCGCGAACACGATGAAGCCGTTCTCCCGCCCGTCGGACTCGTCGAACTCGCCGTCGAGGATCGTCCGGGCGCGCGACTCGCCGCGGATCACGATGCGCTCGTGCTTCTCCGCGACCGTCACCGACTCCCGGTACACGCCCGGCGCCACCAGCACCAGATCACCCGGGCGCGAGGCGTCGACGGCATCCTGGATCGTGAGCTCGTCGGCCGGCACCCGGATCACACCGTCGGTGCCGGCCGCGAGCGCGGGCGGGGCGATCGCCACCGACACGCTCGACAGCACGCACGCGGCGACCGCGACGGCGGCCAGGCGATGGAGCATCGCTCAGCCGGTGACGACGATCGTTCCGTGCTGTCCGGAGTTCGGCGCGCCGTGGAACGAGCAGTAGTACTTGTACGTCCCGGGCTTCTTGAACGTGAACTTGTAGGTCTTGCCCGGGCGCAGGCTGCTGGTGCCGAACTTCTTGCCCTTGTTCGGCACCACGTTGTGCACGTTGCGTCCGGTGTTCTCCCACGTGATCGTGCTGCCCACGGTCACGGTGACCTTCTTGGGCTTGAAGAAGTTGTCGCCGGTGTCGACCGTCTTCTTGACCGGTGCGGGAGCCGTGCTCGACGGCGGCGCCGGCGTGGTCGGGTCGGTGGGTCCGGCCTGCGCGGACGCGGGGACCACGGCGGCGATCGTGCCGAGCACCGCGAGGGCGCTGACGCCCACGATCCGCCGGATGCGAACGGGCCGGCTCATCGCCGACCTCGCGACTTCTGGGCGCCGGTCTTCTGGGCGCCGGGGGTGGTACGTCGTGGCTGCTGCACGCCTGCCTTCTTCGTGGTCGCGGCCCGCTTCGCGCCGGCCTGCTTCGTCCGAGATGAACGTCCTGCGCCGCGCTGCTTGTTCCCGCCGCCGCTCGGCTTCTCGAAGTCGAGCATCAGCTGGACGAGCGTCCGCACGCCGAACCCGGTGCCGCCGCGAACGAGCTCGCCGTCGTCGGCCGAGGCCCGGGCGGGACCGGCGATGTCGAGGTGCACCCACGGCACGTCCTCGACGAAGGCGTCGAGGAACAGGCCGGCGGTCAGCGCCCCGCCGTAGCGGTTGGCACCGATGTTGCGCAGATCGGCGACCTCGGAGTCGAGCTGGCTGCGCATGTCGTCGGGCAGCGGGAGGTGCCACATGGGCTCACCGGCTGCGTCGGCCGCCGCCTGGACCTGGCGCACCCACTCGTCGTCGTTCCCCATGAGGCCCGCGACCTTCTCCCCCAGCGCGACCACGCAGGCCCCGGTGAGGGTCGCCAGGTCCACGATGGCGTCGACGCCGTCGTCGACCGCGAGCGACAGCGCGTCGGCGAGGATCAGCCGCCCTTCTGCGTCGGTGTTGAGCACCTCGACGGTGGTGCCGGAGCGCATCTTGAGGACGTCGCCGGGCCGGATCGCGGCGCCACTCGGCATGTTCTCGACCATCGGCGCGTAGGCGATCACCCGATGGCGCACACCGAGCGCCTTCAGCGTCGCCATCGCCGCGAGCGCAGCCGCCGCCCCGCCCATGTCGGTCTTCATCGCCTCCATGCCGTCAGCCGGCTTGATCGAGATGCCGCCGGTGTCGAAGACCACGCCCTTGCCGACGAGCGCGACCGTGCCCCGCGCCTTGCCGCCCGGCGGGTCGTAGACGACCTTCACGAAGCGGGGCGGCCGCTCGGAGCCCTGGCCGACGCCGAGGACACCGCCCATCTTCTGCGCGCGCAGCTGCGGCTCCGTGAGGACGGTGACGGTGACGCCCGCGCCGCGCAGGAGCGCCTTGGCCGCGGCGGCGAACTCAGCCGGTGACTTGGTGCCGGACGGCTCGTTGACGAGGTCGCGCGCCCACGCGACCGCATCCGTGATCACGCGAGCGCGCTCGAGCGCCGCCTTCACACCGGGACCGTCGCCGACGACGACGACCTTCGCGAGCTGCGTGGGCTTCGCGTCCGACTTGTATGCCAGGAACTGATACGCACCGAGCGCGACGCCCTCGGCGACTGCTTGGGCGGCGTCGGCTGCGTCGAGCTGCGGCGCGGCCGCGGTGAGCGTCGTCACGACGGTCGGGGCCTTGGTGGCCTTGCGCGCCACCGCAGCCGCGGCGCGGCGCAGAGCCCGAGCGTCCACCTCGTCACGCTTCCCGACACCCACGAGCAGGACCGCGCGCGCCGCGATGCCGGTCGGCGACGGCACGAGGAGCGTCTGGCCCGCGGCGCCGGAGAACCCCGCCTCGTCCATGAAGGTGTCGAGCGACGTGGCGCGCCCGAGCGCGCGGTCGACGGTGTCGGCACCGGGGCCGAGCTCCCGCTCGGCGAACACGGGGACGGCAAGGAGGTCGGCCTTGACCTTCTCGGGGGCTTGGTTCGTCGCGGAGCACGTGATCGCCATGGTCGTCACTCTACGGCGGCAACGTTTCGGACCTCCCCTCCGCCTAACCTTGCCCGATGGCCCTCGCGCCCGAGCGCAGCGCCGGCGCGGCCGGCCCCACCTCCATGAGCACGTGGCGCGCGATCGTCAAGACGGCGCGGCCCAAGCAGTGGGTCAAGAACGTGCTGGTGTTCGCGGCGCCGGCCGCGGCGGGCGTCCTGGACCAGCCCGATCAGCTCGGCCGCACGATCGTGGCCTTCGTCGCGATGTCGCTGACGGCCAGCGGCACCTACTTCCTCAACGACGCCCGCGACGTCGAGGCCGACCGCCAGCACCCCACCAAGCGCAGTCGGCCGATCGCGGCCGGCTTCCTGAGCGTGAACGCGGCGCGGGCGATCGGCGCGTTCCTCATCATCCTGGGCGTCCTCGTCGCCTTCCCCATCGCCGACGGCGAGCTGGCGATCGTGGTCGCCGGGTATGCGTTCCTCACCATCTCGTACACGCTCTGGCTGAAGCACGAGCCGGTGGTCGACCTCGGCGCCGTGGCGGCGGGCTTCGTGCTCCGCGCCATCGCCGGCGGCATCGCGACCCAGGTCGAGATCTCCGACTGGTTCCTCATCGTCGCCGGCGGCGGGTCGCTCTTCATGGTCACCGGCAAGCGCAGCGCCGAGCTGTCGGAGCTCGGCGACGGTGGAGAGACGCGGGCAACGCTCGAGGAGTACTCGGAGTCGTTCCTCAACTTCGTGCGCGCCGTCGCCGCGAGCGTGACCGTCACCGCCTACTGCCTGTGGGCGTTCGAGAACGCGGCGACGACCGGCGACGAGACCTGGTTCCGCCTCTCCATCGTTCCCTTCGTGCTCGCGATCCTCCGCTACGGCCACCTCGTCGACAAGGGAGAGGGGGGCGCACCCGAAGACGTCGTCCTCGGCGATCGCGTCCTCCAGGTGCTCGGTCTGCTCTGGGTCGCGGCGTTCGCGGTGGGGTTGCATACGGGATGACGCGCGAGCCCATCACCCGACTGCTCTCCGGCTGGGGCCGCACCGCGCCCACGGCCGCGTCGGTGGTCGAGCCGCGCGACGCCGACGACGTCGTCGACGTGCTCGAGACACCCGGCCGCCGTGGTGTCGTCGCTCGCGGCCTCGGCCGCAGCTACGGCGACGCGGCCCAGAACGCCGGTGGCACCGTCCTCGACCTCACCTCGCTCGCGGGCGTGCACGAGCTCGACCTCGACCGTGGGATCGCGCGCGTCGATGCCGGCGTGAGCCTCGAGACCCTGATGCGCATGCTCGTGCCGTCGGGCTGGTTCCCGATCACGCCCGGCACCCGGCAGGTCACGGTGGGCGGCGCGATCGCCGCCGACATCCACGGCAAGGGGCATCACGCCGACGGCTCGTTCGCCAACCACGTCGACTCCTTCGAGCTCCGCGCGCCGAAGGGGACGTTCACCGTGACCCCTGACAGCGACCCCGAGCTCTTCTGGGGCACGGCCGGCGGCATGGGGCTCACGGGGGTGATCACCGAGGCGACCATCCGGCTCATCCCGATCGAGACCGCGTACCTGAGCGTCGACACCGATCGGGTCCCGGACCTCGACACCCTGCTCGCCATGATGCTCGAGGGCGACGACCGCTACCGCTACTCCGCGGCGTGGGTCGACTGCCTCGCGACCGGCGCGGCACTCGGCCGCTCGGTGCTCACGCGCGGCGACCACGCGACCCTCGACTCGCTGCCGCCCAAGCTGGCGCGCAAGGCGCGCCACTTCGCGCCCCGCGCGCTGCTCCCGGCACCGCCGTGGGCACCGAACGGTCTGCTCAACCGGTTCACGGTGCGGGCGTTCAACGAGGTGTGGTACCGCAAGGCCCCCCGCCACCAGGTCGGGCACCCCGAGACGATCGGCTATTTCTTCCATCCGCTCGACGGCGTCACCAACTGGAACCGCATCTACGGCAGCCGCGGCCTCGTGCAGTACCAGTACGTCGTGCCCGACGAGGCCACCGACACGGTGCGAGCATCCATCGAGCTGCTCAGCGCCGCGCAGTGCGCCTCGTTCCTGGCCGTGCTGAAGCGCTTCGGGCCCGGCAACCCCGGCCCGCTCTCGTTCCCGCGTCAGGGCTGGACGCTGGCGCTCGACATGCCCGCGGGCGCGGCGGGACTCGGCGGCCTCCTCGACGACCTCGACCGCATGGTCGTCGACGCCGGCGGCCGGATCTACCTCGCCAAGGACTCGCGGCTGGCCCCCGAGCTGCTGCCGGCGATGTACCCCGACCTCGACCGCTTCCGCGAGCTCCGCGCGCGCGTCGACCCGTCGGGCGT
>CAZKTS010000109.1:0-6210 GCA_964555735.1 uncultured Bifidobacteriaceae bacterium
CGGCTCGTCTTGTGCTCGAGCAGGTGGGACCGGTTCGCCTTGCGGCGACGGATCTTGCCGGTGCCCGTGACCTTGAACCGCTTGGCGGCGCCCCGGTGGGTCTTCTGCTTCGGCATGTCAGGTGCTCTCCTCGGTGGCGGCCACCGGTGCGGCCGGTGGTGCCGGGGCCGGCGCGTCCGGCGATTCGGGCGGGGTCGATGGGGCCTGGGGGCCGTCGGATCCCTTGGACTTGGGCTTACGCTGCCCCTTCCCCAGGGGGTGCAGGACCATGGTCATGTTGCGACCGTCCTGACGGGGCGCGGACTCGACGATCGCGATCTCTTCCACCTCGTCGGCGATGCGCTCCAGGATGCGCAGGCCGAGCTCGGGGTGGGCCATCTCGCGGCCCCGGAACATGATCGTGAGCTTCACCTTGTTGCCCTCGGCCAGGAACCGCTCCACGTGACGCATCTTCGTCGTGTAGTCGTGGATGTCGATCTTGGGCCGGAACTTCATCTCCTTGATGACCACGCTCGTCGCCTTGCGCCGCGACTCCTTGCGGCGCTGCTGCTGCTCGTACTCATGGCGCTTGTAGTCCATGATCCGGCAGACCGGCGGGTTGGCCCCGGGAGCGACCTCGACGAGGTCGAGCGCCCGATCGCGGGCTCGAGCGAGCGCATCAGGGAGGGGCACGACGCCCAGCTGCTCGCCGTCCTCGGCGATGAGCAGGACCTCGCGTGCTCGGATGCGATCGTTGATCCGGGTCTCGTCTGTGGCTATGTGATCACCTCGGCTGGTCGGCGGCAGCGACGGGGCGAGGGTGCCCTGACGCGACGAAGGCGGACGCGGGAAGCGTCCGCCATCGGGGTGACGCCCGCGACCGACGGCCGGGGCGATCCGTGGACGGACCCGGGCTCGGCGGGATCGCCAGGCCGGGTGGGGGCTCGTGGTGAACCCCACTTCCCACATTGCAATGTTGTCAGTGTTCGGCATGGGAGGATACCAGCGTGAGTGGCCTCTGGACACCTTCCGGCGAGCACGTCCCCGACCCCTCCGAGCGGGGCTCCCCACCCGGCAGCCCACCCGGCGCCCCCGGTGGCCCGCCCGGGCCCGGGGGTGACGCCGAGGTCGACGAGGCGGTCCTGGCCGAGGAGCTGCGCCGGGTCCGCGAGGAGCTGGCCCGCACGCCGGTCGCCGACATCGTGGCCAACCACGCGGTCGGGCTCTGGCAGCTCGCGGTGCTGCACCTCTCGCCCGAGGAGGGCGAGTCGGCCAACCTCGCCGAGGCGAGCCTGGCCATCGACGCGATGGGCGGGATGGTCGAGAGCCTGGGCGATCGCCTCGGGCAGCACGCCGAGCCGCTGCGCGACGCCCTCGCCCAGCTGCGCATGGCGTTCGTGCAGGTGCGAGACCACGCCGGAGACGCCTGAGCGGCACCTTGGCGTCCCGGATCGAGCAGTACGCGCTCATCGGCGACACCCAGACCGTCGCCCTCGTCGGGCCCGACGGCTCCATCGACTGGTGGTGCGCCCCGCGGTTCGACTCCGGCGCCTGCTTCGCCGCCCTGCTCGGCACCGAGGAGCACGGCCACTGGCGCATCGGCCCGGTCGGCGAGCACACCGCGACCCGTCGCTACCGCGACGGCTCGCTCGTCCTCGAGACCGACTTCGCGACCGCCGACGGCACGGTGCGCGTCGTCGACTGCATGCCGGTGCGCGACGAGCACGTCGATCTCGTGCGGGTGGTGCACGGCCTCTCGGGGCGTGTCCGCCTGCGAGTCACGCTGCGCGTCCGATTCGACTACGGATCGGTGGTGCCGTGGGTCGAGCAGCACGAGGGTCGGCTGCTCGCCGTCGGTGGCCCCGACGCGGTCGTGCTCCATGCACCCGTGCACCTCGACGCCGACGGCTTGAGCCACACCGTCGACATCGACGTCGCGGCCGGCGACGAGGTGGCGTTCACCCTCCAGTGGTTCCCGTCGCACCACCGCGTGCCGAGCGCGCCCGATGCCGCACGGGCCGTCGGCCGCACCACCGCCTGGTGGCAGCGGTGGTCGGATCGCTCCACGTTCCATGGTGAGTGGAAGGAGCTCGTCGACCGTTCCGCCATCACCTTGAAGGCGCTGACGTACGCGCCCACGGGCGGACTGGTGGCCGCGGCCACCACCTCGCTGCCCGAATGGCTCGGCGGGGTGCGGAACTGGGACTACCGCTACTGCTGGCTGCGCGACGCGACGTTCTCGCTCTACGCGCTCGTGAGCCTCGGATACGTGAACGAGGCGCGCGACTGGCGCGACTGGCTCCTCCGCGCCGTGGCCGGCTCCCCCGAGCAGCTCCACATCATGTACGGCGCGGCCGGTGAGCGCCGCCTCCCCGAGCTCGAGCTCGACTGGCTGCCGGGCTACGAGGGCTCTGCGCCGGTACGCATCGGGAACGCCGCGTCGCGCCAGTTCCAGCTCGACGTCTACGGCGAGGTCTTCGACGCGTTCCACGTCGCGGCGAAGGTGGGCCTCGAGCCCGATCACCGCATCCTGCCGATCCAGCAGGCGATGCTCGACTTCCTGCAGGACGGGTGGCGAGACCCCGACGACGGCATCTGGGAGGTGCGCGGTCCGCGCCGGCACTTCACGCACTCCAAGGTGATGGCGTGGGTCGCGTTCGACCGTGCGATCAAAGCCGTGGACCGGCTGCACCTCGACTACGACCGAGATCGACTCCACGCGCTCTGTCACGAGGTCCGCGAGGACATCCTCGCCAACGGCTTCGACGCCGACCGCAACGCGTTCGTGCAGTCCTACGGCTCGACCGACCTCGACGCGAGCGCGCTGATGCTGCCGCTCGTGGGGTTCGTCGACGCCGACGATCCGCGGATGCTCGGCACGGTGGCCGCGATCGAGCGCGAGCTGACCGTCGACGGTTTCGTCCAGCGCTACGCGACGGAGCGAGGCGTGGACGGGCTCCCGGCCGGCGAGGGCGTGTTCCTCCCGTGCTCGTTCTGGTACGCCGACAACCTCGCGCTGGTCGGGCGCACCGACGAGGCGCGGGCGCTCTTCGAGCGCCTGGTCGGACTGGCGAACGACGTCGGTCTGCTCTCGGAGGAGTACGACCCGGCGACCGAGCGGCTCCTGGGCAACTTCCCGCAGGCGATGACCCACGTCGCCCTGATCAACACCGCGTCCAACCTGAGCGGGAGCCTCGGACCGGCGCGATCTCGGTCCGGCACCCCGCCCGCCTGATCCGGCCGCCTGACCCGGCCGCCTGACCCGGCCGCGGCCCGTGGAGCGGAGCGACGCCTACCGCGTGGTCTGCGCGATCTCCCCAGCCTCCCAGCACCCGAGGGCACCGGGCACGATCCGGTAGGTGACCGCCGCGCCGACCGGGACCGTGCGCGTGCCGTCGGCGATCTGGGTGCAGTGGAACATGAAACGGGCGCCGTCGGCCCGCTCGACGGCCCCGAGGCCGCGACGGGCGTCGAACTCGACGACCGTGCCCGACGCCATCGCTTCGCCGCTCACCCGCGCCCGCCTAGTGGACGATCTTCGCGATCGGCAGCTCGATGATCCCGGTCGCGCCGTGATCCTTCAGCGCCGGGATGAGGGTGTTGATCTCGCTCTTCGCGACCACCGTCTCGACCGCGAACCCGTCCTCGCCGAAGAGCTTCGACACCGTGGGCGACTTGAGCGCCGGGAGCAATCCGATCACCGCGTCGAGGTTCGCCTCATCGACGTTGAGCTTCAGCAGCACGCGCCCACGGGCCTCGAGCGCACCGAACAGCAGCGTCGAGAGCTGCTCCATCGCGGCACGCTTCTCCGGCACCTCGTAGGCCTGAGGGTTGGCGATCAGCTCGGTGTGCGACTCGAGCATCGTGTCGACGATCTTCAGGCCGGCAGCGCGCAGCGCGCGACCCGTCTCGGTGATCTCGACGACGGCATCACAGATGTCGGGGACCTTGGCCTCGGTCGCACCGTAGGAGAGGGAGACCTCGGCATCGATCCCGTGCTTCGCGAAGTACCGCCTGGTGAGCTCCAGGTACTCCGTCTGCACCTTCACCCCCCGCGGCAGATCGGCAACGGACTCGATGGTCGAGTCGGCCGGTACCGCGAGGACGACCTTGATCGGGCGTGCCGTCGCCTTCGAGTAGTGGAGCCGGCCGAGCGTGTGGACGACCGCGCCGGTCTCCTCGATCCAGTCGCGACCGGTGATGCCGACGTCGAACAGGCCGTCGGCGACGTAGCGCGGGATCTCCTGCGGGCGCAGGATCCGCACGTCGGTGACCCGGGGGTCGTCGATCGACGCCCGGTAGTCGACGTCGGACGCGCGCACGACCGGCAGGTCGGCTTCCTCGAACAGCGCCAGGGTGGCGCGCTCGAGCGACCCCTTGGGCAGGACCAGGTTCAGCATTCAGGCCCCATCCTGGCGTGGCGCGGGCAGACCACGGAGCAACGTCACCATCTCGATGGCGGTCGTCGCCGCCTCGGCGCCCTTGTTGCCCTCACGGCCCCCGGCGCGGTCGAGCGCCTGTTGGAGGTCGTTGGTCGTGAGCACGCCGAAGATCACCGGCACGCCGGTCTCGAGGCCCGCCTGCGCGATGCCCGCGGCGCACGGACCGGCGACGTAGTCGAAGTGCGCGGTGTCGCCACGGATCACCGCCCCGAGGCAGATGACCGCGTCGATGGCACCCGAGGCTGCGAGGCGCTTCGCGACCAAGGGGATCTCGAACGCCCCCGGCACCCAGTGCACGGGGACGTCGGCCTCGGGCAACCCGTGCGACGCGAGCTCGGCGAGCGCACCCTCGAGCAACGGGCGGGTGATGTGCGCGTTGAAGCGGCCGGCCACGACGGCGACCCGCATCCCGGTCGCGTCGAGCGACCCCTCGTACTCCTCGTACTCACCCACTCTCCCGCTCCTGGCGCTCTGCGCCGGGCCGCTCGGGCCCCGGCTCGCAGGCCGCAGGGTACCTGCGGCCTTCTTGCTCGCCTTGGTTCCCACCTCACCAGTCGGAGGTGCTCCAGAGGCGGGCGTGTCCTAGATCTCGTGCTGGAGGTCGAGGAGGTGGCCCATCTTCTCCTGCTTGGTTCGCAGGTAGGCGATGTTCTCGCTCGTCGGCTCCACGTGCAGTGGCACCCGTTCGACGATCTCGAGACCGTAGCCCTCGAGCCCGCCGTACTTCTGGGGATTGTTCGTCATCAGGCGCATGGTCGAGATGCCGAGGTCGACGAGGATCTGCGAGCCGATGCCGTACTCGCGTGAGTCGGCCGGGAACCCGAGCTCGACGTTCGCCTCGACGGTGTCGCGCCCCTCGTCCTGGAGCGTGTACGCGCGCATCTTGTGGCCGAGCCCGATGCCGCGCCCTTCATGGCCGCGCAGGTAGACGACGACGCCCTTGCCGGCCTCCGCCACGCGCTCGAGCGCGAGGTCGAGCTGCACCCCGCAGTCGCAGCGCATCGAACCGAACACGTCGCCGGTGAGGCACTCGGAGTGCACGCGCACGAGCACGTCGGCGCTGCCGGCCACCTCCCCGCGCACGAAGGCCAGGTGCTCGACACCGTCGAGCAGGCTCTCGAACACGTAGCCGGTGAAGTCGCCGTGTCGGGTCGGGATGCGCGCCTCCGACACCCGGCGCACCAGCTTCTCCCGGTGCCGGCGGTACCGGATCAGGTCGGCGATCGAGATCAGCACGAGCCCGTGCTCTTCGGCGAAGCGCTCGAGCTCGGGGAGGCGCGCCATCGTGCCGTCGTCGTTGACGACCTCGGCGAGCACACCGCCGGGATAGCACCCGGCCAGGCGGGCGAGGTCGACCGCGGCCTCCGTGTGCCCGGCGCGCTTGAGCACGCCGCCCTCCCGGTAGCGGAGGGGGAAGATGTGGCCGGGCCGGGCGAGGTCGGCCGGGGCGGTGCGCGGATCGAGCAGCGCCTTGACCGTCGCGGCTCGGTCGGCGGCCGAGATCCCGGTGGTGGTGCCGGTGCGGGCGTCGACCGAGACCGTGAACGCGGTGCGCTGGGCCTCGGTGTTGTTCGCGACCATCAGCGGCAGCTGCAGGTCGTCGAGACGGTCGGCCTCGAGCGGCATGCAGATCACCCCGCTCGTGTGGCGGATCATGAACGCCATCGCCTCGGGCGTGACCTTCTCGGCCGCCATGATGAGGTCGCCCTCGTTCTCACGGTCGGCGTCGTCGACGACGATGACCAGGTCGCCGCGCGCGATGGCGTCGATCGCCTGCTCGATCTTCGTG
>CAZKTS010000110.1:0-11836 GCA_964555735.1 uncultured Bifidobacteriaceae bacterium
AAGTCAGAAGGTCGAGCAGGTCTGGGAGACCCCGTCGCTCGACGAGATCCCGAAGCTGAGCGCCGGCCACGTCGAGGCGATGGAGTCCGACGACCTGCCGCCCGACGTCGCCGAGATGGTCTGGAAGCAGGCCGGCATGGATCACGTCCTGCTGCGCACGGTCGGTCGGAAGTCCGGCAAGGAGCACAAGGTCGCGCTGCCGATCTGGCTCGACCCCGAAGGCCGACGGGTCGTCGTCGCGTCGTTCGCCGGCGCGCCGGGCCACCCGTCGTGGTACCTGAACCTGGCCGACCGCGACGCGAACCCCGAGGTGTGGTTCAAGGTCCAGGACGGCGCGTACTGGGCGGACCAGGAGATCCTCGACGGCGACGAGTACGACCGCGTCTGGGATCTGCTCACCGCCGACCGCGCCTGGTACACGACGTACCAGGGCAAGACCGAGCGTCGCATCCCCCTCGTGCGCCTCCCGGAGACCCGCCCCGCCTGACCAGGGCGAGGTCCAGGTCAAGGTCAAGGCCAAGGGCCCAGAGCCGGTTCTTGGCACGCTCCGTCAGTCCATGTGACACGCAACGTGCCGAGAAGTGGCCCTGACGGGGCGGCCTAACCTGCGGCCCGTGCCGTTGGTCCACGTCGACACCCACACCCGCCCCGAGGTCGCCGTGGTCACTCTCGGCGACCCCGACCGCTACAACGCGCTGTCGAGCGCACTCGTGGGCGAGCTCACCGATGCGCTCACCGCGCTGCGCGACGACCGCGACGCCCGCGTCGTCGTGCTCCGAGGTGAGGGCAAGGGCTTCTGCGCCGGCGCGGTGATGACCGGCGACGAGCTGCCGGCCCGGGCCGAGGGACGCGGGCCGGTCGGACGCATCCACATGTTCCAGCAGCACCTCGTCGACATGATCCTGGCCGTGCGGGAGGCGCCGCAGCCAGTGATCGCCGCAGTGCACGGCGCGGCCGTCGGCGGCGGCCTCGCGCTCGCGCTGGCGTGCGATCTCCGCATCGCGACGCGCGACGCCTTCTTCGCGTCGCACTTCATCCGCGTCGGGTTGTCGTCGTGCGACGTCGGCACCAGCTACCTCCTCCCGCGCATCGTCGGCCCGACTCGCGCCGCGGAGCTCATGCTCACCGGTCGCCGGTTCAGTGCGGAGGAAGCCGAGACGTTCGGCATGCTCAACCGGATCGTCGACGGCGACGATCTCCTCGACACCGCGTTCGAGCTCGCCGACGGCATCGTCGCCAACAGCGAGTACGGCGTGTACATGACCAAGATCGGCCTGTGGGCCAACCTCGACGCGCCGAGCCTTCGCCACGCGATCGAGCTCGAGAACCGCACCCAGGTGCTCGGCACCTTCACCGGCAACATGACCGAGGCCGCGACGGCGTTCGTCGAGAAGCGCGATCCGCACTGGAACCCGATGTGAGCGCGCTCCGATGAGCGTGCGACGTGTCGTCACCGAGGTCGTCGACGGTCGCTCGCGGGTCGCGTCCGACGGCGCCGCGCCCGCGGGGTGGTGCGACGAGCTCTGGGTCACCGACGGCACCGACCCCCTCGGCGCCGATCCCTCCGGGTACGACGGCGGCGTGGGCACCGCGGCGCTGGAGCCTCCGGCCGGCGGCGCGCGCTTTCGGATGGTGGCGGTCCCGCCCGACGCGGAGATGCGGGCCGTGCTGGCGGCACGCGACACCGCGGATCCCGCCCGGAGCGGTGTAGACGCCGACGGCCACCACATGACGCGTACGATCGACTACGTGTACGTGCTCGACGGTGACGTGACGCTGGAGCTCGACGACGGCGAGGTGGACCTCCACCCCGGCGACGTCGTCGTGCAGCGCGCCACCAACCACGCATGGCGCAACCGGGGCGACGCCCCCATCCGCCTCCTGGTCGTGATGGTGGCACTGCCGTGATCACGCGCATCCTCGAGCGCATCAAAGAGATGATCGACACGCTGCGGTCGGTGTTGAAGTTCGAGCCGATCGAGCTCGACCCGGTCACCCGGCGCCTCCACCGGGCCGCGAGTGTGCACGACCTCCGCAAGATCGCCAAGCGGCGGCTGCCGCACGGCGTGTTCGACTACATCGACGGCGGCGCCGAGGACGAGCGCTCACTGCGCGAGAGCACCGAGGCGTTCGGCCGCATCACGTTCGCGCCTCGGATCCTGCGCGACGTCGCCAAGGTCGACCTCGAGACCAGCCTGCTCGGCCGGCCCATGCCCATGCCGCTCGTGCTGTCGCCCACGGGGTTCGGGCGCATCGCCGACCCGCAGGGGGAGCTCGCAGTCGCCCGCGCTGCGGCCCGTGCCGGTCTGCCGTACACGCTGTCGACCCTCGGGACCCGCTCGATCGAAGAGGTCGCCGCGGTCAGCACCGGCTCGAAATGGTTCCAGGTCTACGTGTGGCGTGACCGGGGCCTCGTCACCGAGCTCATCGACCGCGCCGCCGACGCCGGCTACGAGACGCTCGTCCTCACCGTCGACAACGCGGTGTTCGGCAAGCGCGAGCGCGACGTCCACCGCGGCTTCTCGCTGCCACCGCAGATCGGGCCGGGCACGCTCGTCGACGGCGCGCTGCACCCCGGCTGGACGCTCGACTTCGTCCGGGCGGAGCCGATCCGCTTCGCGAACGTCACGGGCCGCGGTGTCGGTGACGGCAGCGACGCGGTGCACCTGTCCGACTACATCAACGCGCAGTTCGATCCGAGCATGTCGTGGACCGACCTCGACTGGCTGCGGTCCCGGTGGTCGGGGCCGCTGGTGCTCAAGGGCATCCAGTCGGTTGCGGACGCCGTCCTCGCTGCCGACGTCGGCGTCGAGGCGATCCAGATCTCCAACCACGGGGGCCGTCAGCTCGACTGCTCGCCGTCGCCGATCTCCCTGGTCGAGCCGGTCGTGCAGGCCGTGGGCGACCAGGTCGAGGTGATCTGCGACGGCGGGGTGCGGCGAGGGAGCGACATCGTGAAGGCGATCGCGCTCGGCGCCCGGGCCTGCTCGATCGGCCGGGCCTACCTCTACGCGCTCGGGGCCGGCGGCGAGCGCGGCGTCGACCTCGTGCTCGAGATGTTCGAGAAGGACATGCGTCGCACGATGGCACTGCTCGGGGTGGTCTCGATCGAGGAGATCACGAGCGAGCTCATCCGTCCGTGAGCCGCGAGCAGCCGTGAACGCCGACGAGCTGCTCACCACCACCCGCGCCGTCCGCAAGCGGCTCGACCTCGAGCGCCCGGTGCCCCGCGAAGTGGTCGAGGAATGCCTCCAGCTCGCGTTCCAGGCGCCCAACGGCTCGAACCAGCAGACCTGGCGGTGGATCGTCGTCGACGACGCGGCCACGCGCGCGGCGATGGCCGACATCTACCGCGCCGCGATGGACGGCTACATCGCGCGAGAGCGAGACCCGGACGAGGCCCCGGTGGACTACTCGTCCCCGGCGGCGCAGCGCACCACGTCGTCGGTGATGCATCTGCGCGAGCACCTCCAGGACGTGCCCGTCCTGCTGGTCCCGACGGTCGCGGGCCGGCTCGAAGGCGCCGATGCGTTCCGACAGGCGAGCGTGTGGGGCTCGGTCATCCCCGCGGTGTGGAGCTTCATGCTCGCCCTGCGCAGCCGGGGCCTCGGCAGCGCGTGGACGACGATCCACCTGCACCGCGAGCGCGAGATGGCCGACCTGCTCGCGATCCCGTACGAGCGGGTGACCCAGGTGGGGCTCTTCCCGGTCGCGTACACGATCGGCACCGACTTCAAGCCCGGCGATCGCAGCAAGTCCGACGGCGTCGTCCGGTGGAACTCCTGGAAGAGTCGAGCGACCGAGGAGCCGGCGTGAGCCACACCGAACAGGAAGAGCGCAACCTCGACGTCGTGCGCCAGATGTTCGGCGAGCTCGACGGCCCGGCCGACAAGTCGGAGCTCTTCGCCGAGGACGCCACGTGGTGGAACGGGCTGCCGTACATCCCCGGTGCTGAGGGCGTCACCGAGCACAAGGGCCGCGACGCCATCCGCAACATCCTCCCGAGCACGTCGACCGCGCCGAAGCGGCCGGGGGGCGACCGCTACGACCTCTCGACCGCGCGCGTCGACGACGTCGTGATGCTGGCCGACGGCGACTTCGTGGTGCGCCAGCAGACCTTCTCGGCCAAGACGCTGCGAGGCCAGGACTACACCAACGTCTACTGCTTCGTGTTCCGCTTCGACGACGACGGCAAGATCGCGTACCTCACCGAGCACTGGAACACGTGGCACGCCCACAACGTGCTGTTCGACAACTTCGACCTGGAGCCCGCGCACCCGAACGGTTGAGTGCGCCCGTCAGGCGGTCAGGACCAGAGCGGCTCGGGGATCTCGAAGCCCGGGGCCGTGCCCCACCGGTTGCGGTAGGTGACCTCGTGGGCCGGGCGGCGCTTGGCGACGCCCCAGCGGCCGGTCGGGTACCCGAACGACACGCAGCAGGCCATGTTCCAGCCGTCGTCCTTCGGCACGCCGAGGATGTCGAACACCTCGTCGTTGCGGAACAGCAGCACCGACGTGAGCGCACTGCCGACGCCCTCGCCGCGCGCCGCGAGCTGGGCGCTCCACACTGCGGGGAAGATCGAGCCGCCGGTGGGGTCGTGCTGCGCGAAGCCGAAGAGGAAGAGCGGCACCTCGGCGAAGTGGTCCGCGAGCCAGTCGGCCGACTTCTTGATGCTCATCATCTGCTTGCTGTCCGCGCTCTCGGGGTCGGCTTCCGCCGCCTCGATGCGGTCCTTGTAGAAGCTGCCCCAGAGGTCGGTGAGGCTCGCCCGGTAGAGCGGGGCGAGCTTCGCCCGCACGTCGGCGTCGTCGACCAGGAGGAACTTCCAGTTCTGGGTGTTGCCGCCGCTCGGCGCCCGGATCGCCGCGTCGACGATCTTGCGTTGGACGTCGTCGGGGATCGGATCCGGCTTCACGCGACGCATCGCGCGGGTCGTGTACAGCGCCTCCGTCAGGTCCATGGCGGCACGCTAGAGCACGGGCCGTGCCTGGCGTCGTGAACCCGGTCAAGGTGCCAAGTTCCCGTTTGGTCGAGCGGTGGCCCGAATGCGGCACCCCTAGACCAAACAACGTCTTGGCCGGGGCCCCCGAGCTTGGCGTGATCAGTGGGGGACGAGGCCACCGTCGGCGATGAGGACCTGGCCGGTCACGAAGCTGGCGGCGTCGGAGGCGAGGAAGAGGGCGGGGCCGACCATCTCGTCGGGATCGGCGGCGCGGCGCTGGAACGCGGCGTTGGCCATCCGCTCCTGGGCCTCCGGCGGGTTGTTCGCGACCATGTCGGTGGCGACGGTCCCCGGCGCGAGGGCGTTCACCCGGATGCCCCGCGCTGCGAAGTCGGCCGCCCATGACCGGGTGAAGGAGTAGAGCGCGGCCTTGGCCGCCGCGTAGGTGGCGGTGAACGAGGAGAAGAGGAACGCGCCGGCCGAGATCACGTTCACGATCGACGCGTGCGGGCTCTCGGTCAGGTGCGGGAGCGCCGCCTCGACGAGGAACACCGGCCCGCGCAGGTTGACGTCCATCGACTTCGCGTAGGCGTCGGGCGTGAAGCTGCCGAGGTCTTCGCGGAGCGCGGTCGCGGCGTTGTTCACGACGACGTCGATCCGGCCGAACTCGGCCACCGTCCGGGCGACGAGGGCATCTATCGACTCGAGCTCGCCCATGTGGGTGGGCACGCCGATCGCGGTGCCGCCGGCGGCTCGGAGCGCGGCCTCGGCCTCGGCGCACGCGTCGACCTTGCGGCTGGCGACGGCGACGGTGGCGCCCGCGGCGACGAAGCCCTCGGCGATCGCCCGGCCGATGCCGCGGGTGCCCCCGGTCACGATGGCGACCCGGCCGTCGAGCCGGAACAATGCGTCGAGCGTCTGACGGTCCATGGGTGCCACCGTAAGCGAACCGATCACCGAGCCGTCAGGATGGACATGGACGAGACGACGAACGACGCCAAGCCGGCCGTGACCCCGCCCGAGGAGCGACCGTGGTACTTCCGGCCGAGCGTGGCCATCTGGCTCGGGCCGGTGCTGATCGTGGCGTGCCTTGCGCTGCGTTTCGGGTGGGGAAGCCCTGAAGGACCCCCGTTCCCGCTCTGGGGCGTGGCCTACGCGCTCGGCGCGTTCGGGATCTGGTTGCTCGTCACCGCGGTCATGGAGCGACGAGCGGCTCGCTCGTAGCGTCGGGCGGGCGGTCACCGGCCGGCCCGTCGTCCTCGGGGGTCACGACGATCTTGTAGAGGTGGACGGGTACGTCGAGGCCCTTCAGGGCGACGCCGCCCATCGACTCCATCTCCGGCGGGTCGGTGAGTCGCTCGATCATCGATTCGGGGATCACGATCTCGCCCTTGCCCGCCTGGCCGCAGAGCCGAGACGCCAGGTTCACGGTGTCACCGACGACGTCGTACTGGCGGCGCTTGCCGCCGCCGACGTGCGCTGCCACCACGAAGCCGGAGTTCATCCCGATGCCGAACTTCACCGGTGGGATCTGCAGCGACTCCAGCTCGCGGTCGAGGCGGGTGCACCGGCGCTGGATCGTCATGGCGCAGTCGAGGCAGCGCTGGGTGAAGTCCTCGATCGGCAGCGGCGCGCCGAACACCGCGAACACCTCGTCGCCGACGAACTTGAGGACGGTCCCACCGTGCTCGAGGATGGCCTCGGTCACCAGCTCGTAGAACCGGTTGAGCATGGCGCGCACGTCGGTGGGCTCCAGCGTCGCCGACAGCGACGTGAAGCCGCGGAGGTCGCAGAAGAACAGCGCGACGTCGAGCCGCTCGCCGTCGACGTGCGCCTCGAGGTGGCCCGACTCCTCGAGCTGCTTCGCAACGGCCTCGGGTACGTACTGCGCGAACAGCGACGACACCCGCCTGCGTTGGCGGGTCTCCGTGACGTACTTGATCGCAAGGGCGGCGATGAACGTGATGACGACGGCCGCGAACGGATAGACGAAGTTCATGACGTGGCCGGCGTCGAACCGCAGCAGTCCGGTGAAGCCGTAGGCGAGCGCCACGAGGATCGTGACGATGATCGAGAGCCACACCGGGAAGAAGAGGACGGCGAGCGAGATCGCCAGGGCGACGATGAACACCCAGACGACGGTCTCGAAGTCCGAGACCGGGCTCAGGTACGACGACGTGAGCATCGTGTTCAAAGCGTTGGCGTGCACCATCACACCGGGCAGGCCGCCCGACTTGTCGACCGGCACCTGCTTGTTGTCGAGCGCGCTCGCCGCGGTCGCACCGACGAACACGGTCTTGCCGCGGAGGCGGTCCGGGTTCACCTTGCCCTCGATCACGTCGACCGCGGAGATCACGTGGTCGTCGTCGGCGCTGTCGAGGCCGTCGGCCCAGTTGAGGCGCAGGAGCTGACGGCCTTCCGTCGGGATGAAGCGTCCCGCGGTCTGGACGCCCTGCGGGTCGTTGCGGATGGTGACCGGCTGCACGGCGTCGCTCATCGCCTGGAGGGCGGCGAGTGAGAGCGACGGGATGTCCTGGGTCTCGGCCTTCACGACGACCGGCAGGGAGCGGATGATCGCGTCGCTCGGGTCCTGCACCGTCTGCGCGTGCCCGATGCCGACGGAGGGCACGTCGGTGAAGCGGCTCGACGGCTGACTCTCCACGCCGGTCACCGTCATGATCTTGGGGTCGTCGGGGTCGGGTTCGACGCGCAGCTGCGCGGCGAGCACCACCGCCGGCAGCTCGCCGAACGCCGAGGCCAGATCGGCGTCGACGGCCGGATCGTCGTCGCGTGCGAAGAGGACGTCCCAGACCGCGGCGCGCACGCCGTCCTTCGCGAGCGCCCGGGCGAGATCGGCGTGGACCGACCGTGACCACGGGAGTCGCCCGTAGGTCTCGACCGACTTGTCGTCCAACGCCACCACGACGATGTCGTCACTGGTGCTCGCGGACGGGAAGAGCGAGTCGGTGGCGCGCCGTTGGAAGCCGGCGAAGGTGCCACCGGAGAGCCCGGCGGCGGTCAACCCGGCGACCACCGCAGCGATGGCGAGCGCGGAGAGCGTCCGGCGGAGCAGCTTCGTGCGCAAGCCGCGCAACGTAACACCTGGCGCCCGCGCGCCCCCGGCAGGGTCTACGCGGGCCGAGTGGAGGTGAGGGGGTCGAGGCCGGCGAGCGCGCGGCTGGCGCGCAGCGCCAGGGTCACGAGCGTCAGGGTCGGTCCGTAGCCGGTCGAGGTGGGGAAGACCGAGGAGTCGGCGATCATCACGTTGTCGACGTCGTGGAGCCGCTGCCAGCGGTCGCACACGCTCGTCGCCGGGTCGTCGCCCATGCGCGCGGTCCCCATGATGTGCCGGGAGATCGGCGTCGGGTCACCGAGGGCGGGCGCGTCGATCGGTGGCGAGGTGACCCAGAAGGTCTGCTCGGCGCCGGCCTCGCGCAGCACCGTCTCGAGTCGGGGTCCCCAGTGCTGGGCGCACGCGACCTCGTGGAGGTGCGACTCGTAGGTGGCGCGGCCGGAGGGCATGCCCCACACGTCGCGCAGCGACGGGTCGTCGTCGACCCGGTTGCCGTGCTGGGGCAGGTCCTCGCCCTGGATGGTGAACGCGGCCATGCGCTCTCGCATCGGCGACTCGAGCATGAGCTGCGTGTGGAGCTCGCCGCTCGGGAGGTGGATCGCCTCCATGATCGGGTGCGCGGCGCCGCCGTGCTCGACGATGCCGCCGCGGAAGTAGGGGAGGCCGGCGTCGCGTGCGGCCGCCTTCGCGAGATCGTCGGGAACGATCGGATCGTCCATGAGGTGCGTCACCGCGCGCCCGCGGTGTGCGTGGAGGGAGAACGGGAAGATGCCCAGGACGATCGTCTGGAAGTGGTACATGAGGAAGCGCCCGACGACGTCGGGGTTGCCGATCCCGGAGCGCATCAAGAGCCGCGGCGTCTCCCACGCGCCGCCGGCCACCACGACGTGACCGGCGGACACCTCGAACGGCTCACCCGCGGCATCGAAGCCGCGGACACCGCGCGCCTGGCGACCATCGCCGTCGAGGACGATCTCGGTCACGACGGTCTCGGGCCGGATCTCGCAGCGGCCGGTGCGCAGTGCGTTGCGCAGCATCGCGACGGGGTCGCCCTTGGCCTCGATCGGGCAGCCGTAGAACGCGCAGAAGCCGCAGTTGTTGCAGGCCGGGCGGCCGTCGTACTCGACACTGTTCACGCCGGTGGGCGCGCGGTAGGGGTGGTAGCCGAGCTTGCTCGACGCCTCCGCCGTCAGCACCGCGCAGAACATGTCGGGTCCCGGTGGCATCGGGTACGGACCCGAGCGCCACGCCGCGAACGGGTTGCCGTCGGCGTCGCCCGCGACCCCGACCTTCTGCTCCGCGGCCGCGTAGTACGGCTCGAGCTCGTCGTAGTCGACCGGCCAGTCCACGATGTCGGCGCCGTCGATGGGTCCGAGCTCGGAGCGGAGGCGGAAGTCGATCTCGCGGAAGCGCGGCAGCTTGCCGTCGGCGTGGAAGCCGCCACCGCCGACGGTCGACGGCAGGTTGTTGACGTCGCCGGTGAAACGGCGGTCGCCGTCGGCCTCGGTGCGGCGGAACGAGCGCGGTTCCAGCAGCGGGTCCGGACCGAGGAAGTAGCGGAACGCCGACTTCACCTCGTCGTTGCTGACGTGGCCCATCGGACCGAACGGCGCGTCCAGCTCGAGGAGGTGGTTGCGACCCTTCTCGAGGATCAGCACCGACCAGCCGGCCGCGGTGAGCACGTCGGCCGCGGTCGCGCCGCCCGGCCCGCTCCCGACGACGATCGCGTCGAAGTCTCGGTCGGCCACTTACTGCTGCATCCCGGCGTCGGTGAGCGCGGCGAGGAGCGCTTCCATGTTCGCGAGCTCGTCCGGCGCGAAGTAGAGCTCCACCCGCCCGCCGCTGCTCATGAGGAAGACGGTGACGCCGCCGTCCTTGTCGTCCTTGCGCTTCTGGAGCTGCAGCTGCGTCGCGAGGTAGCGGTTGCTCGGCGAGCTCCAGAGCTCGAGCACCCGTCCGTCGAACTCGACGAGCAGCTTCGGATCGCGGTTGCCCGCCTTGGCCGAGATGATCTCACTCACGTCCACTGACCTCCTCGTCCGTGTAGCCCCTGGGTTGCACGTCGCCCTCGTAGCCGATGGCGCGCCAGCCCGCTCCGCCGGCGTTGCCGCCGTAGATCGGGTCGCCGTACGCCGCCTCGCACGTGTGCGCGTGCACGAGGGCCTTGAACGCCGGGTCGGCGTCGAGACGCGTGTCCTGCTCCTCGCCGGACCGCTCGATGAAGTCGTCACCGAGCGCGGCGAGGCCGGCTCTGTAGTCGGTCTGCCATCCGCTCACCGGGCCGTTGAACTCGCGCGCGGCGATCCCCTGGGAGCCCTCGATGCGGGTCCGCCACGCGATCTCCTCGACGCGCGACAGCGCGAGGAAGTGCTCGAACGACGCCTCGCCGCCGTGGCGCCCCGAGAACGGGCCGCCGGCCCAGATGCGCGGCGGATCCACCGTGAACGCGCCGAGCAGGCCGTCGACGTAGTCGGCGACGCCGAGCGCGGCGCCACCGGGATGCTGGTCGCGCGGGGGCACGAGCCGGTCGGCGATCGCGCTGACCTTCGCGTGCTCCTCGGGCGTGAGGAATGCCAGGCTCATCGACGGTCGTGGGGGTGGCGGGCTCAGGGGAGACGGAGCTCGTAGTTGCCCGCGTCGTCGACGCGGGCCGAGCCGCCCGGGGGGACGACCACCACGGTGAAGGGCTCCTCGATCAGCGCCGGCCCCGGGATCTCGGCGCCGGGGCCGAGCTGCGCGCCGTCGTAGGTCGGCGTATCGACGAAGCCATCGGCGAAGTAGGCCGGACGACTCCCGGTGCGAGCGGAGTCGGCGACGTCGAGCTCGCCCAGCTCTGCGAGGCGGGCCGGCTTGGGGGTGGTGCCGCGAGCGACGAGACGCACCCCGCGCAGCAGGGGCTGTTGGTTGCGGAACGCGAAACCGCGCTCGGCCTGGTGCTGGTCGTGGAACCGCTCGGCGAGGTCGAGCAGGCCGGGATCGTCGATCGCGGTGCCTTCGGGAACGGCCACGCTCATGTCGAAGTTCTGGCCCGGGTAGCACATCTGCGCGAAGAGGCCGACTTCGACGTCGGCGTCGGTGAGACCGGTCGGCTCGAGCTCCTTGGCCGACTCCTCCTGGAGCTCGGTCATGAGGCTGCGCACGCGCTCGAGGTCGACCTGTGAGAGCGGCACGACGTAGGCGCGCAGCAGGTCGACGACGTAGTCGGCGACGAGCACGCCGAGCGCGGAGAACGCGGGGGCGGCCTTCGGGACCAGGATGCGATCCATGCCGAGCGCGTCGGCGATCGCCCAGGCGTGCACCGCGCCGTTGCCCCCGTAGGCGATCATCGCGAGCGTGCGCGGGTCGGCGCCGTGCGAAGCGAGCACCCGCCGGGTTGCGTTGGCCATGTTGGTGTTGACGATGCGCTCGATGCCCCACGCGGCTTCGACGACGTCGATGCCGAGCGGCTCGGCCACGTCGCGTCGGATCGCCTCGCGCGCCCCGTCGACATCCAGGGTCATGCGGCCGCCCGCGAACCGCTCCGCGGGCACGTACCCGAGCACGACGTCGGCGTCGGTCACCGTGGGCTGGGTGCCGCCCCGCCGGTAGCAGACCGGGCCGGGATCGGAGCCGGCGCTCTCCGGCCCGACGAGCAGCGCGCCCTGACGCACGCGTGCGATCGACCCCCCGCCCGCGCCGACGCTCTGGACGTCGACCATCGGCATGCCGATGTAGTAGCGGTAGCGCCAGTTCCAGTCGGTCTTGATCTCGGGACGCCCGTGGCGCACGAGGCAGAGGTCGAAGCTGGTGCCGCCCATGTCGACGGCGACGAAGTCGTGCAC
>CAZKTS010000111.1:0-22186 GCA_964555735.1 uncultured Bifidobacteriaceae bacterium
GCAAGAAGTACATGGGCATCGTGCGCTCGGCGTTCGTGATCGACGAGCAGGGCAAGGTCGCCGCGACCTTCTACAAGGTGAGCCCGAAGGACACGGTGCCCAAGGTGAGCGCCGCGCTCAAGGGCTGAGCCGACCGCTACGCGCCGGTGGCGTGGAAGCCGCCGTCGACGTGCACCATCTCCCCGGTCGTCGCGGGGAAGAAGTCGGAGAGCAGCGCGACGCACGAGCGCGCGACCGGCTCGGGATCCTTGATGTCCCAGCCGAGCGGCGCGCGCGTGTCCCAGACGTCCTCGAACGCGGAGAACCCGGGGATGCTCTTGGCGGCCATCGTGCGCACCGGCCCGGCGGCGATGAGGTTCACGCGGATGCCCTTGGCTCCGAGCTCCTTGGCGAGATAGCGCGACACCGACTCGAACGCGGACTTCGCGACGCCCATCCAGTCGTACGCCGGCCATGCCACCGTGTTGTCGAAGTCGAGCCCGACGATCGAACCGCCCGGCGACATCAGCGGGAGCGCGCCCACCGCGAGCGCCTGGAGCGAGTACGCGGACACCTGGAGCGCGACGGCGACGTCCTCCCACGGCGCGTCCAGGAAGCCGCCGCCGAGGCACGACTCGGGGGCGAAGCCGATGGAGTGCACCACGCCGTCGAGCTTTCCGCCCACCCGCTCGGCGAGCGCGTCGACGTCGGCCTGGTTGGACGCATCGAGCTCCACGATCTGGGACTCGTTCGGGAGTCGCTTCGCGGTCCGCTCGGTGAGCCGCATCACCCGGCCGAACGAGGAGAGCACGACCTCGGCCCCCTGCTCCTGCGCGACGCGTGCGACCGAGAACGCGATCGACTGGTCGTTCAAGACGCCGGTGACCAGGATCCGCTTGCCTTCGAGCAACATGAGACGAGACCCCCCAGGAGGTGGCGCAGCCTACAGCGGCGAGTTGCCGTGCCGGTGGGACGACGACCACTCGCGCTTGGTGGCGAGCCGGTCGAGTGCGTTCGCAAGGACGCGGCGGGTGTCGCTCGCGGCGAGCACGTCGTCAACGAACCCGCGCTCGGCGGCGACGTAGGGGTTGGCGAAGCGCTCCTGGTACTCGGTCTCGAGTGCGAGCGCCTCGCGCGCGCGCTCGTCGACGTCATCGATGGCGCGCAGGCGGCGCCCGTGGAGGATCTGCACGGCTCCAGGGGCGCCCATCACCGCGATCTCGGCGGTCGGCCACGCGCCGCACCAGTCGTTGCCGAGGCCCTTGGAGTCCATGACGATGTACGCGCCGCCGTACGCCTTGCGCAGGACGACGCACAACCTCGGGACGCTCGCCGCGGCGTACGCGTAGACGAGCTCGGCGCCGTGGCGGATCATGCCCCGCCACTCGAGGTCCTTGCCGGGCTCGAAGCCGGGGGTGTCGACGAAGGTGACCAGCGGGAGGTTGAAGCAGTCGCACCACTGCACGAAGCGAGCGGCCTTCTCCGATGCCTCGATGTCGATGGTGCCCGCGCGCTGCTGGGGCTGGTTGGCGATGATCCCGACCGTGCGGCCGTCGAGGCGCCCGAGCGCGGTGACGAGGTTTGGTGCATGCCCGCTGCGGAGCTCGAGCAGCGAGCCGACGTCGAGGACGTCGTCGATGACCACGCGCACGTCGTAGGACGCGTTCGGACGGCCGGGAACGGCGGCCGCGGCGCGCGCGCAGTCACGGTCGGTGGGATCCTCGCTCTCGTACCTCGGCGCGTCCTCGAGGTGGTTGGCGGGCAGGTAGTCGAGGACCGCGGCGACCGCATCGGCGGCGGCCGGCTCGTCGGGGACGAGGAGCGACGCCACCCCGCTGCGGCTGGCGTGCATCGCCGCGCCGCCGAGCGTGCGGTTGTCGATGTCCATGCCGGTGAACGCCCGCACCACCTCGGGGCCGGTCACGTAGGCGAAGGCGTCTTCGGTCATGACGGTGATGTCGGCGACCCCCAGGAGGAGGGCCGGGCCCGAGACCGCCGGCCCGACCACGACCAGGATCGTGGGCACGACTCCTGATGCGTGGGCCATGGCCCGAGCCACCCGGCCCCACGCGTGCAGCGACGCCACCCCCTCGGTGACGTCGGCACCGGAGGAGGCGATCGTGCCCACGAGCGGGATGCCGAGCTCGACCGCGAGCCGCGCCGCGCGCTCGAGCGTCGCACCCTCGGGCGGTCCGATCGCGCCGACGTGCTTGCCACCTTCCAACCGGAAGGTGCTGACCGGGCGCCCGGCGATGTCCTGGAGCGCGGCGGTGGCCGCCTCGCTGCGGCGCGCCGCGATCGGCGTGGAGGCGCGCGGCTCCGTCAAGCTCTCGCCGAGAGCACCAGTGTCGCGTTGTGGCCGCCGAACCCGAACGAGTTGGAGATCACGGGCGAGCTGCCGATCTCGCGAGCCTCACCGTGGACGATGTCGAGGTCGATGTCGTCGCCGGCACGCTGGAAGTTCGCGGTCGGGGGCACGAGGCCGTCTCGGATCGCGAGGAGGGACACGACGGCCTCCGCGGCACCGGCGCCGGCGATCATGTGGCCGAACACACCCTTGGACGAGGTGACCGGGGGAGCGGCATCACCGAACACCTTGCGGATCGCCTGGGCCTCGGACGCGTCGTTCAGGTCGGTGGACGTGCCGTGCGCGTTGATGTGCCCGATGGCCGACGGCTCGAGACCGGCGTCGTCGAGCGCCTGGTGCATGCAGGCCGCCGCGCCGACGCCACCCTCGGACGGCGCCGTGATGTGGAACGCGTCGGCGTTGCGGCCGTAGCCGGCGATCTCGCCGTAGATGCGCGCGCCGCGCGCCTGGGCGCGCTCCAGCGGCTCGAGCACGAGGAAGGCCGCGCCCTCGGCGATCACGAAGCCGTCGCGGTCGGCGTCGAACGGACGCGACGCGGCCGACGGGTCGTCGTTGCGCTTGCTCAGCGCGCCCATGCGGGCGAACGCGGCGAGCGTGATCCGCGTGATCGGGAACTCGGTGCCGCCGGCGAGCACCGCGTCGGCGGAGCCGTCACGGATGAGGCGTGCGCCTTCGCCGATGGCGTTGGAGCCCGCCGCGCACGCGGTCGCGATGCAGAGCGCGGGCCCCGTCCAGCCGTACTTGATCGAGATCGTGCCCGCGGTGGCGTTCGGCATCATCATGGGCACGAAGAACGGGCTCACCCGTGAGGGTCCACGCTCGAAGAACGTCTCGCAGTTCTCCTCGAGGGTGTGCAGGCCGCCGATGCCGGTGGACGCGATGACCGCGCACCGTGCGGGGTCGGCGTCGAGCGCGCCGGCGTCGTCATAGGCGTCGATCGCCGCCGAGACGCCGAGCTGGGAGACGCGGTCGAGGCGACGGGACTCCTTCGGGCCGAAGTACGGCACGGGATCGAAGTCGAGGACCTCGCAGGCGAACTTCACCGGTTGCTCGGTGACGTCGAAGGCCTGGATCGGGCCCGCGGTGGGCCGACCCGCGCGCACGGTGCTCCAGAACCCTTCGAGGTCGGTGCCGGCGGGGGTCTTGACCCCCATGCCGGTGACCGCGACGCGTGGGCGCCCGCGATGGTCGAGGTGGGCGTCGCTCATGCCTTGGCGGCAACCTTCGCGAGCACGAGGTCGACGGCCTGGCCGACGGTGGCCACACCCTCGAGGTCCTCTTCGGGCACCGAGATGTCGAAGCGCTCCTCGAGCCCCATGACCAGCTCGACCAGGTCGAGGCTGTCGGCGTCGAGGTCCTCCTTGAAGCGGGCCTCCTCGGTGACGGCGTCCGGCTCCACGCTGAGAACCTCCACGGCGACCTCGCGCAGGGCCGAGAGTGCTTCGTCACGCTGCATGCTGTGTGCCTCCTTCAGGCATCGATCGTGGGCTCGAGCATTCTGGGGGCCCGCTCGAGCATCGGGCTGGATCGGGGGTGGTGCGAGATCAGTGCCCCATGCCCAAGCCGCCGTCGACCGGCACCAGCGCACCGGTGACGTAGCCCGCCGGCTCCGAGGCGAGGAACGCCACCACGGCGGCGACCTCCTCGCTCGTGCCGAGACGCCCGAGGGGCACGGTGCCCTCCATCAGGGTGCGCCAGTCGGCGGGCATGGACTCGGTCATGTCCGTCACGATAGGCCCCGGGGCGACGACGTTGCAGGTGATGTTCCTGGGGGCGAGCTCCCGGGCCACGCTCCGGGACAGGCCGAGCAGCCCCGCCTTGGCGGCGCTGTAGTTGGCCTGGCCGGGAGCCCCGGCGTGGCCGCTCACCGACGAGACGTTGATGATCCGGCCCCAGCGGTTGCGCATGAGCTTCGGCGTGGCTCGGCGGATGGTGTGGAAGGCGCCGGTGAGGTTGGTGCGCAGCACGGTGTCCCACGCGTCCTGCCCCATGCGGGCGACGAGTCCGTCGGCGGTGATGCCGGCGTTGTTGACGAGGATCTCGACCGGGCCCCACGCGGCTTCGATCTCACCGAAGGCGGCGTCGACCGCCGCCTCGTCGCCGACGTCGGCCTGGACGGCAAGGGCCTGGCCGCCGGCGGCTTCGATCGCGGCGACCGTGTCCGTCGGCCGGGTGCTCGACGCACAGCACGCGACCCGGTGCCCCTGGCGGGCGAGCTCGAGAGCGATGGCGCGGCCGATGCCGCGGGAGGCACCGGTGACGAGCGCGACCCGCCCGGGGGAAGCGGCGGTCGGTTCGGCGGTCGAGGCCGCGCTCACGCGCGGGGGAGGTGGGTCACGCCTGACCCCAACGGACGAGCGCGCTGCCCCATGTCATCCCCGCACCGAAGCCGCTCATCAGGACGAGGTCACCCGCGGCGAGCTCGCCTGCGTCGGCGACCTCCGACAGCGCGAGCGGGATGCTGGCGGCGGACGTGTTGCCGTAGCGGGAGATGTTGACGACGGTGCGCTCGGTGGGAATGCCGAGCCGGTTTGCCGCCGCCTCGATGATGCGCGCGTTCGCCTGGTGGGGGACGAACCAGTCGACGTCGTCGGCGGCGACGCCGGCGCGCTCGAGCGTGGCGCGAGCGGAGTCGACGACGGCGCGCACGGCCCGCCGGAAGACCTCCTGGCCCTGCATCTTGATGAACTGGAGCCCGTCCTCGATCGTGTCGGGCGTCGCCGGGAGCCGGCTGCCGCCGGCGGGGATGCCGAGGAGCCCGGTGGCCGAGCCGTCGCACCCGAGGTCCCACGCGAGCAGGCCGGGACCGCTGTCGGTCGCCGGGGTGGGTTCGAGCACCACCGCCGCCGCGCCGTCGCCGAAGAGGATGCAGGTGCCGCGGTCGTGCGGGTCGACGACCCGCGACAACGTCTCGGCCCCGATGACGAGCACGTGACCGAGCCCGCCGGCGGTCAGCAGCGCGGCGCCGGTGACGAGCTCGTAGACGAACCCGGCGCAGCCGGCGGCGAGGTCGAACGAGCCGCATGAGAGGCCGAGCCCGTCGCCCACGAACGCGCCGGTGTGGGGGATCGGCTGCTCGGGCGTCGCCGTCGCGACGATGAGCAGATCCACGTCGGACGGCGTGATCGTCGCCTGCTTCAGCGCGTTGGCGCCGGCCTCGATCGCCAGGGACGCGGTGGTCTGCTCTGATCCGGCGATCCGGCGCTCGCTGATGCCGGTGCGCTCGACGATCCACTCGTCGGTGGTCTCGACGCGTGCCTCGAGGTCGGCGTTCGTGAGGCGCTGCTCGGGCACGGCGGTGCCCCAGCCGGTGATGCACGCGCGCGTCGGCTGGGTCATCGGGACACCGTCACGGCGGCCACGTTCGCGCGCGGAGCGCTCAATGGTGGACGCGGAGCCAGGCTACGGGCTGGCCCTCGCGCAGGCGCTCGCCGGGGTGGGCGAGCATGCCGACGAGGTGGCCGTCGAACGGGCTGGCGACCGGCGTCGAGGTGCCGGGTCCGTCGACCGTGCCGACGGACTGTCCCGCGACGAGCGTCGCGCCCTCGAGGAGGTCGGCCGAGCGGAACACGCCGACCGTGGGCGCGACGATCATGCGCTCCGGGACGAGCAGGCCTTCGCCGTGATCGAGCATGGCTTCCATGTCAGGCCACCTCCGCCTGCGCGAGCTCGAGAAGATCACCGAGGTCATCGGGCGTCGCGATGTTGCGAACGGGGATGTCGGGGACGGTCCGTTTCGCCAGGCCGGCGAGCATCGAACCGTGACCGACCTCGAGGAAGGAGGTCGCGCCGAGCGACGCCATCGTCTCCATCGACGGACGCCAGCGCACCGGCACCGCGACGTGCTCGGCCGAGCGCTCGCGCCAGCCGTCGGGACCGTCGTAGGCCCGGGCGTCGAGGTTGGAGATCACCCGCGCGCCAGGGGCGGAGAACGTGACGTTCGCGAGCTCGGCCGGCAACGCGTCGGCGGCGTCGCGCATGAGCGGCGTGTGGAACGCGCCGCCGACGTTGAGCGGCGTCGCCCGCTTCACGCCGAGCTCCTTGGCGCGTGCCGAGCCTGCCTCGACGCCGTCGGGCGTGCCCGCGATCACGACCTGGCCGGGCGCGTTGTCGTTGGCGACCCAGCAGCCGTCGGGCGCGGCGGTGCAGGCGTCTTCCGCTTGCTCGAGCGTCGCGCCGAGCAGGGCCGCCATGCGGCCGGGGTGGGCATCGGCGGCGGCCTGGGTGAGCTCGGCGCGTCGGGCGGCGAAGCGCACGCCGTCTTCCAGCGTGACGGCGCCGGACGCGATGAGCGCGGTGACCTGGCCGAGCGAGTGGCCGGCGAAGGCGACCGGCGCCGCGACCTGGTCGCGGATCGCTTCCCACGCCACGAGAGAGGTGAGGAGGACGGCGAGCTGCGCCTCGCGGGTGCGGGCGAGCCGCTCGGCCGGGGCATCGAGCACGAGGTCGGCGAGGGGCTCGCCGAACGCGGCCTCGGCGCGCCCGACCACGGCAAAGGCCGGGTGGTCGCGCCACGGCTGGCCCATCCCGGGCGCTTGGGTCCCCTGTCCGGGGAAGATCACGGCGATGCCCACAGTCGTGTTCCGACCTGGGGAGTCGGGCCGGGGTTACACCGGCCGGCCGGGTTCCGGGAGGTGGCCGGGGGCATGGTCCCAGGGTTCGCTCACCACGTTTCCGGCGTGGGAACGGGCGGTAACGTGCCCGCCGACATGGCCTTGGAGAACTCTGACGACCTGGTCGCGCTGCTGCCCCACGGGCCGGAGTTCCGGTTCGTCGACGCAGTCGACGCCTTCGTCGCCGGCACGTCCATCACCGCCCGCTACCGGGTCACGGGCGACGAGCCGTTCCTGGCCGGCCACTTCCCGGGCAACCCGGTCTTCCCCGGGGTGATCCAGCTGGAGTCGCTCGCCCAGGCCGGCGCGATCGCGGTCCTCACCGACGAGCGCTACGCCGCCAAGCTGCCGCTCTTCGGTGGGGTCGAGAAGGTGCGCTGGCGTCGGATGGTCGTGCCGGGTGACGAGATGCTGCTGAACGTCGAACTCGAGCGGCTCAGCGCGCGCGGCGGGTGGGGCAGCGGGATCGCGACGGTCGAGGGGGCGGTGGCCTGCCAGGCCCGCCTCTTCTTCGCCATCGCCGACGCGCCCGGGTAGCGCGCGAGCTACTCGGCCCGGTCGTCGGGCCGCAGGTCGGCGACCGGTGCGCTGCGCTGCTGGCGGGCGGCGAGATCGCGGTCGATCTCGTCAGGGTCCTCGCCGAGCAGCAGGCGGGTCTCCACCTCTTGGTCGAGGGGCCGCTCGGCCCGGACGCGCTTCCACGGCGCCACGATGATCAGCAGCAGCAGGAGCATCGACAGCGCCACCGGCACCGCGATCCACCAGACCGAGACAGCAAGCGGCAGGGGCAGCACGGCGCACAGTGTACGTGGGGCCATTCGCGACCGCCCCGCTTCGAATCGGCGCGATCCGACTGCGGGTGGGGATCCGTAGGACAGGTGGGAGGCCAGACACGCCCGTGGCGGGGCGTCGCCACCGAGTCGGAGGAGATTCGACCATGCAACGTCGAAAGGTGTTCTTCGTCGCGGCTGCGCTCGCAGCCGCCGCGACCGTCGGGACCGCGGGGCTCGCGGCGCCCGCGGGAGCAGAGGGAGAAGGTGAGGCCACCGGCATCGAGGCCCTCCTGAACCTGCCCGTGATCGGAGGCGTCGGGATCCCGCCCACGCCCTTCGTGAGCAACCCGCCGGGTGGCAGTGAAGAGGCGATCGGCCTCGACGTGCCGGGTGCGGCGGCAGCCGACGTGCTGACCGCGGCGAGCGGACCGTCGCCGAACGGCAGCCAGAGCGCCGCGTCGGTCGCGGGTCTGGACGCGCTCAGCGCGGTCCCGCTGGCGGCGACCACGGCCGACCTCCTCGCGTCGAGCTGCGACGGGAACACCGGCGGCACGACCGTGCTGAACGCGTCGGTGCTCGGCATCCCGGTCTCCGTGCCGGTCCCGCCGAACACCGGTCTGTCGGTCCCCGCCGTCGCCACCGCGATGGTGAACGAGCAGACGCCGAGCGACAACGGCATCACCGTGCGAGCCGTGCACATCGCACTGCCCGTCCTCGGCGGCGAGATGATCCTCGCCGAGTCGGTGTGCACCGCGTCAGCCGGCCCGGACGTGGGTGGGACTGCGGCGAACGTGACGAGCGGTACGCCCAACCTCGCGGGCTGACCGATGCGTCGCCTGCTCACGCTGCTCGTGGTCGTCGCCGCGGCGATGCCGGGGCTGGGCTCGAGCGTTGCCGCGGCGGCGGTCGCGCCGCCAGCACGTGAGTCGGTGATCGCGCACGCGGTGGGCGCAGAGGTCCCGGTCTTCACCGACCCGGGGGCCTCTGCGCCTGCCTTCGTGCTCTCCAACCCCACACCCACCGACGGGGAGCTCGTCTTCCTCGTCGACGACATCGACCCGACCGGGTGGGTGCAGGTCGTCCTCCCGGTACGCCCCAACGGCACGACCGGGTGGGTGCGCTTGAGCAACGTGCTCCTGAAGACGACGACCTATCGAGTGGTCGTCGACCTCTCGGACCACGAGCTCGTCGTGCGCAAGGGGAAGAAGGCGGTGATCGACGCCCCCGTGGGCGTCGGCAAGGGCTCCACGCCGACGCCCGGCGGCCAGTACTACCTGACCCAGCTGTTCGAGCCACCGGATCCGGACGGCCCGTACGGCCCGTACGCCTACGCGCTGTCCGGGTACTCCGAGACGCTGACCAGCTTCAACGGCGGCGAGGCGGTCATCGGCATCCACGGCACGAACCACCCCGAGCTCGTCGGCACCGACGTGAGCTCCGGCTGCATCCGGGTGAAGAACGACGTCATCCGCGAGATCGTCAAGCTCCTCCCGCTCGGCACGCCCGTCACCATCCGCGCCTGAGCGTCGGACCGACGGGCGTCGTGCGGTGCCCGGAGTGGGAGTCGAACCCACACGCCCGTGAGGGCAGTCGATTTTGAGCCGACCGCGTCTGCCATTCCGCCATCCGGGCCTGGGCCGAGGCTACTGGCCGCAGAGCACGCGCAGCGTGGGATAGGGGTTCACCATCATCCCATTCGTGCGGATGCCGAAGTGCGTGTGCGCCGGACCGCCCGCGGCGTTGCCGGTGTCGCCGACGTACCCGATCACGTCGCCGCGGGCGACGCGCCGGGGCAGTCCTTCCACGCGGCTGAGGTGGGCGTAGTAGTAGGAGACGCCGTCATCGCCGTGGACCCAGACGGAGATGCCGCCGAGGCCACCGAGCTCGATCTCCATCTGTCCGTCGACGACGGCGACGTCGGGCGTGCCGTACGGAGCGAACATGTCGGTGCCCTGGTGTGTCCGGCCGCCCGAGCGCGGCGCCCCCCAGTCGTTCACGAACGCCACCGGGCCGGCGACCGGACACAGTGCGGCCCGGGTGTCGACCCGGCCGGCCGCCGCGGGGTCGAGGGCGTCGAACTCACCCTGTGACGCGACGATCTTCTCGACGAGCGCCAGCGCGGCGTCCGATGCCAGCAGCGCCTGCTCGAGCGCGGCCTTCTCGCCGGCGAGACGGCCGACGAGTGCGTCCTGGGCCACCTTGCGCTGTTGGAGCTCGGCCTCGTCCCGTGCGAGCTGCGTCGCGGTGGCGGTCAGCTCGGCGGCCGCATCTCGGTCGTGGTTCCCGGCCGACTCGGTGAGGTGCACCGCTCGGGCGGCATCGACGACGCTCGGTGCGTCGACGACGCGCGCGAACGGCATCGACGAGCCCTGCTGGTACATCTGGACCGCGCGCTCGCGCACCTGGGCCCGCAGCTCCTTGGCCCGCGCGCGCAGGGCCGGGATCTCGGCTTCGAGACGGGCGATCTCGGCTTCGAGCCGCGCCTGCTCGCTCAGGCTGTCGGCGTAGGCCTGCGCGGCGGCGACCGCGGCAGCCTGGGCTTGGTCGCGCTCGCGTCGAGCGTCGCCGATCGCGTCCGCACCGGCCGGCGCGGCGAACACGACGACGAGCAAGAACGAGAGAAGCGCGGTGTGGGAGCGAATCCTGGGCATCTGCTGAGTGGTGACGCGTTCGCGCGGGGACGGTGACGACAGTTGTCGGCGCGAACGACGCAGACGTTGAGTCCACCGGTCCGAGAGATGAACATTTCGATACCGGTCGCGCGCGCCCGCTCGCGCACCGCGTCGCGCGGCGATTCGTAGACGTCGGCTGCGATGCGCGATCCTGCGGGTGCCGCCCGGCGCGCCCGCACCCGCCCTGCGTGGCGCGCCGGCGGCACCTTCGTCCCTCGGCCTCGGGCTGTTCGTCGTCGCCGCCGGACCACCGCCCGAGGGTGGCGCCGCCCGGGACGACGGCTGACGAGGCCAGGACCCGCTCCGTACGATCTCGCCGCCAAACGGTGTCGCGAGGCCGATCCACCCGTAGACTGTCCGTTCCTATGTCGCGGTCCCTCCTTCAGCGGCGCCTCGTCGACGTCAGCGAGCGGCTCAAGCGCCTCCGGGCCGAGCTGGGCGTCACCGAGGAGCAGCTCGCCTTCCTCGAGGCAGAAGCCGACGACGCGCGCCTGCGCGCCCTGGTGGCCGAGACGCCACTCTCCGACGCCGAGGCCCGCGACGCCCGCCGCCACGCCGACACCCTGGGGCGCCATCGGGACTCGCTCGTCCTCTCGATCGCCGAGCTCGGGCGCGAGCAGGACGTCCTGCTCGACCGGATGTCGGCCGAGCTGTCGGCGCGGTGAGCGCAGCCATGCCTGAGACGGTGAAGCCTCGCGTCGTCATCGCCGAGGACGAGGCGATCATCCGCCTCGACCTTCGCGAGCTGCTGGAGGAAGAGGGGTACGACGTCGTCGGCGAGACGGGTCGGGGCGACGAGGCGATCGACCTGGTCCGCGAGCTCGTGCCCGACCTCGTGATCCTCGACGTGAAGATGCCGGGCCTCGACGGCCTCTCGGCGGCGCGCCACATCGCGGGGGAGCGGTTGGCCGCGGTGCTCGTCCTCACCGCGTTCTCGCAGCGCGACCTGGTCGAGCAGGCGCGTGACGCGGGCGCGCTCGCGTACCTCGTGAAGCCGTTCCAGAAGAGCGACCTCATCCCGGCGATCGAGGTCGCGTTGGCTCGCCATGCGGAGCTCACGTCGCTCGAGCGCAACGTCGCCGACCTCGAGGAGCGCCTCGAGGCGCGCAAGCTCATCGATCGCGCCAAGGGCCGCCTCATGGACGAGCACGGTCTCGACGAGCACGAGGCATGGCGCTTCGTGCAGTCCCAGGCGATGGACAACCGCGTGAAGGTGTCCGAGATCGCCAAGCGAGTCGTCGACGGCGAGCTCGCGCCGTCCTGATCGCGCGTCGGCCTCCCGGCCCGCTCAGGGCTGGGGCAGGTTGGTCACGAACCGTGTGACGGTCGCGTCGGGCTCGTAGCCGGCCGCGCTCCAGAAGCCGACGGCCGGCGCACGTTCGTCGATCACGATCGCGCCGCAGCGTCTCGCACCCACCAGGGCGAACCTCTCGTGCGCCGCCTCCACGAGCCGACCGGCGACGCCACGTCGCCGCGCGTCGGGGTGCACTGCGAGCCGGTACATGTTCGCCCGCCACCCGTCCCACCCCGCGATGAGGGATCCGACGATCCGATCGCCATCCGTGGCGAGCAGCAGCGCCCCCGGATCCCGCTCCAACAGCCGTCGAACGCTCTCGACATCATCCGAGACACTCGGCGCCGCATCAGCAGCACGCCAGAGCGCCAGCACCGCATCAACGTCCGCCAGAGCAGCAGCACGAACCGCGACCGTCTGCAGATCCATCCGCAGACGCTATGACGACGACAACGTTCGAGCCGAGCGGTTTGACGCACGCGTCAGCGGAGGGTTCGAGTGCGGCGGCGAGGAAGTAGCGCCGGAGAGTGTTGAGACCCGGGTCGAAGACCCGACCGAGCGCAGCGAGGGAGCAGGGGCTCAGCGCTCGTGAGGCGCCCGAGCGCCGGACTCGAACCCGCAGCGGGTCGCGGGGGTGCCGCGGTGGGGAGGCGCCCGAGCGCACCCACCCCGAACCCCGGAGCGGGCCCGCCGCTTGAGAACGAGGAGAGCGTCGTACGCCGGGCATACGATCGGCCGCGATGGCGAAGAAGCTGCTGCTCCTCGACGGCCACTCGCTGGCGTTCCGTGCCTTCTACGCGCTGCCCACCGACCTCAGCACCCCGAACGGCACGATCACCAACGCGGTGTTCGGCTTCACGTCGATGCTCACGAAGGTCCTGGCCGACGAGAAGCCCGACTACGTCGGCATCGCGTTCGACGCGCCGGGCAAGGGCTTCCGCCACGAGATGGACCCGGAGTACAAGGCGGGCCGGAAGGAGACGCCCGACGTCTTCCGCGCGCAGATGCCGCTCATCCGTGAGGTCGTGGACGCACTCCAGTTCCGCGTGATCGAGGTGCCGGGCGTGGAGGCCGACGACGTCATCGCGACCCTTGCGACGCGCGCGGCCGACGATGGCGTCGACGTGGTCGTGGTCACCGGTGACCGTGACGCGTTCCAGCTCGTGCGTGACCCGCACCTCAAGGTGCTCTACAACAAGCGGGGCGTGTCCGACTACGCGCTGTACGACGAGGCGGGCATCGTCGAGCGCACGGGTGGCGTCACCCCGGCGCAGTACCCGGACTACGCGGCGTTGCGGGGCGACTCCTCCGACAACCTGCCGGGGGTCCCGGGGATCGGCGAGAAGACCGCGGCGAAGCTGATCACCACGTACGGCGACATCGAGGGCATCCTCGGCCATCTCGACGAGCTGCCGCCCAAGCAGCGCCAGAACCTCGAGGCGATGGCCGATCGAGTGCGGCTCAACAAGGAGATGTCGATCCTGCGGCTCGACGTCGACTGCGACGTCCGGGACGTCGCCGACCTCCAGCAGGGCGCGTTCGACAAGGAGGCGGTTCGGGTCCTGTTCGACCAGCTCGCGTTCCGAACGTTGCTCCCGCGCATGATGGAGGCCGTCGGCGAGATCGCGGCCGATGAGCCGGCGGGGGAGACCCTCGAGACCGAGATCACGCACCTCCGGGACGCGGATGCGGTCGCGAAGCACCTCGCCGGGCTGGTGGCACGCGGCGACCGCTACGCGCTCGAGCCGCGCTGGGACGGCGTCCCGGGTCGGAGTGGCGTCGTCGGGCTCGCCATCGCCGACGATGCCGAGACGGTCGCGTACGTCGATGGCGCGCTGCTGCACGACCCCGCGGTCGCGCAGGCGGGCGGTGCGCTGCTCGGCATCGGCGGACCACCGCTCGTCGCGCACCGCGCCAAGGAGCTGATGCACGGCCTCGGGGCTGACGTGCGCACCCTGCGCGACGACACCGCGCTCATGGCCTACCTGCTCGATCCGGCCGAGGGGAAGTACCGGCTCGAGGACCTCGCGCTGCGGTTCCTCTCGGTGGAGATCACGTCGCCGGACGTCGAGGAGGGCACGCTCGATCTCGACGGCGAGAGCGGCGTCGCGGAGACCGGTCGGCGTGCCGCCGTCGTGCTGCGCCTTGCCGACGCGATGCACGAGGCCCTGGAAGCACGGGAGCTGACCGAGCTGTACCAGCGCATCGAGCTGCCGCTCGTGCGCGTGCTCACGAAGATGGAGCGAGCGGGGATCAAGGTCGACCGCGAGTTCCTCGACGAGCTGCGCGCCGAGCTCGCGAAGCAGTGCGACCTCCTCGTGAAGCGGATCTGGGCGCACGCGGGCGAGGAGTTCAACGTGAACTCGACGCCGCAGCTGCGCGTCGTGCTGTTCGAGAAGCTCGGCCTGACGCCGGTGAAGAAGACCAAGACCGGGCCGTCGACCGACGCCGACTCGCTCCAGAAGATGGCCGAGGACCACCCGATCGTCGCCGATCTGCTGCGCTACCGCGAGGTCGAGAAGCTCCGCAGCACCTACGCCGACGCGCTGCCGCCGCTGATCCAGGCCGACGGGCGGGTGCACGCGACGCTCAAGCAGACCGACACCACGACCGGTCGCATCTCGAGCGAGGCGCCGAACCTCCAGAACGTGCCCGTGCGCACAGCCGACGGCCGCGAGTTCCGGCGCGCGTTCGTCGCCGACGACGGCTGGGGCCTGCTGACCGCGGACTACTCCCAGATCGAGCTGCGGGTCCTCGCGCACCTCGCCGAGGATCCCGGGCTCATCGATGCGTTCGAGCGGGGCGTCGACATCCACACCGTGACCGCGGCGAAGGTGTTCCACGAGGCCGAGGCGGACGTCACCCCCGAGCAACGGCGCTTCGCGAAGGTCGTCAACTACGGCCTCGCCTACGGCATGGAGGCCTACGGGCTCGGGCAGCGCCTCGACATCCCCACCGAGGAGGCCCGAGAGATCCTCGACAGCTACTTCGACGGCTTCCCCAACGTCCGTGAGTTCATGGAGACGACGGTCGCCGAAGCGAAGGGCCGGGGCTACACGACCACGATCTTCGGCCGTCGGCGCCAGATCACCGAACTGGCGTCCGACAACTTCCGCATCCGGCAGATGGGCGAGCGCATGGCGCAGAACGCACCGGTGCAGGGCTCGGCGGCCGACATCTTCAAGCTGGCGATGATCGACGTGGACCGCCTGCTCGAAGACGGCGGATTCCGTACCCGGATGCTGCTGACCGTGCATGACGAGCTCGTCTTCGAGGTACCACTCGATGAGCATGATGCGGTCGAGCCGAAGATCCGGGCGACGATGGAGGCAGTCACCGACCTGCGCGTCCCGCTCGCGGTCGACGTCGGCTTCGGGCCCAACTGGGCGCAAGCGAAGTGATCCAGCTCGAGCCGGTCGGGTTCGTGCGTGGCGGGCGCACCGAGCCGATCGACGACGACTGGGACACGGTCGACGCGGTGATCGAGCTGGATGCCGAGCGTTTCGGCCCCGAGGTCGTCGCCGGCCTCGACGCGTTCTCGCACCTCGACGTCGTGTTCGTGTTCGATCGAGTTGCGGAGGGCGATGTGCACCTCGGCGCGCGTCGACCGCGCGGTCGCGCCGACTGGCCCGAGGTCGGGATCTTCGCCCAGCGTGCCAAGGCTCGCCCCAACCGCATCGGGGTGAGCACGTGCCGGCTGCTCGGGGTCGACGGGCTGACGCTGCGCGTGCGCGGCCTGGACGCGATCGACGGCTCGCCGGTACTCGACGTCAAGCCCCACGTGGTCGAGATGGGGCCGCGCGACGCGGTCACCGAGCCGTCGTGGATGCGTGAGCTCATGCAGGGCTACTGGCACGCAGAGGGCAACGCGCCTGCATGACCGCGCCCGACGCTCCGCCGGCGCAGGACGAGGACCGCACGCTGGGGCGTCGGCTCGCCATCGCCGCGGTGGTCACGCTCCTCGTCGTCGTGCTCGTCGTGGTCACCGGCTCCGACCAGTCGCCCGAGCCGGTTGCCGGACCGCGCGTCCTCGTCATCGGCGACTCGTTGCTCAACAACGCGCGCACGCAGGTGGAGAGCGAGCTGCGCGCCGACGGCTGGGATCCAACGGTCGCGTCGTTCCCGGGCTCCAACATCCTCATCTGGCAGGAGCGGCTCCAGCCGCTCGCCGAGCGCACCCGTCCGAACGTCGCGGTCGTGGAGCTCGGCACCAACGACTGCTTCTACGGGCGCTGTCCGGACCTCGGGCCCCTCATCGACCGGATCGTCGACGACCTCGCCGAGACCGCCGACGCCATCCTCTGGCTCGACGTGCAAGCCGAGACGCCGCACCTGGTGCCCGCCGACAGCGTGAACGCGCAGCTCCGCCTCGCGGCGGCGCGTCATCCCGACGTGCGCATGGTCGAGTTCGGCGAGCTGTTCGACCAGCACCCCGAGTGGCACATCGCCGACCGTCTGCACCTCAACGAGGCCGGCCAGCAGGCCCTCGCCGACCTGATCACGACCGAGCTCCGCCCGTACCGCCCGCAGTGATCGGGCCGCAGTGATCGGGCCGCGGTGATCGCCGGCCCCGAGCAGCGCGGCTGGTTCAACCCGCTCGCGGAGTACGTCGGCCTGGCGTACCTCCGCAACGCGTTCACCAAGGGCACCGAGCAGGAGGTGGAGTTCCTGCTCGACGCGCTCTCGCTCGCCCCGCCCGCACGCGTGCTCGACGTCGGGTGTGGACCGGGACGCCATTCGCTCGCACTCGCCGCACGCGGGTTCGACGTCGTCGGTGTGGACCTGTCGACGACGTTCGTCGCGCTCGCGTCCGAAGCCGCGCGCGGCGCAGGTGTCGGCGCGCGCTTCGAGGTCGCCGACGTGCGTGACCTGGCGTACGCGAGGGAGTTCGACGCGGTGATCTGCCTGTGCCAGGGCGGGTTCGGCTTGCTCGGCGGGCGCGACGAGCCCGCGGTGGTCGGGCGGATGGCGGAGGCGCTGCGGCCGGGGGGTCGGCTTGCGCTCTCCGCGTTCCACGCCCCGTTCGTGCTGCGGCACCTCGAGGCGGGCGAGACGTTCGACCCGGCGAGCGGCGTGCTGCACGAGGTGGCGACCGTTCGGAATCCCGACGGTGCCGAACGCGGCTTCGACCTCTGGACCACGTGCTTCCGCGGCCGCCGCCTCGCGGAGCTGGCGCGCGCCGCCGGCCTCGCCGTCGACGCGGTCCATGGGGTCGCGCCGGGCCGGTACCGGGCGGTCCCACCGCACCTCGACGCCCCCGAGCTGCTGCTCCTCGCCCGGGCGCCCGGGCGCGCTGCGACGGGACGGAACGCGAACATGTAGCCTGTTCGGGCGGTTCCCGTCGGGAGCCGCGTCGTTCGCGCCCGGAGTCCTTCCTCCTCTCGGAGACCGCCCCCGGTCCACGCGGCGGCCCGTGCCATGAGGAGTCACGTTGCCCGAGCAGGACGCGACGGGAGGCGACACCGCCCCCGTCCCCGAGGAGACCACCACCGCGGCCACCCTGACCGCGGAGCCCGAGACCGCCGGTGCCGAGGGCACCGACGCCGGCTCACCCGACGACAACGGCGAGCTCGACGGCCCCGTCGTCCTCGACGACCTGGGCGGCCTGTCGTTCTCGGATGCGGTCGACGCCACGATCGTCGCCTTCGACGACGGTGACATCGTCACCGGCAAGGTCGTCAAGATCGACAGCGACGAGGTCCTGCTCGACATCGGCTACAAGTCCGAGGGCGTCATCCCGTCGCGCGAGCTCTCGATCCGCAACGACGTCGACCCCAATGAGGTGGTCACGCTCGACCAGGAGCTCGAGGCCCTCGTCCTCACCAAGGAGGACAAGGACGGGCGACTCATCCTCTCCAAGAAGCGCGCGCAGTACGAGCGCGCGTGGGGGACGATCGAGGCGCTCAAGGAGAAGGACGAGGTCGTCGAGGGCCCGGTCATCGAGGTGGTCAAGGGCGGCCTGATCCTCGACATCGGCCTGCGCGGCTTCCTCCCGGCGTCGCTCGTGGACCTCCGGCGCGTGCGCGACCTCGCGCCGTTCGTCGGGCGCACGCTCGAGTGCAAGATCATCGAGCTCGACAAGAACCGCAACAACGTCGTGCTCTCGCGGCGCGCGTACCTCGAGGAGACCCAGCGCGAGCAGCGCGACGAGTTCCTCGCCAACCTGAAGCCGGGGGAGGTCCGCAGCGGCGTCGTGTCGTCGGTGGTCAACTTCGGTGCGTTCGTGGACCTCGGCGGCATGGACGGCCTCGTGCACGTGTCCGAGCTGTCCTGGAAGCACGTCGACCACCCGAGCTCGGTCGTGCAGGTGGGCGACGAGGTCACCGTGCAGGTGCTCGACGTCGACCTCACCCGCGAGCGCATCTCGCTCTCGTTGAAGGCGACGCAGCAGGACCCGTGGCAGGAGTTCGCCGACGGCCACCAGGTCGGCGAGCTGGTCTACGGCCGGGTCACGAAGCTCGTGCCGTTCGGTGCCTTCGTGCAGGTCGGCGACGGCATCGAGGGTCTGGTCCACATCTCCGAGATGGCCGCGCACCACGTCGAGGCGCCGGAGCAGGTCGTCACCCCGGGCGAGGAGCTCTGGGTGAAGATCATCGACATCGACCTCGACCGGCGGCGCATCTCGCTGTCGATCAAGCAGGCCGCCGAGGGTGGCGTCGTCGCCGCCGAGTACCAGGACCAGTTCGGCGAGCACGCCTACGACGAGCAGGGCAACTACATCGGCCCCGCCGTCGAGGAGGCCGCCGAGGGCGAGGCTGCCGAGGGCGAGACCGCCGAGCCGGCGGCCGCCGAGGCCCCCGCACCCGAGGCTTCTGCACCCGAGGCGCCCGCGGCGGACGCTCCCGCGGCGGACGCTCCCGCGGCGGAGGGCCCCGAGGCGGAGGGCTCGGAAGAGCCACCGGGCTGAGCCCGGCCCGCCCTGGCCCACGAGCCAGGAATTGACGCGCCCGCGCACCTTCTTGTCTCAAGGTGACGGGGCCCACAGCCGAACCATGACGTCGGGAGGCCGTTCCCCCCGAACGTCAAGGAGAACGAGCCAGTGGGCAATCGCCGAACTCTCATCGCCGCGGCGGCGATCGTGCTCGCGGCCGCCGCCGGACTCGGCGTCTACTTCTACGTCTCCCAGGCCGACCAGCGCGCCGAGGACAACGTGGCGCTGGTCGACGCGTTCGTGGCCTCCACCGACATCCCCAAGGGCACCTCGGGCGAGACCGCCGTCGCCGAGGGGATGATCGAGCCGGCCAAGGTGCTGCGCGGCTCGGTGCCGCCGTCCGCGGTGCTCGACTCCGGCCTGCTCGACGGCAAGGTCGCTGCCTCCACGATCCAGGCCAAGCAGTACATCACCCTCGCGAGCTTCGTCTCGCCGTCGGAGGGCGGCGGCGGCTCGCTCGCGGCGGCCATCGGTGACCGCGGCCTGGTGGCGGTGACCGTGTCGGTCGACGCCGAGCGGGGCGTCGCCAACCAGATCGCTCCCGGCGACCGGGTGAACGTCGCGGTCGTCGCCGACGGCAACGCCGCGTACATCCTCGAGAACGTCAAGGTCCTCGCGGTCGGGACGGAGACCGCGGCGAGCGCGACCGGTGGTGAAGGCGAGGCATCGCCCACGGCCGCGGGCAGCGGCCTGATCACGTTCGAGCTGTCGCCCTCGGACGCGCTCGCGGTCGTGAGCGCGAACAAGAGCGGCACCTTGTACCTGACCCTCCGGCCGCTCGCGTCGTCGAGCGGCGACTCGTCGGTCCCGGCCGCAGGTCGGTAGGCCGCCCATGGCGATCGAGGCGTACGAGGGAGCGATGGCGCTGACCAACCCCGGACCGCGCTACGAGGTCGCGGTCATCGAGCCGGATCCGCGCGTGCGGATGCGCTTGGGCACGCAGCTCGCGGGCGCGGCGCAGTTCGAGGCGATCGAGGAGCTCGTCCAGCACCTCCGACCCGGACGGCCGGTGGTCGCGGTCTTCGGCCCTGGCCTCGCGGTGCCGTACGGCTTCCAGCAGGTGCACCGCCTCGTCGCGGCGTACCCCGAGCTCGGCCCGGTGTTCGCGGTCGAGCAGACCTCGACCGAGGTGCTCCAGGCCGCGCTGCGGGCCGGCGCCCGCGACACGGTGGGCCTGGCCGACAGCGTCACGCTCGCACAGTCCGTCGCCCGCGTCGGCGAGCTGCTCGCCGGCTCGTCACCGCGCGTGCCGGCGGTCCCGGCGATGCGGGATGCGCCGGGGCGCATGATCGCGGTGTTCTCGACCAAGGGCGGGGTGGGGAAGAGCACGATCGCGATCAACACCGCGGTCGCCATGGCCCGCCGCAGCGACGAGCGCATCGCGCTGGTGGACGGCGACCTCCAGTTCGGCGACGTCGCGGTGCTGCTCGGGCTCCCGCCGCAGCAGACGGTGTTGGATGCCGCCGCGGCCGTGCAGTACGCCGACGCCGAGGTCGTCCGAAACCTGCTCACCCGCCACGACAGCGGGCTGCTCGTCCTTCCCGCGCCGACCGAGCCGGTGCTCGGCGCTCCGATCGCTCCGGCCGACATGGTCGCGGTCTGCGACGCGCTGCGCTCGATCTGCGCGCAGGTGATCGTCGACCTGCCCACCCAGTTCGACGACTACGTGCTCGCGGTGATCGACGCCGCCGACGAGGTGCTGCTCGTCGGGTCCATGGACATCCCGAGCGTGAAGAACCTCAAGATCGGCATCCACGCACTGGACCTCCAGGCGATCGCCGGGCCGAAGCTGCGCCTCGTCCTCAACCGGGCGAACACCCAGGTGAAGCTGGACGTCCGCGAGATCGAGCAGGTGCTCGGCCTGCGCGCCGAGTTCCCGATCCCGTCCGACATCGCGGTGCCGCTGTCGGTGAACGCCGGCGTGCCGGTCGTCGACCACGCGCCGAAGTCGGCCGCGACTCGTGCGCTCGAGCACGTCGCCGCGTCGATGCTCGGCAGCACCGCCGCGGTCGCGGGCGGCGGACGTCGCAAGCGCTCGAAGCGCGGCAAGTGAAGCGGGGGACCCGATGACGGTGCAGGCGCCGGGGAGCCGGTGGCAGGAGGCGCAGCGGCCGATGGCCGCGCCCGCGGCGGCGACCCGCACGCACGCGCTCGAAGAGCTCCGCCAGAAGATGCACCAGTACGTCATCCAGGAGCTCGGCCCGATCCTCTACGACCAGCGCATCTCCGAGGCGGAGCTGCGTAAGCAGGTGGAGGAGCAGCTCCACAAGGCGCTCGCCCAGGAGCGGCTCGCGCTCGCGCAGGCCGAGCGTCAGCAGCTCGTCCAGTCGGTCTTCGACGACGTGCTCGGCTACGGCCCGATCGACCGCTTGCTCCGTGACCCCGGCATCAACGAGGTCATGGTGAACGGGCCCGAGCACATCTACATCGAGCGCGAAGGGCGGATGGAGGAGACCGACGTCCAGTTCGTGGACGAGACGCACCTCCGCCGCATCATCGACAAGATCGTGAGCCAGGTCGGCCGGCGCGTCGACGAGGCGACGCCGATGGTCGACGCCCGCCTGCCCGACGGCTCGCGCGTCAACGTCATCGTCCACCCGCTGGCCATCGGCGGACCGTTCATGACGATCCGTCGGTTCGCCACCGATCCGTTCAAGGTCGACGACCTGATCCGGATGGGCACGCTCGTCCCGCAGAGCGCGCACTTCATGGAGGCCTGCGTGCGCGGCCGCCTCAACGTGGTGGTGAGCGGCGGTACCGGCACCGGGAAGACGACGCTGCTCAACGTGCTGTCGTCGTTCATCCCGACCGACGAGCGGATCATCACGATCGAGGACGCCAAGGAGCTCCAGCTCCAGCAGCCGCACGTGCTCTCGCTCGAGGGTCGGCCGCCCAACATCGAGGGCAAGGGCGAGGTGCGCATCCGCGAGCTGGTCCGCAACTCGTTGCGCATGCGTCCCGACCGCATCGTCGTGGGCGAGGTTCGTGGCTCCGAGGCGCTCGACATGTTGCAGGCCATGAACACCGGTCACGACGGCTCGCTGACCACGGTCCACTCCAACTCGCCGCGCGACACGCTCTCGCGCATCGAGACCATGGCGCTCATGGCCGGCATGGACCTGCCGGTGCGCGTGATCCGTGAGCAGATGGCGTCGGCACTCGACGTGATCGTGCACCTGTCCCGGCTGCGCGACGGCACCCGCCGCGTCACGCACGTGAGCGAAGTGATGGGCATGGAAGGCGACGTGATCGTGCTCCAGGACCTCTACCTCTTCGATTACGGCATGGGCATCGGCGAGGACGGCAAGTTCCTCGGTCACCTCAAGAGCACGGGCATCCGGCCCGGGTTCGGGGAGCGGCTGGCGAACAACGGCATCTCCCTCGACTCCGCACTCTTCGCCGGCGACACCCTCAACCGACGCGGCGCGGCGGCCCGGCGATGAGCGCAGCGAAGAGCGAGGCAAGGCGATGAGCGGGTTCGTGTCCGTGTTGGCGGTCGACACCGGCGATCCGACCACGCGCATCGTCATCGCGGTGCTCATGGCTGCCGCCGTCC
>CAZKTS010000112.1:0-3610 GCA_964555735.1 uncultured Bifidobacteriaceae bacterium
GGGGCTGGTGCTGCGCACGACCGATCCGGCCGATCGCCGGATCGCCCTCGTGGCGTTGACCCCCGACGGCGTCACGCTGCTGGCCCGCGTGACCGACGTCGCGCTGCACGACTACGAGACCGCGATCGGCGGTTGGTCGGCGACCGACCGACGTCAGCTCGGCACCCTGCTCGACCGCCTGCGCCGCGACCTGCTGGCGGTGGAGGTCGACGAGTCCGGCTGGTCGATCATGCCCGGTGCGTGACCGGTGCCGGGGCGTGCCGTCAGCGCGGGGTGGCGTCGAGGTTCTTGACGTCGAGGGCGAGGTCGTCGATCAGGCGCAGGCTCACGTGGATGCCGCCGGTGCTCTCGGGTGGGCAGTCGCAGAGGGCGACGGCCGCCTCCACCATCTCCTCCATGCTCTCGACCATCTCGCTGGTGACGATGTCGCCCACGAGCGCTTCAGCGCCCTCGCTCATCACCGCGGCACGCGGCTCGACGGTGTTGACGCGCACGCCGGTGCCCTCCAGCTCGGCCGCGAGCGCGTTGGTGATGCGGTTGAGTGCGGCCTTCGACGCTCCGTAGATCCCGGTGGTCGAACCGAGCGAGCCGCCGCTGCCGGCGAACGGCGGGCCGGGAAGCGGCCGTGCCGTCGCGCTCGACAGGTTGACGATCCATCCCTCGCCGCGCTCGATCATGCCCGGCAGCACCTGCTGGCTCAGGTCCAGCGGCGCGTGCACGTTGATCTCGAACGTGATGCGACGGCGCTTCAGCGGGTAGTCGGCGAGGGTGCCGTACATCGCCGCGGCGGCGTTGTTGACCAGGATGTCGATCGGTCCGCCCAACGCGGCCTCGGCCGCCGGCACGATGCGGGCGCGGTCGTCACCGTCGGCCAGATCCGCGCCGATCGCAGCGGCGCGCCCGCCGAAGCGCTCGAGCTTGGCGACGGTCTCGGCGAGGCTGCCCGGGAGCGGGTGCGAGCCGGCGTCGACCGTGCGCGCCACGATCGCGACGTCTGCACCCTCCGCCGCCAGCCGCTCGGCGATCGCCGCCCCGATGCCGCGGCTCGCGCCGGTCACCAGTGCCCGCCTGCCCTCGAACCGTCCTGTCGTCGCCATGAGGACGGAGGGTACTTTGGACCAAATTCTGACGAGGAGAGCCCCGCATGCCCTTGAACCCCGACGCCGTCGGCACCACCAGCGAACCGGCCGAGGCCACCTGGACCTCGAAGGACAGCCTGCTCTACGCCCTCGGCGTCGGCGCCGGGCAGACGGACCCCACCGGCTTCGAGCTCGAGTTCACGACGGAGAACTCCCAGGACGTCACGCAGAAGGCGCTCCCCACGATGCCGGTCGTGATCAACCCGAAGGGTGGGGGCGGCGGAGCCGGGCCGATGTCGGCGATCGGCACCTTCAACTGGGCGAACCTGGTGCACGGCGAGCAGGCGATCACGTTGCACCAGCCCCTCGCACCCGAGGGCACGGCGATGATGCAGGGCAAGGTCGCGGCGATGTACGACAAGGGCAAGGCCGCGGTCGTCGTGCTCGAGAGCGAGGCGAAGGACACCTCCGGCGCGCTGCTCTGGACGACGACCATGTCGGCGTTCATCCGCGGTGAGGGTGGCTGGGGTGGCGACCGCGGCCCGAGTGGCCCGCGCAACGTCCCGCCCGAGCGCGACCCCGACACGGTGGTGTCCTACGCGACGCGCACCGATCAGGCGCTGCTCTACCGGCTCAACGGCGACCGCAACCCGCTTCACTCCGACCCGGAGTTCGCGAAGCTCGCCGGCTTCCCGAAGCCGATCCTCCACGGGCTCTGCACGTACGGCTTCACCGGGCGCGCACTGCTCCACGGCGTGTGCGGCAGCGACCCGGCGCGCTTCAAGCACATCGAGGGGCGCTTCTCGACCCCCGTCATGCCGGGTGACACCCTCGACGTGAAGATGTGGGTCGACGGCAACGAGGCGATCTTCCAGACCTGCGTCGGCGACAACGTCGTCGTCGACTCCGGCAAGCTGATCTTCGAATAAGGAGCTCCGACCATGGGCGAGATCGACTTCGACGCGTTCGACGCCGACAACCACTACTACGAGGCGATCGACGCCTTCACGCGGCACCTCGACCCCGCGCTCGGGCCGCGCTGCGTCCAGTGGGCCGACATCGACGGCCGCAAGTACCACGTGGTCGGCGGCCGGATCAGCCGCGCGGTGGTGAACGCGACGTTCAACCCGATCGCCAAGGCCGGCGCGATGCACGACTACTTCCGTGGCAACCCGGACCAGAAGAGCCCGCTGGAGTTCCTGCGCGAGCGTGAGCCGATCCGTCCGGAGTACCGCGACCGCGAGGCTCGCATCATGGTGATGGACGAGCACGGCCTGGAGCAGATCTGGCTGTTCCCGACGCTCGGCATCCTCTACGAGGAGCTGCTGAAGGACGACATCTTCGCGGTCAACGCGACGTTCACGGCCTTCAACCGCTGGCTCCAGGAGGACTGGGGCTGCAACTTCGAGAACCGGATCTTTGCGTCGCCCTACCTCTCGCTCGCCGACCCCGAGTGGGCGATCGCCGAGCTCGATTGGGCCCTCGAGCACGACGCCCGCACCGTCGTGATGCGGCCTGCGGCACCCACCACGATCCACGGGCAGCTCTCGCCGTTCGACCCGTACTTCGACGCGTTCTGGCAGCGCGTGAACGACACCGGGATCACCGTGGTGGTGCACGCGGGTGACAGCGGGTACTCGTCCCAGGGCTACGCCCAGGACGGCTTCGGTGCAACCTTCGGTGGCGCCGGCACTGCCTCGATCAAGATGTTCAACATCGAGCGGGCCGCGTACGACTTCCTGATCACCGCCATGCTCGAGCGGCTCTTCGACCGCTTCCCCAACGTGCGGCTCGCGTCGGTCGAGAACGGGTCCGAGTTCCTCGGCGACCTGTTCAAGAAGCTGCACTCGACCGGCCGCAAGATGCCCGGCTACTTCTCCGGCGACCCGGTGGAGCAGTTCCGCGAGCACGTGTGGATCAACCCGTTCTGGGAGGACGACGTGCACGAGGTCGTCGACCTCATGGGCGCCGACCGCGTGATCTTCGGCTCCGATTGGCCCCACATCGAGGGCATGCCGCGTCCGCTCGACTACGCCGCGGAGGTGAAGGAGTTCGACGACGCGTCGCAGCGCCTGATCATGCGCGACAACGCCCGCCAGCTCAACGAGCGTCGCCCGGTCTGACCCGATCCGGAACCGAGATGCCCGAGTTCAACCCGCTCTCCCGGGACTTCTTCGACGATCCGTACGACACCTATCGGTGGATGCGCGACGAGGCGCCCTGCTACTACAACGAGCAGTACGGGTTCTGGGCGCTCTCGCGCTTCGACGACGTCGTCGCCGCGCACCGCGACTGGAAGACGTTCTCGAGCGAGCACGGGCTGACCATCGACCAGCTCACCGATCCGAACAACACCATGAAGCACACGTCCATCATCATGATGGACCCGCCGGTGCACGATCGGATGCGCAAGCTCGTGAGTCGCGTGTTCACGCCGCGTGCGGTCGCCGCGCTCGAGCCCGTGGTCGTCGATGTCGTCACCGAGCACCTCGAGCCGCTCGAAGGCCGTCGCGACTTCGACCTGCTCTCGG
>CAZKTS010000113.1:0-2918 GCA_964555735.1 uncultured Bifidobacteriaceae bacterium
GCCTCGCGGATGCGGTCGAGCAGCGTCGTCTTGCCGTGGTCGACGTGACCCATGACGGTGACGATCGGCGCGCGGGGGACGAGCAGCGACTCGTCCTCCTGCTCCTCCTCGTCGTCGCCGAGCAGCGCCTGGAGCTCGCGCTCCTGCTCCTGACCGGGCTCGACGAGCAGCACCTCCGCGCCGAGGGTCTCGGCGATCAGCTCGATCATCTCGTCGGCGAGCGACTGCGTGCCGGTGACCATCTCGCCCGCGTCGAACAGCAGGCGCACGAGGTCGGCGGTGTTGCGGTTGAACTTCGGCGCGAGCTCCTGGATCGTGATGCCGCGCGGCACCACGATCTCGCCCTCGGGTACGGGTGCGTCGAGCGGCGTGAGCGTCGGTGCCGCAGCCGGACCGAGCTCCTCGAGGTTGCGACGACGGCGCTTCTTGCGGCGCGGGCGCTGGCCTTGCGGGCCCGGACGACCGCGACCACCCGGACCGCCACCGGGACCACCACCGGGTCGGCCGCCGGGACCGCCACCGGGACCACCGCCCGGACGGGGCGCGTAGCCGCCGCCACCGCCGGGGCCACCCCCGGGTCGGCGCTGGAACCCGCCCGGGCCGCTGCCGCCGGAGCGACCACCGGCGTCGGCCGTGAACGTGCGGCCACCACCACCGGGCGGCGGCGGCACGCGACGCTGACCGGGCGGGGGCGGGATGGGCTTGCCGGTCGCGCTGACCAGCGGCGCGGCGGGCGGCTCGTCGGGCGCGGGGGGCGCCTCGGGTGCGGGCGGCGCTTCGGGAGCGGCGGGCGCCGCGGCCGGTGGGGCGGGCGGCGCGGGCGTGGCGGCCGCAGCCGGACGAGCGGACTCGCGCGTGGGTGGGGGCGGCTCGGGGATGCCGCCGGTGGATCGCACGACGCGCGACGGCGGCGCGAGGTCGGCCTCCGGGATGCCGCCGGTGGACCGCACGACGCGGTGTGTCGGCGCGGGTGCCTTCTCGGGCGCCTCGGCGGGGGCGGCGGCCGCGGGGGCCTTCTTCGCCGGTGCGGCCTTCTTGACCGGTGCGGGAGCGGGCTCCGGCTCGGGCTCGGGCTCCGGCTCGCGACGGAGCCCCTTGGAGTCGGCCAGGCGGCGGACGCGGTCCGCCATCGGGTCCTCGATGCTCGACGAGTGGCTCTTGACGCCGATCTTCAGCTCGTTGGCGAGCTCGAGGACGACCTCGTTCTCGACGCCGAGCTCTCTCGCGAGCTCATAGATCCGGATCTTCTTCGTGGCCAAGGCCGCTGTTCGCTTTCTCTGGGTGTGCTCGGCGGCAGCGTGCAGCGGTCCTGGCCCGCCGGTGATCAGCCGCTCATGGTTTCCAGTCTCGCGCGTAGGGCGACGACTTCGTCGGGCGGGAGCGTCGTCCGCAGCGCTCGCTCGAGCGATCGGCGCCGCTCGGCGGCGTCGAGGCACTCGAGGGCGGCCGGCGGGGCGCAGAGCCAGGCGCCTCGACCCGGTCCCGGCCCGATGGCGATGAAGCCGTCGGCGGGGCGGGAGATGCGCACCAGCTCGGTCGCCGGAGCGATGCGTCGGCACCCCACGCACGTGCGCCGGGGACCGTCGTCCCCGGAGGCCCGCCCGCTCACGCTCCGGTCAACCCTCCGTTCCGAACGTCAAGCCCCGGTCGTCTCCTCCTGCTCGGCCGGCTGCTCCGCCGGCTCCTCGGCCTGCGCCGCCACCTCGGGCGTCGCGTCCTCCGCCGGAGCCTCCGGTGCGTCCGCGGCCGGCGCGGCGTCGCCGTCGGCGGCCGCCGACTCTTCCGGAGCCGCGCCCGCGTAGCCGGCGTCGGCGGCCGAGATGACCTCGCCGCCACCGGCGGGCTGGAACACCAGCTCGCCGCTCTCGTTCTGCACCCACTCGCCCTCGGCGTAGTCGACCGACGCGCCCGACTCCTCTTCCTGGAGCTGGGTCTCGCTCTTGATGTCGACGCGCCAGCCGCTCAGGCGCGCGGCGAGGCGGGCGTTCTGGCCTTCCTTGCCGATCGCGAGCGACAGCTGGAAGTCGGGGACGATGACCTCGGCGGTGCCGGTGTCCTCGTGGATCCGCACCTCGCGCACGCGTGCCGGGGCGAGGGCCTTCATGACGAACTCGGCCGGGTCGTCGCTGTAGGGGACGATGTCGACCTTCTCGCCGCGAAGCTCGTTGACGACCATGCGGACTCGCGAACCCCGCGCACCGACGCACGCACCCACCGGGTCGACGTTGTTGTCGTTGGACGCGACCGCGATCTTCGTGCGGTGACCCGGCTCGCGGGCGATGGCCTTGAGGTCGACCACGCCGTCGACGATCTCGGGCACCTCGAGCTCGAACAGACGCTTCACGAGGCCCGGGTGCGTGCGGGACACGACGATCTGGGGGCCCTTGGCCGTCTTGCGGACCTCGACGATGTACGCCTTGAGGCGGCTGCCGTGGTCGTAGCGCTCGTTCTGCACCTGCTCGGCCTGCGGGAGCAGCGCTTCGACCCGGCCGAGATCGAGCAGCGTGTAGCGCTGGTCGGTCTGCTGGATGATGCCGGTGACGATCTCGCCTTCCTTGCCCGCGTACTCCTCGTACTTGCTCTCGCGCTCGACGTCGCGGATCCGCTGGAGGATGACCTGCTTGGCGGTCTGTGCCGCGATGCGACCGAAGTTGTCGGGGGTGTCGTCCCACTCGCGGACGACGTTGCCCTCTTCGTCGAGCTCCTGCGCGATCACGCGGATGTCGCCGGTCTCGATGTCGATCTCGACGAGCGCTTCCTCCGCGGAGCTCGGCATGCGCTTGTACGCGGTGACGAGCGCGTTCGCGAGCGCCTCGAGCATGATCTCGACCGAGATGCCCTTCTCGCGCTCGATGTTCTCGAGCGCCTCCATCATCTCTGAGTTCATCGGGACACCTTCTGCTTCTTCGGCTTCGTCT